>CAZPAS010000091.1:0-8070 GCA_964584575.1 uncultured Dehalococcoidaceae bacterium | reverse complement strand
GGCATCGTCAGCTTCTGGCTGTTAATCGTGGTGCTGCACACCGTTTTCGACTTTGAACTGGACCTGCTGGCTTCATTTATAGCTACGCTGGTAGCCCTCGTTGTCTCTGTTTTCATTTACAAAGTACGCGGATATTTCTTTGAACTTATGAGCCGGGCATTTCAAGGTTCGAGCTACGACTACCATAAGAAGCTAAACGATTTCACCAACAAAATACATAACGTCTTCAGCCTGAAGGAACAGGGCGGCGAGCTTCTCTCTCTGCTCAGTAAAGCCATTAATATTAAACAAGCATGCCTGCTCTTCCCCGAAACCGGCAGCGAGGACTTTATTACACAATTCGTTGAATCAGAAAGCCAAGTCAGCTCCTTAACCGATATCCGGTTACGGGCGGGAAATCCTATCATTTCCTACCTTGAACGCGAACAAAAGGCGCTACTAAAAGAAAATCTGGCTATACTCCCGGCTTTCCTGGGTCTGTGGCCTCAGGAGAAAGAGGAAATAGAAGCCAAAGAGATAGAGATTTTCATGCCGCTGATCAGCCGCGACCGGCTGATCGCCATACTGGTACTGGGTAAAAAAACATCCGGCAGGTATTCGCTCGAGGACTTCAACATAATCGAAGATGTGACCAGTCGCGTAGCCGTAAGCCTGGAGAAGGAATACCTCCGCGAGCAGCTCAGGGAACGGGAGGAAGAGCTATCGGTAATAAACAAGTCCAGCACCATATTATCTTCAAGCCTGGATATCCAGGAAATATTCGGCAGTTTCATCGAGGAACTGAAGAACGTAATCGACGTTCACTGGGCGTCGATTGTGCTCATCGAAGGCTCCGACCTTTGCTGCGTGGCATTATCCTCCCCCGAGGCTTCCAGCTATCAGATTGGTGAAAGGGTACCCCTGGAGGGAAGTGGTACCGGATGGGTGGTAACCCAGAAAAAACTGTTCGTGGAACCGGATCTGGAGCAGGAGCGTTACTTCCAGACCGGGGAGAGTTTTTATAAACAGGGCCTGCGCTCCATGGTGTACCTGCCACTGCTGGCTAAGGGCAGGGTTATCGGCAGTTTCATCGTGGCCAGCAACGAGCCGTATGCCTACAGTCAGCGTCATCTTAAACTCCTGGAACAGCTTGCCGCGCAGATAGCCATGCCGCTGGAGAACGCACAACTGTACGCCAAAGCGGAGCATAAAGCCCGGGTCGACGAACTTACCGGACTGTTGAACCGCCGTTCTCTGGACGAGATGATAGATACGGAAATCAGCCGGCATTCCCGCTACGGCGGGGTCTTTTCGCTGGCCATCGTCGACCTCGATTCATTTAAGTCGTACAATGACACCTACGGTCACCTCTCCGGCGATAAACTCTTGAGGCAAATCGGCGGTATCATCAAGAGTGCCATCAGGAACGCGGACAGCGCTTTCCGCTACGGCGGCGATGAGTTCGCCATTCTACTGCCGCAGACATCCATCGACGCGGCTCTCCAGGTCACCGAACGAGTCCGCAAGAAAATCGCCGAAGGAGTCGATTCCGGTAAAATTAAAGTAACCGCCAGTATCGGACTGGCAAGCTGGCCGGACGACGGAATCAGCCATACGGATATTATCGCCGCCGCCGACGTTATCCTGTATCGCGCCAAGAGGGACGGCGGCAACCAGAGTTACTGCGCCTCCGGCGCTTTGACGCCTTTGCACTTAACCGAGATGGCCCTTGAAACGGATAATCACATAGACAGCAAGATATTAAGTGTGGTCCACGCACTCTCGGATACGGTGGACTCCAAGACCTATTTTACCCACAACCACTCCAAGAGGGTAACCGATTACGCGCTGGCGATAGCCAAAGCACTCAAGCTGGACACCGCCGAGATAACCAAGCTGGAAGCCTGTGCTCTACTCCACGATATTGGTAAAATATCCATCAGTGATGATATATTAAACAAGCCCGGTAAATTAACGGTGGAGGAATGGGAGATAATTAAGACTCACCCGCAGCTGGGAGCTACGATTGCCAGCCGGATACCGCAGCTGGCTCCATGCGTGGGAGGCATTTTGCACCACCACGAATGGTATGACGGAAGCGGTTATCCCGACGGTTTGAAGGGTGAAAGCATTCCCGTGGAAGCGCGTATCCTCAATATTGCCGATGCCTTTACTGCCATGACTTCCGAGAGGCCCTACGCGGAAACTATGACCCACGAACAGGCTATAGAAGAATTAAAACGATGCGCCGGAACGCAATTCGATCCTTATCTCGTGGAGCAGTTCGTTGCAAGCTACGAAAGCAATATGACCAGCACCAGAAAAAAGGCTAGGAGGTAGTACGGTTCAGTCCAGGCCATCAGGGTACTAACCGCAAAAGGAGTCATGAATAACAACAAGAATAATAAAATACAGGTATTTGTAATCAGTCAGCAGTCGCTGTTTCAACAGGCGATAGAGCAGACTTTCTCCGATACCGAAGATATAATAATCGTCGGTACTACAGGCATTAACGGTGACGTACTTAAGTCAATCGACAACCTCCCGCCGGATGTAGCTTTACTGGACCTGGACGGTCCCTCGGAAAACGGACTGGAACTGGGCCGCAAGATAAAACAGCGCTCGCCGAATATCGGAGTGATAATGCTTACCTCTAATCCGGAAGACAACCAGTTGTTCCAGGCGCTAAAAGCCCAGGCGGTTGCCTATTTAAGCAAGGAAGTAACCGCGGAACAGCTGATAGAGACCGTCAGGCGCGTCTCAAAGGGCGAGCACCCCATCAACGAAGCCCTTACCACCCGCCCCAAGGTAGCGGAGCACGTGCTGCAGCAGTTCCAGGAACTGACTTCCCGCAGCGAGTCCGAAGCCTTTATATCACCCCTGACTCCACGGGAAATAGAGATACTGCAATACATCGCCCAGGGCTACCTGAATAAGCAGATTGCCGCCGAGCTCGGTATCAGCGAGCAGACCATCAAGAACCATGTCACCTCTATCCTGCGCAAGCTGAACGCCAATGCCCGCACCGAAGCTGTGGTGGTGGCTATCAGGCAGGGTTTGATAAAGATAGACTGACGTAAAAAAATACGGTATCACCCCGTGTAATATCGGATAACAATTCTAAATATTCGCCATATTTCATTACGCGGAGTTGACAAGGCGCAGAAGGCTAGTTACACTTAAGTAGCTATTTATAAGAACGTAGAAGACGATAGTTTGGGTAATATCGCAGGATTTAACGAAGACACCATAACCATCATAAGTAGTTTGCCGGTGTCTTTTTATTTTGTCCTGAATACCGGATAGTGAGGTTGAAGATGAAAAGAATTCTTCGTTTATGTATCTTTGGTGTCCTTATCCTGTCACTATTACTATTGGGAATCGGCTGTAAGTCTTTGCCGCAGGTATCGTTCCAGGCAAGCGTCAACAGCGGACCGGCCCCCCTTACCATCAATTTTACCATCAACGAAGCATCATCTCTTTCCGGAAGCTATAACAACTACAGTTGGAATTTCGGCGACGG
Source organism: uncultured Dehalococcoidaceae bacterium (assembly GCA_964584575.1). Classification (GTDB taxonomy): domain Bacteria; phylum Chloroflexota; class Dehalococcoidia; order Dehalococcoidales; family RBG-16-60-22; genus JAFGPF01. Next base: position 4,568 of record CAZPAS010000091.1, on the reverse strand, counting down.
CGACACCAAGACCGCCGGTACCGCTGAAGAGCCGATATCTCACGAATATACCAAGGCGGGTAATTACACGGTCACACTTGCCGCCGCCAAAGGGGCCGACACCGCTAAATCCAGCACGTATAGTCTGGCGGTTACGGTAACCCACGGACCCGTGGCGCTTGTAAAGGTGTCTCCTGACGCAGTAGAGCTGGACGTTGAGCAAAGTCAACAGTTTCTAGTAGAGGCATCCGATGCTTACGGTAATTCAATCACCGGCGCGGAAATAACCTGGGATATCTCGGGAGAAGTCGGCGCTATAACGTCCGACGGCTCGCTGACCGCCGGTACTGTAGCTGGTACGTTTGATAGCGGCGTAGTAGCCACGGCTACAATGGACGGTCACTCGGCACAGGGCAAAGCTGCGGTAACCGTACTGCCCGATGCCCTGGCGGCGGTGGCAATTACACCCTTCGAAGTACCTGCCGGCGGCACACAACAGCTGGAAGCGGTCGCTGAAGACCAGTACGGTAATCAAATCAGCGACGCAGACATTAGCTGGACGGTATTAGACGAGGCAGCGGGTACGATAACGGAAAGCGGTCTTTTAACCGCCGGAATAAAAACGGGCAGTTATACCGATGCAGTCGAAGTAGTTGCCGAACAGGGCGACTCCAAATACCAGGCTCAGTCTGCAGTCGTGATTATACCGGATGTACTGGAGCAAGTCGCTCTAGCCCCGCCGAAACTCGAACTCGGCATAGAGCAGGAGCAGCAATTTGTTGCCGTAGCCGCAGATAAGTACGGGAATCGGATTTCCGGTGTAGAATTCGCCTGGAGTGTAGACGATAAAGACGCAGGGAAGATAACCCAGGACGGGCTTTTTACCGCCGGTGACGAACCCGATAAGTACGTTAGCGGTATCAGTGTACAGGCTACCCACGGCAACGTAACCCGCTCTGTGTCCACGGATATCACCATAGAACCGGACCGCATTGCGTTCCTCGCCAATATAGAGGATGGTGATTCCGAGATATTTTACGTGTACTTAATGGAAACTGACGGCAGTAACCAGGAAATGCTCTTCGGGAACCCCGTAAACGTAGGGCAGTATTCCTGGACTCCCGACGGCAGGCGACTTGTCTTTAATATCGCTAATGAAACCACGGATATGTGCTATATAAACGCCGATGGTACATGGCTGTCGATAATACTTGCCGGCAGGGAAGCATTTGAACCGTCATGGTCACCCGATGGTACGAAAATTGCCTTCCAGTCCTGGGAGCACGACCCATCTGAAATCTACGTCATGGACGTTGACGGCGGAAATCTAATACAGCTGACGGATAATTCCTTCTACGACGATTATCCCAACTGGTCGCCCGACGGCACGAAAATCGCCTATAACTCCGAAATCGGTTCGACGGTGGAAATATGCGTCATGAACGCCGACGGCTCCAAGCAGACGAGACTTACTAACATTTTATATGACAACTACTTCCCCAGGTGGTCTCCGGAAGGAACGAAAATCCTGTTCCAGTCCGGCAGGCTCGGAGAGGGGACCTGGGGCATCTATATCATGGACCCGGACGGAAAGAATGTGGAGCCTGTAATAGAGTCCGCAGACTATAGCTGCGTTACTGCTTCATGGTCTCCCGATGGGACGAAGATACTCTTTAACTCCAACAAAGATGACGAAGAATACGCCGAATTATACATGATAGACATCGACGGCACTCATATGACCCGCCTCACCGAGAATTCCGCCCTGGAATACTTCCCCCACTGGCTGCCGCGTAAGAAGGGCGTCGCGGTTACCGAAGCTTGTGTGATTATTCCCAATCTTATTTCTACGACCGCAGAAATGACCGCCCAGCAGCTAACCTCCCTCGCTCGTGACTCGGTCGTAAAAATCAAGACGGACTTAGGGTCAGGTTCCGGATTTATCATCGGCGCCGACGGGCTTATCATGACCAATAACCACGTAGTGCGTGATGCCGAGGAAATTACCGTCTACCTGGAAGACGGCTCCGATTATGAAGGAACTGTGCTGGCAAGGGACATGGTTCACGACCTGGCGCTGGTGAAAATCGATGAAAGCGGGCTTCCCACCCTCGAAATAGCGAACCTCAGCGGAGTCGACCTCGGTGAACAGGTTATTGTAATGGGATACCCCCTGGACAAAGAGAACGTTACGGTAACCAGCGGACTCGTCTCCTCCATTGAGTACGACGATGGCAGTAATATTATCTGGGTGCAGACGGATTCCGCCGTAAATCCCGGGAACAGCGGCGGGCCCATGCTTGACCATTATGGAAGGGTTATCGGGGTGGTCTCGGCAAAAGCCGTAGGTGTGGCCGTCGAGGGAGTAGGATACGCCGTCTCGGCAAATACCATCAATATGTTCCTGCCGGAAATGTACCCGGAATACGCAGCCGAAGAATAGATACACCATAATATTGAAACGATTACCGTGCATTGATAATTGCATATTCATGGTCTAACCCATGATTGACGTTTATCAATTCCCTTTGCTCCATAATATACCTGTGTTAGAATAATGACGGGTAAAAAGGGAGGAGCAAAGGTGGCGAGCAGCCTGATAGAAACACTACTCAATAGATTACCTCACCGTCCCGGCGTATATCTCATGAGAGACGCGGCGGGGGTAATCCTGTACGTGGGGAAAGCCGTTAATCTCCACAACCGTGTCAGGTCTTATTTTCAGTCCACGCAAAAGCTGACTCCCAAGCTCCAGAAAATGGTATCGCGGGTGGCGGACATAGATTTCTATGTTGCCTCCTCGGAGCAGGAAGCCCTTATCATGGAGCTGAACTTCATTAAACAGTACCATCCCCGCTACAACGTGAGTCTCAAGGACGATAAGACCTTTCCCTATTTGAAGGTAGCCGTTAACGAAGACTGGTCCCGCGTATACGTTACCCGCCGCTACGAGCAGGACGGGGGAAGATACTTCGGCCCGTTTTCCAGTTCGCGCTCGGTAAAACAGACCCTGCGCCTCCTGCAGTATATCTTTCCTTTCCGCATCTGCTCCAAGAATATAACCGGCAAAGCGCCGCGTCCCTGCCTGGAATATCACCTGGGACGTTGCCTGGCGCCGTGCACGGGTGCGGTGAGCCGGCGGGAATACGGGCAGGTAATCAGGGAAGTTATCCTCTTTCTGGAAGGCAAGCGGGAAAAGGTAGCCAGAGACCTTAAAGCCAGGATGGAAAAAGCCGCTAAGGCTATGGACTACGAGAAAGCCGCCCGCCTGCGGGACCAGATACAGGCGATTCACGAGGTCATCGAGGGAGAGAAAATCGCCGCGGTCATCCGGGGGGAGCAGGACGTTATCGCCTTCGTCCACGAGGGCGACCAGGCGTACGTGCAGGTCTTGTTCATACGCAGCAATAAACTGACCGGCCGGGAGAGTTTCCTCCTGCAGGGCACCCGTCAGGAAGAGCCGCGCCAGATTATGACCAGCTTCGTCAAGCAGTATTACTCGTCGTCTCCCCAGGTGCCGCCGTTACTGCTGCTCCAGTACCCCGTGGATGAAAGGCAGGTTATCAAGGAGTGGCTCAAGGGCAGGCGGGGCGCTAAAGTCGAAATCCAGGTGCCGCGCCAGGGGGTAAAAAAACAGCTCATCGATATTGCTGCGGAAAACGCCCGGCAGGGCTTCGAGCAGCTTAAAATCAAGGCAATTTCCTCCTCTACATCACTCGACGATGCCCTGGAGGAGATAGAAAAAGAGCTCAAGTTGAAAAGCCCGCCGCTGCGCATGGAGGCTTACGACATTTCCAATATTCAGGGGAGTTCGGCGGTGGGTAGCATGGTGGTCTTCGAGAAAGGCAAGCCCAAACCGGCGCATTACCGGCGTTTCAAGATTAAGACGGTGACCGGCGCCAACGACTACGCCATGCTTCAGGAGGTATTGCAGAGACGGTTCAAGCACGGCACGAAGGGCGGTACGTCCGCGCCGGATACCTGGTCGATAAAGCCCGACCTCGTCCTCATCGACGGCGGCAAGGGTCAGCTCAACGCGGCGCTATCCGTGATTAAGGACACCGGTAACGATGTCCCCGTCGCCAGCCTGGCCAAGGAAAACGAAGAGATATTCCTGCCCCGCCGTAAGGAGCCGGTCGTCCTGCCGAAATCTTCTCCCGGACTCCAGCTTCTCCAGCGACTCCGCGACGAGGCGCACCGCTTCGCCATAAGCTATTACGCCAGCGTCCACCGCCGCAAGACATTCACTTCGGTGCTGGACGGCATCCCGGGAATCGGTCCCCGCCGCAAGAGCGCACTGCTCCGGCAGTTCGGCTCCGTGGACAGAATCAGGGAAGCCACCCTGGAAGAACTGACCGCCGCCACCGGCATGACCCGGGAACAGGCGGAAAAAATCAAGGAGCACTTATAGTTATGCCGGCTAATCTGACACCGGAATACATCGCCGCCGAAAAGAACTTCCGCATGGCGAAGACCACGCTGGAGAAGATTGCCTGCCTGGAGGAAATGCTCTCGGTCATGCCCAAGCACAAGGGCACCGACCACCTGCGCGCCGACCTCCGTACGAAAATCGCCAAGCTGACGCAGTC
>CAZPAS010000090.1:3459-8263 GCA_964584575.1 uncultured Dehalococcoidaceae bacterium | reverse complement strand
TCAAGGTGCTTCTCTCCTTATTCGGTCAGGAAACGCCGGTGGAGCTTGACTTTTTACAGATAGACAAACTGTAACGTTTCCGGAGAAACAGGATGGCTAAAAAGGTAAAAGCAATTATTAAATTACAGATTCCGGCCGGGCAGGCAAATCCGGCGCCGCCGGTGGGTCCGGCTTTAGGTCAGCACGGGCTGAATATCATGGGTTTCTGCAAGGAGTATAACGAGCGCACGTCCAAGCAGACAGGTTCTATCGTACCGGTAGAGATAACCGTCTATGAAGACCGGACGTATTCCTTCATCACCAAGACTCCTCCCACGTCCGATTTGCTCAAGAAAGCACTCGGACTGGAGAAAGCCGGCGGGAATACGGGACATGAAGATGTCGGCACGCTTTCTAAAAAGCAGCTGCGTGAAATCGCCGAGCTCAAAGCCAGGGACCTGAACGCCAACAGCATCGAAGCTGCCGAGCGTATTGTTGAAGGGACTGCCCGGAGTATGGGTATAAAGGTGGAATAACATGGTAAAACACGGTAAGAAATATACGGAAGCAGCCGAACAGCTAGACCGGGCCAAGGCATACCAGCCGCAGGAGGCGATTGATCTGGTGAAGAAATCGGCTACCGCCAAGTTCGATGAGACCGTCGAGCTTCACCTGCGGATGGGACTCGACCCGCGGAATGCCCAGCAGCAGGTAAGAGGGATAGCCCTGTTGCCTCACGGACTGGGGAAGAAAGTACGTGTCCTGGTCTTTGCCGAGGGAGAGGCGGAAAAGATAGCCGAGGGCGCCGGAGCCGATGTCGTCGGTAGCGACGACCTTATCAAGAAAATCGAGGGCGGCTGGACCGAATTCGATACCGCCATCGCCATCCCCGAGTTGATGGGCAAGGTCGGCAAGCTCGGTAAAATCCTGGGCAGAAAGGGCTTGATGCCCAATCCCAAGTCCGGGACCGTCGCCCCCATGAACGACCTGCCCCGGGTTATCGAAGATGCCCGCAAGGGCAGGGTAGAATACAAGCTGGACAGGACGGCGATTATTCACGTGCCGCTCGGCAAGGTAAGCTTTGACGGCAAGATGCTGATGGACAACCTGACGGCGGTCATGGAAGCGGTAGTAAAAGCCAAGCCCAGCGGTGCCAAGGGACAGTACGTCAAGAGCGCCTATATTACCACCACCATGGGGCCGGGCATTAAGCTGGACCTCACCACCGCAATGACCTTAACCGCCAGCTAGCTTTACACATTAATACCAAGCTGTACAAGAGGGGCGTCAGCCCCTCTTTTTTATTGTAAAAATGATGCGCAATGTGTATAATAGGGTAACCAAAATTAGCGGAGATTAGTAATGAACAGGACAGCTATTATCTGTTTATCAACGGGGGCTTTTCTACTGGCGGTGTGTGTGATATTGACTGTGTTATTTCGCATGTTTCACGTTTATATCGGCAACCCGCTGGCTTATACCGGCGTGGCATGTGCGATGCTTGGGATAGTGGTGCTGGTGGTGGGGATTAAGTATACCGGGGGAAAATAGAAGAACCGGAATACGGGATAGCTTTACACGCACGAAGCGTTGTGCTAAAATATATTGTCAACTGAATAAAGAGTCCTGAGACAGTGGGTGTCCTTCACAGGTGAAGGACTTAATATTGAGCCTGCCGAGGATGAAAAGATACCGTACCGTTGAGGTATGGATAATCGGGTCCTTGTGCAGCAGGCACAGGGACTTTCTCTTTGTGGAGTGCGGGGTAGGGGCCAGTGGTATTGCAGGAGGTACGAGTATGGCAACGGAAAAGAAAGAAAAGATAGTCGAGAGCCTGCAGGATACGTTCTCCAGGTGTAACGTAGGTATCCTGACGGACTATCGCGGTCTGACTACGGGTGAGATGAATACGTTGCGACGCAGGCTCAGAGAAGCCGGCATCGAATACCGGGTAGTCAAGAACTCGCTGGCGCAGTTCGCCGTTAAAAACGCCGGCATCGAGGAACTGGCGGACTCCTTTACGGGTCCCGTGGCGGTGGCTTTCGGCTACGGCGAGATACCGGAACCCGCCAGGGTCTTGACCGAATACATCCGTACCACGAAATCGATACTCAGTATCAAGGGGGGATTCTTCGAGGATAGAGTCCTGGGCCCCAGAGAAGTGGAATCTCTGGCGAAATTACCTTCGCGTGAAGTATTAATAAGCCAGGTACTGGCTGGAATGCAGAGTCCAATATACGGACTGGTAAATGTGCTTGCAGGTCCTATCAGAGGCATCATGGGAGTGCTGCAGGCTAGAATTCAACAACTGGAGGGAGAGTAATAATGGCAGACGAAGAGAAGAAAGAAGAAGCCGCGGTAGAAGAACCCAAGGCTGAAGAGCCTGCAGCGGAAGAACCAAAGGCGGAAGAACCTAAAGCCGAAGCGCCGAAGGAAGAGAAACCCGCACCGGAGAAGCCTAAAGCCGAAAAGCCCGCCCCGGAGGAGAAGAAGGCTGAAGAGCCTGCCCCGGCGAAAGAAGAGGCTAAGAAGCCCAAGGCGGAGAAACCCAAGGTATCTTCGAAGGCAATCGAGGATATCATGGAGTCCATCAAGAAGATGTCCGTGCTGGAGCTGGCGGAACTGGTAAAAGCCCTGGAGACGGAATTCGGCGTGAGTGCCGCGGCGCCCGTTGCCGTGGCTGCGGCGTCACCGGCGGCTGAGGCTGCAGCCGATGCCGAGGAGCAGACGGAATTTACCGTCATTCTCAAGGAAATCGGCGCCAACAAGATTAACGTCATCAAGGCTGTACGCGAGCTGACCACGCTGGGACTCAAAGAATCGAAAGACCTGGTGGAAGGCGCACCCCAGAATGTCAAAGAAGGCATCAGCAAGGAAGAAGCCGCCACCGCCAAGCAGAAACTGGAAGCTGCCGGCGCCACCGCCGAAATAAAATAGGTATCAAACCGGAGAAAACAGGCGGGCATATACAAATCAACACCCGCCTGTTTGCAAATTCCGCGCCGATGCAATATAGTTTTAGCACCAGCAAGCTATATCAAGGAGTCGGTGGTACATGCCTCAAGGCGACTGGTATATACTGATAATCGCAGGCGGGGTTTTCGTAGTCCTGGGCGCCATCGGGTTGTTGTGGGGCAGGCATGAAGAGAAGCGTATCTTCGAAGCCCTGGCGCAGCAGACGGACCTCCGTGAATTCTCCCTCGAGCACGTGGAGACCCCGCAGCCCGGGGCGCTGAAAATCGGCGGATGGATTGCCGGAGCGCTGGGGGTGTTAATGATAGTGATAGGGCTTATTCTCTGGCTTATATAGGATACCCGGCTGAATCAGGAATAAAATGAATCCCACAGGTATGGAGAGTATCAAGCCTGCGGGATTCTTCTTTTTTAGAAATACATCTTGGCGGGTCCGGTGGTGTAGTGGAACACCGGGCGGTCCACGCGCAGGAACGTCAGCGGGCAATGCTTCACCCCCGCCGGGATATAGACAAGACAGCTTTTATTAATGATGTGTTTTTCATCTTCCAGCCACAGCTCCACCTCGGCGCCCAGGTCGTACGGGTCGTTGAGGTCGGTGCCGATGAAGGCGATTACCTCGTCGTAGTCGTGCGCGTGCGGTTCCGTGCCGACACTCCGTCCTTTCTCGCCGCCGGGCACGGTACCCGCCGGACGGGGAAGTACCCAGACGCACTCCATGTAGAAAGCCCCCGGCACTACGTCGCTGTCCAGGTAGAAGACGCGCCCGCCTTTGTTCTTACCGGCGGCGGTTATCGGCGGGCTCCACTCGGCTTCCACCCTGGGCTGTTTCAGTTCGGTGATGATATATTTATCGGTTTTTCCCATTTAACCTTTCCTTTATTCGTAGCGTTCGGTAGACCCGGAAGAGTAGGCGAAAATGGGTTTGGTGACATTTCTGATAATCAGGGGGCCGTGCTGCACGCCCGCCGGTATGAACGCCGAAAAGCTCTCGGTGATGACGTGTTTTTCGCCGTCTATGGTGAACTCCACCTCGGCTCCCAGGCTGTGGATGTCGTCGTAGTCGTAGACATAGAAGCAGAGGAACTGTCCCCAGTCATGGGTGTGCGAGTCTGCCAGCACCTTATCTCCCTTGGCGGTATCCGTCGGCGTAATCCACATGGTCTCGTTGTAGAACTTGGCGCCGGGCACGGTATCCGCGTCTATGTGCGTTACCCGCTTGATGAAGTCGTAATTATGGCGGTATTCCGGTAACTTAAGGTCTTTTTTATCCGCGGTAATAAAGTATTTAGCGTATTTCCGTTCTGCCATTTTACCTGTCCTTTTATAGTTATTTCTTCAGTGAATGGAGATGTAAATACTGTTAGGTGTATTGTTGACCCGGACCCATCGTAAAGTGGAACATGGGTCTGTCCATTCTCAGCGTCTTGAGGGGGCAGTGCTTGGTGTTTTCCGGGATATAGACCACGAAGCTCTTTTCCATGATATACTGCTCGTCTTCAATCCAGAACTCAACTACTCCCCCGAGGTCGCTGGGGTCGTCGAGGTTGGTCCCGAAGTAAGAAAGCAATTCCGGGAAGGGGTGGGCGTGGGGAGCCAGCACCGGGTTTTTCTTGGCTTCTTCGGGAGTCAGCTCTCTTATCGGCATGTTCTTCAGGTTCTGGGGCCAGAACCAGACTCCTTCGGCATAGAAGGCGCCCGGCAGCACCGTGCTGTCCATCCAGTGGACATGCTCCATGAACCTGCGTTTACCGTCCAGCAGTCCCTGCCCGAGCATGCCTCTTTCCCCGGCCCGGTAGCCGGGCAGGTTTATGTTTTTAGTGAGTTCTGTAGAGATATATTTGCCGTATTT
>CAZPAS010000090.1:0-3359 GCA_964584575.1 uncultured Dehalococcoidaceae bacterium | reverse complement strand
CGGGTGACCTTTTTCCAGGTGAGGGGGCCGTGCTTGGTACCACTGGGCAGGAATAGAGCCGTCGTCTGGTCGAAGGTGAGAGGCTGCCCCTCGACTTCTATCGTCATTTCACCGCCGAGAGCTTCCGGGTTCTCGGGGTCGCTGCCGATGTGCATGACGATTTCGTTATAATTATGGGCATGCTCGAAGACGTACGGATTGGGCGTCGGCACGTCGTATATCCAGCTGACTTCTACGTACGTATTGCTGCCGGGCACGAGTGAGTTACTCATGTACGTCATCGAAGGCACCTGGTGTCCCTTGTGCTTGCCGACTGCCTGGACGCCTACCTCGTAAAGTGGTTTCCTGACCAGATTTTTCTCATAATCGACTTTCGGCATTTAATTTCTCACTCCTTTCGGAATAATTACTATCGATGTGATATAACGATGTTTATTTACCTTCGGGAGCGGGGCTAAGGGCGAGGAGGTCCGCCTCTATTCTAAGCGCGTTGGCGCGGTAGAGGTTGGAGGGTATGACTTCCCCATCTTTAAAAACCAGCCAGCTTGCCTGCTGCCAGTAGGGACGGAACGCCCAGTCTTCAACCCCGGTCATATTCACCGAGACGTGCCAGGTGCTGGTGCCGTCCTTAAAGTAGTCCGACTGCGTCGTCCAGTTGTCGCAGTTGGTATAGAAGTCGGAGAGGTACATCTTGGCGTCGTAAGAGCCGGTGAGTTCCAGTAAATGCTGGTAGACCGCCAGCTTCGCGGAATCACGTGTGTTGATAACCGTGGTCGTGGCTGGAGCCGGTTCCGGTTCGGGGGTCTCCGCGGGCGCGGAGGAGGTGGGGAACATGTCCTCGCAGGAGGTGACCGCCAGGAGCATGACCGCCAGCATGCCGATGATGAAGATGATTTTAAACGCTTTGTTACCGAATATAGAATGATTCATGATAATACCTGCCTTTAAAATCAGCATACCATAAGATATCGGGGAGTGCCAAATGAGGTGTTATCTCCGGGGTTTATACGCCTTGATGGAAAAGGTCAGGGGAACCTTGTCGCCTGCCAAATGCCACCAGCCGTCTTTGTCCTGATACATGTCCTGGCGAGCGCAGAAACAGCAGAACGGGAACTCGTGGACAAATTCTATGCGCAATCCCGCCTGTGCCAGAGCCGTCACGACGGTGCTGACAGGCCACTGCCATTCGTACGAGACGAAGTCGTGGGTGAAACTGGTGGCGTAATCAGAGCCACCTTCGTTACGCTCCTGCTCGACAGCAGGGAAGTACGAGTTTTTCAGCCGTAATTCCGGGTCGGGTTCGTATCCGATGGCATACAGCATGGGGTGTATCTCGGCGACGTAGAAGAAACCGCCGGGTTTCACGTAACGGGCGACTATTTCCGCCCATCCATCGAGGTCAGGCAGCCAGGTGAGGGCGCCGTATGACGTGAACACGATATCGAACTGCTTGTCCAGTATGTCCGGCAGGGCGTAGATATCCGCGCAGATGAAATCGGCTTGAATGCCGGCCTCTCCGCTTAATTTCCGGGCGTATTCGATGGCTTTATCGGAGAAGTCCGTACCGGTCACTTCAGCCCCCAGCCGCACCCAGGAGAGCGTGTCCAGTCCGAAGTGGCATTGCAGGTGCAGCAGGGACTTGCCGCTGACGTCCCCCATTTCCTCGCGTTCGAGGGGCATGAGGGTGCACCTGCCGTTTAAAAATCCTGCCACGTCGTAGAAAGCGGATTTTACATGGAGACCGGTCAGGGCGTTCCACAGGGTCTTGTTGGATTCGAGTCGATCGTCCATGTTAATCTTCCGTGCGTCTCGGGCGGTACTGGATAGCCTCGGCGACGTGATGGGCCTTGATAATATCGGAACTATCCAGGTCGGCGATGGTCAGCGCCAGCTTGAGGATGCGGTGGAAGGCGCGGGCGGAGAAATAAAGCTGCTTCATGGCTGCCTGCAATAGACTCTGCGCCGCGTCCTCTACATGACATAACTCCCGTATTTCGGCGGGCGTCATCTCGGCGTTGCTGGTCAGCTTCGTTCCCTGGAAACGCTCCAGCTGCCTCTTTCGCGCGGCGGTGACTCTCTCCTGCACTTTCTTAGAAGACTCACCCAGACGGTCATCAGTGAGTTTCTCGTAGTCGATATGCGGCACCTCGACAAAGATGTCCACCCGGTCTATAAAAGGCCCGCTGATGCGTCTCTGGTAGCGTGAGACCAGGCTGGACGGGCAGGTGCACTTGCGGAAGGGGTCGCCGTAGTAGCCGCAGGGACAGGGGTTCATCGCCCCCACCATCATGAAGCTGGCGGGAAAAGTGACCCTCCCCTGGGCGCGGCTGATGGTGACTACCTTGTCCTCGAGCGGCTGGCGCAGTACCTCCAGCAACGAATGCCCGAACTCCGGCAGTTCATCGAGGAAGAGGACGCCGCGGTGACTCAAGCTTATCTCCCCTGGCCTGGGCCATGCCCCGCCGCCCACCAGCCCCGCGTTGGAGATGGTGTAGTGGGGGGAGCGGAAGGGACGCTGCCTGACCATCGGGGTATCCGAGGGGAGCAGGCCGCTGACGCTGTATATCTTGGTGACCTCCAGGGCTTCGTCGTTGGTCATCGGGGGCAGTATGGAGGGCAGGGCGCGGGCGAGCAGGGTCTTGCCGCTGCCCGGCGGCCCGCACATTATCACGTTGTGTCCTCCGGCGGCGGCTACCTCCAGGGCGCGCTTGACGTGTTCCTGTCCCTTGATGTGGGAAAGGTCGGTGAGGTTCATCAGGGGTGAATAGCTTTCCGGCATCGCCTCAGCCTGATATTCCGGGACGATGTTCTCTCCCTGTAAATGACCCACCAGCTGCGCCAGCGAAGCAATCGGGATGACTTTCATACTGTCGATAAGTGACGCCTCGCCGGCGTCAGCCTCCGGCACGATTACGGTAGGGATGCCTTCGTCGCGGGCGAGAGCTATCAGCGGCAGCACGCCGTTGGTATGGCGCAGGCTGCCGTCGAGGGAAAGCTCGCCGAGTACCATGGTATCGGCGACATCGGCGCTGACCTGTTCCGAGCTTAATAGTATGCCGACGGCTATCGGCAGGTCGTAGGCGGGCCCTGCCTTCTTGAGGTCGGCCGGCGCCAGGTTGACCACGATGCGTTTCATGGGAAAGGTACAGCCGGAATTGCGTATGGCGGCGCGCACGCGTTCCCGGGCTTCCTGCACGGCGGCGTCCGGCAGTCCGACGATGGTGAACGCGGGCAGGCCGGACGAGATATCCACCTCCACCTCCACGATTGCCCCGTCCAGTCCCACGATTGCCCCGCTTCTTACCTTTGCCAGCATGACAGCCTATTGTAGCTTAAAGGGGCAGGCTAAGGCAAAGGGG
>CAZPAS010000089.1:0-8295 GCA_964584575.1 uncultured Dehalococcoidaceae bacterium | reverse complement strand
GTCTCTGGTGACAGGATTCGTACTCACCAAACAAACCGAGGGTAAAAGTCCGCGCACGGTAGAATTCTACTCGGAAAACCTCAAGCGTTTCCTCTGGAGTATCAGCTAGCCAAAGCTAGTAGTAATGCTCCCTTTTTAGATCATCATATCAAGGTCCTGTCCCCGGGTTCATTGCATAGGTTAAATATTTCCAAAACTTTATGTTTATTTATGAAATCTTAACGGAATCTTTATGGACTCAAGCTATTTGAATGTGTATAGTTAGCTTGGTATTTCTAACCAAACATAATATTATGCGGCAATCTCATCTTAACTCTTGCAGCTAATACCAGTTGGGGAGGCATTGAAGCACTAACCGAATCTGGTCACTTGGATAGTGTGGAGCCAGCAGTGAAACCGGCCCTTATTGGGTCGGTTTATGTTATTAAGGGGGCGTTTCAATGAAAGTGAGACTTGGAATACTGATAAAATTGGTGGGAGTATTTCTGGTTATGGCACTTATCATGAGCGGTATCCCTTTGGGGGCTGCTCTGGCCGACAGTGGCGATTGTGGAAAGGTATATGGTAGTGGTGGAGATTACTGGTATGAGTGTAATGGAGTAGTAGTAACTCAAGTAGCAGATGCGTTTTGGGGTGATTCCATTGCTGACTTTCAGGTAATTGGAGAGAGGGCTGTTTGGAAATTCTGCGATGGCTTCAGTGGAGGTAATTACGCTTACTACTCTAACTCTGTGCAGGGTGGTTCAATCACCAAAATAACTCAAGAAGCAAATGTATTGTATGGCGATTACATTGCTGACTTTCAGGTAAATGAAGAGAGGGCAGTTTGGAAATACTACGATGGCTCCGGCACAGGTAGCTACGCTTACTATTATAATTGTATAACTGGCGGTTTAATCACCCAAATAACTCAAAAAGCAGATATGTTTTGGGGTGACACCATTTCTGGTTTTTCGGTATCCGGAGATGAGGCTACTTGGACATACTATAGTGGTTTCAACGGACGAACGACATCGCACTTAAAGGTATTAGAAACGTGTATCGTTAATAACCCTCCGGTAGTTAGCGATGTCCCTGACTCGACTATCAATGAGGGTGATAGCTTCGCTACCATCAACCTGGACGATTATGTCACCGATCCCGATAATGCCGATAGTGAGCTCGCCTGGACCTACAGCGGTAACGTCGAACTCTTAGTCAACATCGACGTAAACAGGGTAGCTACCGTATCCACCCCCGACCCCGACTGGTATGGCTCCGAGACCATCACCTTCCGTGCCACCGACCCCGGATTGCTCTGGGATGAGGATGCGGCTACATTCACTGTTAATGAGATAAACGAAACTACCCTCACCTACAACGGTGACACCTCCGTCCAGTACTCCGATACCATTATCTTAAGCGCCACCCTCACCGACGGAGCCGTTGGCCTCTACGACAAAGAAATTTCCTTCACCCTCTGCTCCCTGACCACCACCGCTGTCACCGACGCCGATGGTTACGCCATGGCTCACATTAAGCTGGACCAGCCGCCCGGCAGCTACACCGTGGTAACCGGGTTCGCCGGGGACGCCGATTACCTTCCCTCTTCCGATTCCGACACCTTTACCATCGACAAGGAGGATAGCATCGTTACCTACAACGGTTACACCTCCGGGCAATACTCCGATACCATTATCTTGAGCGCCACCCTCGAGCAATACGACACGGACTTCGGCGATGTTGACGATAAACTAATTTATTTCACTATCGGTTCCATGACCACCACCGCTACCACCGATGCCGATGGTTACGCCATGACTCACATTGAGCTGGACCAGCCGTCCGGCAGCTACACCGTGGTAACCGGGTTCGCCGGGGACTCTTACTACCTGCCCTCTTCCGATTCCGACACCTTTACTATCAACAAGGAGGATAGCGTCATTTCCTATGAAGGTTACCCCGGGGGCATGATATATGATACCGTCACCGTAAGCGCCCGGCTTGAGCAGTCCGACGCGGACTTCGGCGACCTCTCCGGCAAGCTTATATCCTTCACCGTCGGCTCCCAGACCGTCACCGCTGTCACCGACGCCTCCGGTTACGCCCTGACTACCATGACCATTAACCAGCCAATCGGCAGCTACACCATATTAACCGAGTTCGCCGGGGACCCTTACTACCTGCCTTGCTCCGATACCTACCCCTTTAATGTCGACGTCAATCCGCTGGTAGCCCATAATGATGCCTATACTACCGACGAAGACACCGTGCTCAACGTGGCTGCCCCCGGTGTGCTGGGTAACGACGAAGGCGCGGACCCGGCTCTCCTGACCGCAATCAAGGTAACCGACCCCTCAAATGGTACCGTCAGTCTTAACGCCGACGGCTCTTTCGCCTACACACCAAACGCTGACTTTTACGGCATTGACTCCTTTACTTACAAGATGAGCTATGGCTCCGTCGAATCCAATATCGCTACCGTAGCTATCACTGTGAATGAGGTAATCGATACCATCCCGATTATCATGGCTGCTATGTCCGGCGACTGGTACTGGCAGGTAGTCTACTCAGACCCGGTTACTATCATCCTTACAGTGGTTGATAATACCGGTGAGAGTATTCAAAACCAGGTAGAGGAACCAAAGGTTTTTTATTTGGAATACCATAACGGCATCAATTGGATAGAAATCTCTCAATGTATTCTTGTTAGCGGGGTCCTCACCTATACCTTCGAGGTTGAACAGTTTGAGAATATGGACGTATGTTCCGGGGATTGGCCTATCAGGTTCCGGTTCGACGGGGACAGCCAATATGAACCTGCAATCCAGGAAGGTACTCTCGAAGTGCTGCCTGAGACGCCGGTCTTCCACGACGCTGACCATGAGCCGGATACCTGGCAGTGGGAAGCGGCATATTCAGACATGATGACTATTAATGTCAGCCTGGAAGATGATGACGGTGAAAACCTGTATCACCAGGCTGACCAGCCCAAAGCCGTTTACCTTGAATACCATGACGGTGGCTCGTGGCTGGAACTTTCCCAGGACGCCCTCGACGACATATTAAATGGTAATTCCCTTGAATATGACTTTTCAGTGGAGATGAATTCCGGATACTGGCCTATTAGATTCAGGTTTGACGGTGACTGTCGTTATGGAAGCATTATCCAGCAAGGAGTACTTCATGTTACCAATAACCCGCCGGTAGCAGATGCCGGTGGAGATTACACGGATGAGGAAGGCTGTCCCATTACTCTGGATGCCTCCAATTCATACGACCCCGACGGAAATACTTTATTATGTAGATGGGATTTTGATGGCGATGGAACGTACGATACTGATTGGCTGTCCAGTCCGTTCGTGGTGCATGCCTGGACGATTGGCGGTTATTATCCGGTAAGTCTCGAAGTAACCGACGGCTGGCTTACCAGTACGGATATTACTACCGTTACAATACTGGGACCGGAAATAGATGCGGGCCCCGACCAGACTGCAGACGAAGGACAAATCGTCTCGTTCTACCCGTACTTCACGGGCTCCGAAGAAGTCCATACGTGGACCTATGAATGGGATTTCGGGGACGGGAACACGGCGGACACACTGGTAACAACGCATTTTTATGCCTATGGCGGGACTTACTACGTAACATTGACTGCTTCTGACGAACTGGACAGGCACTTTGTAGACAGCCTCGTTGTCACCGTTCTTCCACCGGAAATAGATGCGGGTCCTGACCAGACAGTAGATGCAGGGCAGTTAGTCTCGTTCAACCCGTACTTCACCGGCTCCCAGGAAGTCCATACCTGGACCTATCAGTGGGATTTCGGGGATGGTGATACCGCAGACACTTTAGTAACAACACACATTTATATTCATAGCGGAACATATACCGTAACCCTGACTATTACTGACGAATCGGACAGACAATTCATAGACACCCTCGTTATTACCGTGGTTAATGAGCCGCCGGTGGCTTATGACCAGAACGTGACTACTCTCGAAGATACGGCTGTAGCCATCACGCTTGATGCTTTCGATGCTGACAGCGCCACCCTTTATTGGGAAGTTAATGAGCCTTCTCACGGTACCTCGAGCGGTACGCCGCCCGACCTGCTCTACACCCCCGACGCCGATTATAACGGGGTCGACTCTTTCACTTTCAAAGTAAACGACGGCTTTGACTATTCCAACGTAGCCACCGTAACGATCGACGTTGCTCCGGTTAACGACACACCTAGTTTTACACCGGGCTCCGACCAGATCGTTGATGAAGACAGCGGGTCGCAGAGTTGCTGGTGGGCAACCGCCGTTTCACCCGGTCCCTACAACGAGGCGTCTCAAATAATGCACTTCACGGTTACCAACGACAATACCGGTCTGTTCTCGGAACAGCCTGCCATAAGCCCCGACGGCCTGCTTACCTACACGCCGGCGCCGGACGCCAACGGTACGGCAACGGTAACGGTACGACTCCACGACGATGGCGGTACGGAGAACGGCGGTAATGATACAAGCCCGGCCTTGTATTTTGCGATTACGGTAGTGCCAGCCAACGACCCGCCGGCGGTAAGTGTGATACCCGACCAGACCATTGATGAAGGCGGCAGCTTCGCCATCATCATCCTCGATGACTATGTCGACGACCTCGACAATACTGATGATGAGATGACCTGGACCTGCAGCGGCAATACCGACCTGATAGTCTCCATCAATGCCAGCCGGGTAGTTACCATTGCCGCCCCGGATACTGACTGGAACGGAGCGGAAACCATTACGTTCCGTGCCACCGATCCCGGGGCTCTCTGGAATGAGTATGCGGCTACATTTACCGTTAATGCCGTAAACGACCCGCCTTCCGCTCCGGTGGTGGATGTCACTCCGGAGACGTCATTTACTATCGATATCCTGGTCTGCACCGTAATAAATCCGAGCGCCGATATTGACGGCGACGATATCACTTATACTTACGAATGGTACCGGAACGGAGAGCTCCAGACAGGTCTGACGACATACAGTGTTTCCGCAAACAATACGTCCAAAGGAGAGTTGTGGAAGTGCGTCGTCACCCCGAATGACGGTACGGAGGACGGCCCCGGTGCCTACGATGAGGTTATCATTGAGAACAGCGCGCCGGAAGCCGCCTGCAAGGATATTACGTTGGAACTCGATGCAAGCGGTCAGGCCACACTCAAGCCCGAAGATGTCGACGACGGCTCGTCTGACCCGGATAACGACCCGATTGAACTTAGTCTCGACAGAACGGAGTTCGGCTGCGCCGACCTGGGAGACAATACTATTACCTTCACCGTGACCGATGATGAGGGTCTCACCGATAGTTGCCAGGTAACGGTGACAGTGGTGGATGTCATACCGCCGGACGTATCCGTAACGTCACCTGAAGACGGAAAGACATACGCTAATACGCAAGGAGTAATAGCCGTTGCATATTCCGTCAGCGAAATATGCGACCCCGAACCCGATATCGTGGTAACTCTGGACGGGCAGCCCTTTACTGGTGAGGGCATCGACCTCGGTGACCTGGCATCGGGCACGCATACGCTGGCCGTTAAGGCCACCGATGACTCGGGAAACGAGGGCGAATCCGCGGTTACTTTCTATGTCGAGCCTGAGGCTCTGGAAAGCTTCATAATCAATAACATGACCATTAACTGGGCTCCCGAGCAAACTCCTCCCGGCGGCAGGTCATCGGGGTGGATGTTCAACTGGCGGTGGAACCGCATCCCCCGGCAGGATAAGTTCAGTATCTCGGGCTGGATCCAGCTTCCCGAGGGTTATACTCAAGAAGACCTGGAGGCGTCGTCTACTATCACCGTTAGCATAGCTGATGGCGCGGGTGAAGGACATGATACGCTGGTCTTTCAGAGACGACCTCTGGGGCGGTCGGGTGCCATGTGGATATACTGGGGATACGCTAATCCTCCTGGTGACGGCATGAATATTACACAGATGACCATCTGGTTTTCTCCTCAGGCCCACAAGCGGACAAATCTGGCCTGGTTCACTCTCAATGGCGTGCTTGAGATACCGGATATAGGAAACAATACCAGGCCTGCCAATGCAACAGTGAGTATAGAAATCCCGGTAACTGCAGGGGCTGGCTGCGGAAGCTTGATTGGACAGGAGACAGTAACGTTCAATGTATCGAATAGGCTGAATACGTGGAGTTATTTCATGCGGGGCAGGCTGTAGGATTTCTGGTAAGGTCTAACATTTTGTAACCTTCGGTGTGACTGCAGCCCGGCTAGTTTAGTTAGTCTCACGCGAACAATATGGTTTATATGCCGTGAAGCGAAACCAGCGTAAATGGACTATAGATATAGTCGGTTGATTGTGCCGATCACGAAAGAAATACGTTATTCAATATCGAGATATATCTCCCATATATATTTTATTCATAAGTTCCGAAATATTATCTAGAGATATTTCTTACCCATGCCGGAGGTAAAGTGGAACATAGGCTTATCTACTCTTCTGATAATTATCGGCCCGTGCTCTACTCCCGCCGGTATAAAGGCGAGGAAGCTTTTATCAATAAAGTTCTGCTTACCGTCTATCCAGAACTCAATTTCCCCGTTAAGGTTATATGGGTCCTGGGGGTCGGTACCGACCCAGGCGACGACTTCATCATAGTCATGAGTATGTGCCTTGATGGTGCCTTCGGGGCCTTTGGTCTCTGGCCATTTCCCGGGCAAAAACCAGGCCGTCTCCATGTAGAATGCTCCCTCGATGACTTCGCCGTCCAGGGAGAGAACTCGCTGCGCCTCCTCACCCTCTTTAAACACGGGCGACCAGGGAGCGCCACGCACTACATCTTTAAGTTCGGTAACGAAATATTTCTTATCCCAATTAGCCATTGTTTTACTTACCTGCCTTTCTCTTTTCATGACCACCAGGGTCAGCTTCAGCTAAAGAGCCGGCACCGATCATAATGGTGAATTCCAGATGGGGCCGACTGTACTTCTTCCAGGTCAGCGGGCCGTGCTTCACGCCTTTAGGCACAAATACCGCCGAAGTCTTGTTGATAGTCAGTGGTTTCCCATCGATCATGAATTCGATTTCCCCACCGAGGTCCTCCTGGTTTTTAGGGTCGGTCCCCAGGTGGATGACGATTTCATCGTAGTCATGGACATGTTCATGGATATGGGGATTGGGGTCGGGCATACCGAATACCCAGCCGGTCTCGATATAGAAGTTACTATCCGGCACAAGGTTATTGCTCATGAGCGTCATCGCCCCCTGACGCCCCTTAACCTCCACATCCGGCATTATCTCATAGGCGGGTTTACTCACGAAATGTGTCTTCTCGTCGAACTTTTTTTGAGCTTTTTTCTGCATTGTGTTTTTCCTCCTGCTAAATTTAGTATAAGGTCTTCATTCAGTTGACCTGCCACCTAAAGCGATACCAGTTGTTACCTCATTACTTTAACCAATATAGCTTCAGCAACCGGGGGTCTGTATTACAGGGAACTGTGAGGCCGTATCAGAACATATTACCTTATGTATTGACTAAACCCGGTTCGGGAAACGTCATCCCAATAATATATCTTTATCTACCAACCATCAAGCTTGGCAGCCACAGGCTCAACTGTGGAAAAGCTGCTATGATTGCCAGAAACAGCAGCAGCATCACAAAGAACGGCGCTATACCTTTCAAAAGCTCGCCGGTTGGTACGTTAAATGTATTTCTGGCCAGGAATAGATTTATCCCCATGGGCGGCGTGATCAAGCCCATTTCCATGTTGGTTACATAAAGGATGCCAAACCAGAGGGGGTCGAAGCCAAGAGCCATAACTAATGGCAGAAAGATAGGAATGGTGAGCATCAACAGGGTAATACCTTCGATAAAACAACCCAGGATAAGCAGAAGTATCATAATAACTGCGATTACTGAGTATGGCGGCAGATTCGCATTGACGACAAAGTTGGTCATATTTTCTGCTAGAGAAGATGTCCCTATCACGTAGGAAAAGAACTGGGCTCCGACGAAAATGAACATGAGCATGGCATTTATTAAAGCTGCTTCTATCATTGCCCGGTACAGATTTTTCCATCTCAGTTGATAGAATATAACGGCGATAACCAGCACGATAAAAGCGCCGATTCCTCCGGCTTCCGTGGGCGTGGCTATGCCGAGATAAATCGAACCGAGAATAAAGACAAATATTAAGGCGACTGCCCAGATCTTCCTCAATGAACCAAATCGTTCCGCCCAGGTTACCGAAGCTCCAACGGGACCAAGCGAAGGGTTGCGCGCACACATTATTACAGGTAATGCCCCTAATAAAAGCGCCAG
>CAZPAS010000088.1:0-8358 GCA_964584575.1 uncultured Dehalococcoidaceae bacterium | reverse complement strand
TGACGTACTCCAGGCCAGCCTGTCCAAGCTTTTCCCGGCGTTCCGCCGATTTCAACAAATCGACTACTTTCTCCACCATTTCGTTGGCATTTTCGGCGTAAATCACGCCGCGCGACTCATCGGGTATCAGCGCTTTGATTCCGAGCAGCGGCGTGGCGACGGTCGCCTTACCGCAGGCAATGTACTGGATTATCTTGCCGGGGAAGATGTCCCGGGTAACTTCCGTGTAAAGGAAAGGATTGACACAAACCGTAGCCAGGTTGATGTACTGCGGCATGGTCTGGTAAGGTTCAAAGCCGGTAATGATTACCTGGCCCTCCAGACCCATTTCCCTGATGATATTCTCCAACTCCGGACGTTGAGGCCCGTCTCCCACAATCAGAAGTCTTGCTTCCGGGATTTCCTCTATAACCCGGGGGAACTTGCGGATCAAGTCGTCCAGGCCGCTGAACCTGAACAGAGTGCCGATGAATACGATGATTTTCTCTTTCTCACCGTATCCCCACTTTTGCCGGACTTCGGAGGAGTCAACAGACGGGCGGAATATTCCGGTATCTATGGGCAGGGGAAGCAGCTTGACCCTGGATTCCGGCGCTCCCATGCCGATGACGTACCGCGCGTGGTTGGGAGTAATGGCGAGGATGGCATCTACCCTGGAATAGACCTGTCTTTCCAGAAACTTGGTCGCGGGACGCAATATTGGATAGGGCACGAGCTCGTGGAGAATATCTATGGACCTGAATACCACGGGAACGCCGTATTTCCTGGCGGAACGGATGGTCTGGAGCCCGTTGGTGGGCACGGAGTATAGTACAATAACGTCGATATTCTTTTCCCGGATAGTCCTTTGGATTTCCAGATAGTGGGTGCAGCCTGCGGACAGGCGGCTGATGCCGGGGATTCTGATGAAACCGGGACGCCTTAACGATACGGGTGAATCAGGGACGGCGCGGGAAATGCCGTCATATTCGCGGGTTTCGAGGCTTCCCAGGGAGAAAAAACCGTTTCTTTTCCACGCATTCTCGTAGTCGATGGCGTAGACCTTATGGTTGAGATGCGATAAGGATTCGGCCAGGTTATGAAAGTCAAGAACTACTTTGTTAAGCCAGTCGACTTCATGAACAAAAAGGATATTCATGCCGTTCCTCCCGGCTTCTCCAATTTACCGTTACTCGTGCAAGTTTCTTAATAAAGGCCCTTTTCCTTATTTGACTCCATTGTACTTTATATACGCCATAGAGTAAAGCTTAAAAACCTGGTATGCCGATGCGCGGGCGTACGTCAATCCAGCTTACAGCGTACCCTGTCAGGCGACTCGCCCCTTGCTATGAACGAGTTACTGTGCCATACTTATAGCAATAGCCGGTAGCCGTAGTCTGTGTTAAGGGGTGTTGATGAATACAGGCAAAGCATCCCCGAAATTAACCGTTGGCATACTTCTCTTTCTGTTCTTTGGGATATCCCTGTCCATACGTGTTATCTTTCCCTTCGACCACGTCTTCGGTGGCGAATTAACGAAATTCACCAGTATTGATGCCTACTATCACATGCGCCTGGTAGACAATCTGGCGCATAACTTTCCCAGTCTGACCGGATTCGACCCCTATTATATCTACCCGGGCGGTATCACAACCGGCGGTATTCATTTCTACAACTGGCTGATAGCCTTTGTCATCTGGATAATCGGTCTCGGTTCACCGACACTGAATCTCGTCGACACGGTCGGCGTATATTTTCCGGCGGTTCTGGCGGCCCTGACGGTTATCCCCGTGTTTTTTATCGGCAAGGCATTATTTAATAAATGGGCCGGAGTGATGGCAGCGGGGCTAATAGCAATTTTCCCGGGTGAGTATCTGGGGCGTTCCATCCTCGGGTTTACGGACGGTTGTGTTGCCGAGACCCTGTTCATTTCCGTGACCTTCATGTTCCTGATTCTGGCAATAAAATGCGGGAACGAGAGGAAATTAACCTTTAACCACCTCATCAAACGTGACCGCACGGTAATAATCAGGCCGATTGTTTACAGCCTGCTGGCGGGGATTTTTCTGGGGATTTTCCTTAATACGTGGTCAGGGGCTTTACTCGCCGCCTTTATAATTTCTCTGTATTTTATTATCCAGTTCATCGTCAATCACTTCAGACAACGTTCAACTGACCATCTGACTATTGCCGGCGTAATTATGTTTCTTGTTGCCGTTATCATTTTTATTCCGGTCGATGCAGAGTCGTTTATAATTACCACGTTGTGCATCGGCTTGCTTGTCCCCGTGGTGCTTAGCGGTGTTTACAGGCTGATTGCGACCAGAAATCTGAAGCCGATTTATTACCCGGTCGCTCTAGTAGTGCTGGCTCTAGTCGGGCTGGGTGTGTTTTATCTCATCAGTCCCGGCCTGTTGAACGCGATATTAAGTAAATTGAGTATCTTCGCCCCGAGCGGAGCCAGCGCTGCAACGACTCTGGAAATGCAGCCCTTCCTTTCGCCCCAGGGGCACTTCTCCACCGGAGTCGCCTGGGGTAACTATACCACCAGTATAATCATCGCCCCGTGTGTTATCCTCTTCCTGCTCTTTTACAGGGCTATTTACAGACGGGATACCAGCAATGAAGAAAACCTTTTTCTCATCTGGAGCATAATAGTGCTGGTGCTGACGCTGGTACAGCGCCGCTTCGCCTATTACCTTGTGGTCAATATCGCCCTGCTTTCCGCTTATTTTTCCTGGCAGGCAATGTGGTTGGTCGGCCTCAGGAAACTGGCAAAGAAGACCGAGCCAGAGTCGGGAGTCGTTCAAGAAGCAGGTGCCAAGACCGTAAAACAGGCGAAACACCCGAAGAAACAGGTTATTAACATATATTACATAAACACGGTGTTAGCTGTAATCGTAGTATTTTTCTTCGTTTTCTTCCCCAATATCACCAAGGCAAAGGAGGTAGCGTTACAACCTCAATATGCTCCTACCGATGCCTGGCAGGAATCATTAATCTGGATGAAGAATAATACTCCCGAACCTTTTGCCGACCAACCGGACGCTTATTACAGGCTCTACGAACCGCCGCCTCCCAAAGAGGACTTCATATATCCTGAATCGGCCTACGGCGTGACATCCTGGTGGGACTACGGCTACTGGATTACGCGGATAGCTCACCGGATTCCCAATGTCAATCCCAGTCAGGCAGCTAAGCCAATAATGAAGGTTGCTGACTTTTTCCTGGCTGAAAATGAGTTATCATCGGAGGAAATCAGAGCAGAACTGAATTCATCCTATGTAGTAATTGATTATGACATTGCTACCATGCGTCTTGTGTACCATACTTCCGGTCAGGTCTCGGTTTATGGCAAGTTAGCGGCGATATTCACCTGGGCTGAACGTCAGCACGCTGATTACTTCGACATTTATCTAGTACCGTACGGAGATAGTATGCTTTTACCGAAGATGTACTATTATCCAAAATACTATAGTTCCATGATTGTCAGACTTTACAATTTCAATGGCGAAGCCGTGATTGATGAAAGCCCGATAGTGATACAATATGACGAGAGGGTTGATAAGGATGGCAATCGTTATAAGGTAGTCACTGATGCCCCGGAGTTCTCTAGTTATCAGGAAGCACTTGAGTATATTGAAAGCCAGGATACGGGAAATTACCGCATTGTTGGGAGTAATCCATTTATCAGCCCGATACCATTGGAGGGATTGGAGAATTACCGAAGGGTGTACAGTTCGAACCAGATAGTGGAATATAATGACTTGCTGATAGGTGAAGAAATAAACGTGGCAACCTCTATGGTACCGGAAGTGAAAATATTCGAATATCTAGACTGAGTCCACGGAACAAAGGATAATTTCTGATAACTCTTCGGCATTATCTTTGTCACTCAGAGAATTTATCTTCAATAACGTCCACCCACAGGTGCAGTGTTTGATAGGCAACGTCATGCCCCTGTTTATATAATATGAATTCCACCTTTTGTTTTTCACCTATTATCTCCGGTTGAAGATAGACTATTCTCTCCCACCTCTCATCGTGACTGAGAGTTATTGGTTCCAGTTCGTCATATTTCGTCCCGTTGATTGTAATCTCGACGGTATATCGCACCGGTTCATGTTCCCGGTTTACGATACCGACGGTTACGCCGTACTCACGTCCTGCCACCATTTGTTCGGGGTAGTCGGTCGCCTTGCCTTCAAGTCCCAGAAGATAGAACTCGGTGAAGTATTCTTTAGTCCCGGGGTTCGTAATCTGGTAGCCAAGCACCCCCAGCGCTCCCAAAATAGCACAGACTAGGAAAGCGGAAAGAATAATATTCAGTACTCTCATGTTCACAATAATGACACAATCGGCACAGTACAGGACAAGAACGATAGAAGTATGACATGTCGGCATTTTTCTCGCAACTGTATATCAACCCAGCTTATAACAACCATGGTGCGACGGAATCATATTGATTTACAATGAACGGTTTAACAAACATGTGCTATAATAAAGCCGAATTAATTGGCGGAAGCTACGCCATTGTGTAAAGTGTCGGTATTTAAAAACGTCCTGAATTTGCCGGACTGCTAGCGAGATATGAATCAGGAAAATATGTTGCGCACTGAAAAAGAGGCGTTATTACTGATACCGGTAATAATCCTGGCTATCTTCATCGCCTTTATCCCTAATATCGATTATCCTTACCCCGTGCATATTGACGAGTGGGTGCACATAGCCCATAGTAATGCCCTGCTTAAAGCGGGGGACCTCATATATCCGGGGACTTTCACCGGGGAGGGGAGTGGTGGCATAGTAGCCACGCTGGAATCGGGTTTCCATGTATTGTTCGGGGTGTTTTATAAAATCAGCGGATTATCCTGGGTGGATATCTTCCGTTTTTTCCCGAGTGTTATATTTGCTTTTACGACGCTAGCGGTCTACGTATTAGCCAGAAGGGAGGGGTTCGGTTGGGAAGCCGCTTTCTTCGCCTGCCTGGTCCCGACGACCGTGGGTATCATGGGGCCCGCTTTCCTGGTGCCGATGTCCGTCTGCATGCTGTTTGTACCTTTATCGTTATTCCTGGTCTTTAATTACCGTACGATATGGTCATATTTAGCGCTGGCTGTCTTCGTGGGCTTCATGATAGTTACGCATGCTACGTCAGCGGTATGCCTGGTGATTATTATCATTCCCTGTGTGGTGTATTACCTGTTTAAAGAGCCCAAACACGGCCTGATATTGCTGTTGATGGGAGTAATTCCCTTCCTGGTGACCCTCCCCTGGACATATGGAACTATATCATCAACCGCCGGGTCGCTCCTGGTACAGAAACCACTCCCCGCCCACCACGATTTGCCCAGGATTCTCAAGATATACGGTTACATACCCTTCGCGATAGGCCTGCTGGGTACTTTCTGGCTGGCTTTTAAAGGCGGTGTGAAGAATTACAGCCTGGCGCTGGGCTTGCTGCTGATGGTGGCCGTACTCGCCGTCTTCTTTACCCTGCACTACGGGGTCGACCTGATATATCTGCGCGGAATCATCTTTACGTTACTGATGCTCGGCATCGTCGCCGGAGCCGGCCTGATGGCGATTAAGAACCTGAAGCTGCCGGAATCGATAAAAATCCCGGACTTCGCCCGGAGGGTTGGTTACGTTCTGGCACTGGCGCTTGTCGTCGTAACTTTAGTATTCGCCATACCGTCCCGCCTCAGTACCGGCTATTACCATATGATAGAAGAAGAGGACTATGAAACTTACGTCTGGATAAGAGATAACGTCGATGACGACTATGAAAGAGCGATACTTGACCCGTGGAAAGCTACGCCCTTTTCCGCTATCACCGGTAAGTATGTCTACGCCCGTACGCACGTGGCGGCTGATGATTATACCAGAAGAGCAGATGAATTTCTGGCCAGCGGCTGCACGGATACCCAGTTCCTGAGAGATAAGGGAATTTCTATCGTCTGTACACAGCAGGCATGTAATAACCCGGACCTGGTGGAGGTAAACAAGGGGGTATATTTACTGAAGGGACCTTAAAAGGGTTGGGGGGCAACTCCCCTAAAGGCGCCTGATCTATTGTTTACGGGCTATCCCGGGATTATAATGGACTTACGGCTGCCGTAACCTGAGACATCGAGCGGAGTAAAAATGGCGGATACAAAAAAACCGAGGGTCATCGTGGCGATGCCTGCGTATAACGAAGAGAGGTATATCGGCACCATGGTGCTCAAAGCCAGGCGGTATGCCGACGAGGTTATGGTAATTGATGACGGCAGCTCCGACGATACCGCTGGAATTTCACGGCTGGCAGGGGCAACGGTAATAAGGCATTCCCAGAATAAAGGTAAAGGCGTCGCCATTCAGAGGATTCTTAATGAGGTAAAGAAAAAAACCGCTGAAATCCTGGTGTTGCTGGATGCTGACTCACAGCATAATCCCGATGAGATACCGCGATTGATTCAACCTATTTTAGACGGTTATGATATGGTTATCGGCACCAGAGAGGATGTTAAGGAGAATATCCCGTTATACCGACGCATCGGCCAAAAAATCCTTCTTCAATCAACACGCACCCTCACCAAGAAAAAAATCACCGATTCTGAATCAGGCTTCCGGGCTTTTTCACGAAAAGCCATCAACAGCCTCAAATTAAGTCAGAAGGGATTTGCCGTTGAGTCGGAGATGATAGCCGTTGCCGAAGAGAAGGGACTGAAAATAAAAGAGGTGCCCATTTCCGTAAAGTACACTAAGGACGGCTCTACACTAAATCCCGTCAGGCACGGATTCGGGGTGCTGACCCAGATAATGGCGATGATTTCAGAAAGGCGCCCTCTTTTCTTCTTCGGGATTCTGGGGAGCATTCTCGTGATTGTCGGTTTAGTCGCCAGTGCCAGAACACTCCAGATTTTCACTAATTCTCATGAGATACCGATGGGTACCGTCATGCTGGCCGTCCTTTTTTTAATCGTCGGTATCTTCAGTATCTTTACCGGCATAATACTTCATACGCTCTCCAGGAGGAGATGACCTTTTAGGAAGACCGCATCTCACTATATATAAAGAGTATCACTATTTTCTGCTCTTCATTTCAGTATATTATTCCGTAATTGTTTTTCAATTAGTCGTTTAGCTTTATACGCGGTCGCCTGCGATTGGAAAATGGGGTTTCTTGCTGCAGTATCCGTTGCTTAAGAGGGAGTTTTTGATACGGCAAACGATCTCGCTCAGGCTTATTAGTCGGTCGAGTAGTTAAGGAACTAACTCGGTAAGATCTACAGTAGCATGAGGCCACCCCTCCCCCGTCTCCACCAGATGAACTAAACGCCGGTATTTATATTGCCGGCGTTTTTTTATTTCGTGATGTCTAGCAAAAGGTCAGATTAGTGAATTTCAAGAAGAAGCTACTTTCTTGGTAATCCCGGAGGGGCTTTATTAGTTACATTAGAAGTATACCCTGGCTGGCAATTAGCGGCGTCCTCTATTTTATCACTGTTTGTTTATTAATCTCTTGTTTTCGTACGACACGACGTTGTGGTCGATGCGAAAAGAGTTGTTCATTGTCCGGGGCAGGCTTGTTATAATCAAAGCCTTGAAGCGTCATACGCTCCAGGGGCGCTTCCAGAAGATGTTCCAGGTCTCGTATTTTACCCGCATCAGCGTTTGTCACGAATGTTAATGCCTCACCGTTTTTATCGACCCGACCGGTACGACCGATGCGGTGGATATAGTCATCCGTACTTTCAGGCATATCGTAATTGATGACGTGGGAAATACTCAAGACATCGATGCCGCGGGCAGCGATATCTGTCGCCACCAGAATCTTAACCGAGCCGTTACGGAAGCCTGCAAGCGCAGCCTGTCTCTGGTTCTGAGACAGGTTCCCCTGTAATGATGTTACCCGATAGCCCGCTCTTACCAGTTGTTGCGCCACGCGCTGGGCGCGGTGTTTAGTGCGGGTAAAGACAAGCACCGAATTTGTTTTGGTTTTATTCAGTATCTCTTTCAGCAAGTTTGTTTTAAGGTGCTGTTGTACCGGGTAAATTGCATGTGATACGGTTTTTGCCGGCATGGTGCGGTCGATTTGCACCGTGACCGGGTCATGCAGGATTTCACGCGCCAGGCGCCGTATATCCGCGGGCATGGTGGCTGAGAAAAGCAGGGTCTGACGTTTGTTCATGATACACGCCAGAATATTATGAATATCAGGCAGAAAGCCCATATCCAGCATACGGTCGGCCTCGTCGATGACGAGGATTTCCAGTCCTGACAAACGTATCGTGCCCTTCCACAGGTGGTCAAGCAGGCGGCCCGGGCAGGCTACGACAATTTCCGCGCCGTTACGCAGTCCCCGATTTTGCTGTTCCATACTTACCCCGCCAT
>CAZPAS010000087.1:0-8410 GCA_964584575.1 uncultured Dehalococcoidaceae bacterium | reverse complement strand
CCGGTCGAACCTGCCGGGACGGAGCAGGGCGGGGTCGAGGATGTCGGGTCGGTTAGTAGCGGCGATGACGATAACGCTGGTATTGGTATCGAAGCCGTCCATCTCAACCAGGATCTGGTTGAGGGTCTGCTCACGCTCGTCATGGCTGCCGCCCAGTCCTGAACCGCGCTGGCGTCCGACGGCATCAATCTCGTCTATAAATATAAGGCACGGCGTGTTACGCTTGGCCTGGTCGAAGAGGTCGCGTACCCTGGAGGCACCGACGCCGACAAACATTTCGACGAACTCGGAGCCGCTGATGGAGAAGAAGGGGACGTCCGCCTCACCGGCTACCGCCCGCGCCAGCAGGGTCTTGCCCGTGCCGGGGGGACCTATCAACAATACGCCTTTGGGGATGCGTGCTCCCAGACTCTGGAATTTCTCGCGCGCTTTCAGGAAGTCAACAACTTCCTGCATGTCCTGCTTGGCTTCTTCCACTCCGGCGACGTCGGCGAAGGTTACCGTGGCGCGGTTGGCCGGGAAAAGCCTTGCCCGACTGCGCCCGAAGCTCATCGCCTGGTTGTTGGCGCCGCGCGCCTGCCGGAACAGGAAAAACAGCAGAAAACCGAAAATTAACAACGGCAGGAAGTTAATTAAAAGCCCGCCCCAGTTGATTCCCGATGAACCCTTGACGTCCACGACCACTCCCTCGAGGTTAAGTCCTTCGATTTCGTAGATACTCGAGTTGGCTTCTTTGAAACTTCTCAGTTCCGTTCCATCAACCGTGGTAACCAGCAGGGTTTCTTCATCTATTTCTATCTCCTTTATCTCCTTGCTCTGAGACATGGTGATAATCTGGCTCAGCGGGACTTCTTCCGGTTCGTTAGAGCCCGGTATCAGGAAGGAGAAAAGAAGGATTGCCGCCAGCAGTATGACGATATATATTATGCTATTGCGTTTCCAGTTAGACTTCATATCAGCCTCTATTCGGGAGGACACGCCTCCGTTACATTAATTATACCACATATATTGTTAAATAATAGTTAAGGCAATGTAATAATCGGTAATCCAGTTTTCAGGAACAAGCCAGACTCCTGCCCCGCAACTGATAGCGGCATTGACAACATGCTACCACCTGACTATAGTGTCAGTAAAAACGTACTATATTGTTACTTTCCTTTAACATCAACGGAGGTGGTAATGAACGCGGTTACGGAACCAACGGAAATAAAGTCCCTGCCCAAGCTGAATTCACGTGGCGCCGATGACCTTTTCATCTGTTCCTCCAGCTTTGAAGAGAGGTGCCTTTCCAGCGCGTCCCTCATGGGTACCGACTTCCTGACGAAGTATGCCGTCATCTTTCACGTCGAGGAGCCCCAGTACAACAAGCAGGTGGAAAAGAATATGTTCCGTCTCCAGACCGAACTGCGGAAAAAGACCACCGAGGGCATCTTCGTTATTTCCTGCCAGCGGGAGAATCCCGTGGACGGCATTCAGCAGATGGCGAAAATACTCAAGGAGTGTAAACTGAATACGGAAAGCGGTCCCTTTGTTACGGTGGATATCAGCGGCTTTACCAAGATATACCTGCTGGAACTGCTGCATTTCCTGGTTGTGGAGAGGGAAATGGGTATGCCCCGCCTGCTGCACACCACCCAGCGTTACCTGCCCACCCGGCTGACCCGCGGCATCGAGCAGATTACCACTATTCCCAACTACTACGGAAGCCCCGCCATGGACAAGGAAATGGCGCTGGTGATTTTCCTGGGGTTTGAGCCGGAGCGCGCCCTGGCGATATGGAAGCAGTATAATCCGGCGAAGACAATAGCCCTGATATCCAATCCGCCGCGTTCCGGTAATCCCGATTACCTGAAATACGCCCGCCGGAACAACGCGGAACTGCTGGAGAAGAAATCCGTAGAGGTCAGGGACGTGCCGCCGGATAATCCCTACGCCGTCAAGGCGGTGCTGGACGCCATCTACGATGAAACCAAGGACAAGTTCAATATGGTCGTCGGACCCTTCGGGACGAAGCCGCAGGTGGTGGGCGTCTTCCTCTTCTGTAAGGACCACCGCAAGGTGCAGGTGATATATTCCTTCCCGGCGACATATACCCGGTCATACCTGCAGCGCCAGCCCGGTGCGACTTTATTGCTGCCCGTCGCCCCCTGAGGCAGCGGTGAAGTTTTAGTATAGCCGCTGCCCCCGGGACTCCGTAACTAAAGTTTTTCTACTAACAGTAGCTTGATGCTACCATTTTCCTTCCATGACGAATGAGCTGGCTATGATCATCACGACATGACCATACTCATCAGGTACAAATATGACCCATGCCTCGAAATCGCCGTTGCCCGGACCTTTACCGTCCATGTTCCAGTGACCGGTAATCGTTAGCTTCGGCAGGTCAATACCGAGAGGTGTCGGGACCATTTCCAGCGGCTGGATTTTACCGTTGACTTTGAAGCTTTCATCGCCTACAATCATGTCGCCTTGCAGATTGCCGGCCTGGGTTGCCAGCTCAACGTTGGCTTTATAGGT
Organism: uncultured Dehalococcoidaceae bacterium; assembly: GCA_964584575.1. Lineage (GTDB taxonomy): Bacteria > Chloroflexota > Dehalococcoidia > Dehalococcoidales > RBG-16-60-22 > JAFGPF01. The sequence continues at coordinate 5,893 of CAZPAS010000087.1, read as the reverse complement.
CATTATGAAGCTACCGTTGACATCCCCGGATAGTTCGCCCGTAATTTCACGACCGACTACTCTCCACCGGCCACTTTCACCCGCGGGGAAAGCATTTTCACCGATTATGGTGTCCTCGATTCCTGTGATCACTCCACCCGCATAAAATGTCTGTGGTTTGGCGAGGGCTGCGCCCGGTACCAGCATCGTCATAAGCAGTACCAGCGCCAGGGTGATAAACAGCATTCTCCTTTTCATCTAATCATTACCTCCTTTTTTTCATGAGCGACTCCGCGTATTTATTTGAGTCGCCCGTAACAAACTTAATTTGTCACCGGTTCCATCATATAATCAGCGTTTGCTTCTGCTGCCGCCATTATCCGCTCGAACTCCGGCTTATTCTTCTTCAGGAGTGACAGGCAGGCGTCGACTACTTCGGGGTCGTAGAGAATGCCGCTTGCCCCTGATATTTCTTCGAGCGCGCTGTCCAGTCCTATCGCCGGCCGGTAGGGGCGGTGGGACGACATGGCTTCCACGACGTCCGCGACGCCCAGAATCCTGGCTTCCAGGACGATGTCCTCGCCGGATAACCCCTCGGGATAGCCGGAACCGTCCAGCCTTTCATGGTGCTGGAGGACCGCCTTGGTAACCGGCCAGGGGAACTCTATCCTTTGCAGGATTTCATAGCCGACCTTACAATGGTTTTTAATGATACTGAATTCGGTATCGGTTATCTTGCCGGGCTTGCTGAGAATCTCGGAAGGCACGGCTACCTTGCCGACGTCGTGGAGGAGTCCGGCGACGTGTATCCCCATTACCTGCCAGTCAGAGAGCCCCATCTCTTTACCGATGGCGCGCGCCAGCTCGGCGACGCGCCGCTGGTGACCGGCGGTATACGGGTCCCTGGTTTCCACTACCAGCGATATGGCATGGATAACGCCGTCCATCGCCTTCTGCAGTTCGCTGTGTTTCTGCTTCATATTCTCGTAGAGGTTGGCGTTATCGATGTTAATGGCTACGTCGGGAGACACCGTTTCCAGCAGACGTCTCTCTTCCTTGGAATACGGTTCGTCAGAGGCTTTACCACTGAGGAGCAGCATACCCGCCAGGTGCCCGTCGGCTTTCAGAGGCACCATAAGCTCGATGTTGTTTTTCTCCAGGGTCTGCCGGTCGTTTGCCGTAAGGCTGATAAGCGACGGGATAAAATCCAGGTCGGTGTTGTCCAGGATGCGGTTCTGCTGTTTAAGGGTGGCTATGAGGGGGCTGTTGGCGGAAAAATACACGCGCCCTTCACTCTTCTGCCCGGAGTACATATAAGTAGAATAAATACCGGTTGAAGACGGCAGGAGCAGGTAGACACCCTGGCTCTGCATGCCGTTGGCTACCGTGGTGACCAGCGAAGATGAAAGCTGTTCCAGGTCAAGGTCGCCTTTTGTATCCTGGTTGAACCGCCGCAGGCTCTGGATATGGGCGAAGCGTTCACGGAAAAACCATCTGTCTACCGTGTGCTGAAGCCGGGAGAATACCGGCTGAAATATTGAAGCGGCGACGAACACCGCCACGGCGGTTAACGTAAGTGCGACGGGGCTCATGAGGTCCTGGAAGTAATAACTCAGCAGGTAGATGAGACTGCCGAATATCCCCAATATCAATACGCTGGTAAGTGAATAAGTGGCGAGTTTGCGGACGACCACCTTCATCTCCAGGAGGTTGTGCCTCAGCATGGATATGGTGGCTATCAGGCAGAACAGGATATTGCCGATGATGCCCAGGGGATACATACTGATACCCAGTACGGGCAGGTAATCCGTGGTGGCTCCAATGAACATGGCGGCTATGCCGAGGATAATATACTGGGAGCGTATTCTCTCGTCGAGGATACGGGACTTATGAGAATGTTTCACCAGTATTATAGCGCTGCGTACCAGCGGCACATAGGCACAGAGCACATAGAGCGGGAAAAGGGGACCGATAATCGGGGCCTTGCCGTACCACATCATCTGCATGCCGTTGACCACCAGCCCCGTGGGAATAAGCCCGAGTATACAAAAATAGGCGATGTACAACGGGTACATGAAATATTTATTGGGTCTGGCTCCGGTCAGCGATATGGTGAACCGGTAGAAGAACAAGGAGGCGCTCAATATCGCCCAGAAAACGAACTTCTCCCACATTAGGGCATCCGCCATGTTCGGACTGGCGCGCATCATGAAAATAAAGAAGCCCCAGAGCATCATGAAAAACAGGAACACCCCGAAAGGTCTCCTGGCTATATGACGTTTACCGCTGACAATCAGTACTATCAGCAGTCCCAGGCAGAATACCACTTCTATCAGAGGTATCAACAGATATGTGTTCACGCCGTGTTCTCCAGATTCATATATGTATGCTCCGGTAAATCATGTTGTTCTTAACCGACCGGTAATTTCTGCTTATCTCCCAGACTGATGATTTCCTCTATCACTTCGTCGGTGGCGTTCATTCGCGGCGGTCTGCGCTGCGCCAGTTCCGAGCCGCCTTCCTGCTTTTCACGGTAATAATCTTTAAACGTGCCCGGACGTAGTACCGATACTTCCAGCGGCCTTATTTCCATCATCATGGCAAGGTCGTGGTAGCCGGGGTCGGTTTTCATCAACTCACCGTGAAAGACTGATGCCAGGTCCACCTTGCCGTTACCCCCGTTGAGTTCGATGTACAGATGAAGTGAGGGTTTGCCCTCATCGATTTCCTTGCGGATAATCCAGTCCTCGTAATCTATACTGGAGTTGGCAATCGCCTGCAGCACCGTCTTTTCACTCACCCTGGTGAAACCCGCGATATCTATAAGGTCGTCCGCCCTCGCCTCGAAGGCCATCTGCGGCAGGCGGATATCCGCCTCTTTATCTTCCAGCGCCGTGATGCGCACCAGGTGACCCAAACGATACCGGATAAAGGGCATACCATAAAAGCTGGTAATAACCAGTTCGTAGCGTTTGCCGGGCTCAACATCGGGGAGGAGGACGGTACGTGGCTCGTAGAATACGTCGTTCCGGCTCTTCAGCCACTCGTCTTCCGGGATAAACTCGAAAAAGTTGGAATTAGGGATAAAGGTCATGCCGCGCCGGGTCCAGTTCTGTACGGCGATGATTCCCGCCTCCGTGCAGGCGTGAAACTCGTACGGATAGGCGCCCCAGTATTCGTGCACCAGTTCGCGGTAGACGCTGGTATCAATTCCCCAGCCAATGAGGGCTTTCACGGGCCAGAGGTCCTTGGGAAGCACGCCCCGGTTCTCCAGTCGGCTCCGCAGTAAGCCCCGCAGGACCCTGTAAAATTCGCCGGGATGCATGAGGTGCTTGGAGATACTGCTCTTATGGGACATCTGGTGGAACTCGTTGCCCGTTTTTACCAGGACACTGGTCATGGCGACCATGATATCCACACCGGTCCGGAGAGACATCTCGAATCCCCGCGTTATCTTCTCCCGGAAATCTATGCCGTCGTGCTCATCCGGCGTCATTACCGAGCGCAGGTTGAAGTTCTCCGCCGCTCCGGTTGCCAGTATGCCGGAGAGATAGGGCGCGGGCGCCACGTTATACAGGACGCGGTCACCCTCCACGAGCGTACTCTGGCCTCTTTGGTGGGAGCATGCCAGGATGAATACGGACATCAGGTTATCCAGCGACCGCCGGTAAGCTTCCAGCGTATAGGGTACCCGACGGTGTCCGCCACCTGAACCGGATGTGCTTGCCCATACGTGGGGTTCTTCAATCAGTGATGCCCCGTCACCCCTGTCCAGTTCCGGGCGATAGTCTTCATAGGTGGTTAGAGGGACATTTCGGCGGTATTCTTCCACGCTCGCGGGCATTTTGCCGCCAATCAGACGTTTCCCGAGTGAACAATCAGCCGCTTTCTCCATCTGCTGGAGCAGGAGCGATTCCTGGATGGACATGAAGTGCGGCAGGTCCAGGTCCAGGAACCCGCAGTGTTTCTGCCACACTCTATCCTGTTCCGATTTTACGATGGGGTAGCTTCTATTCTGTAGGTAATAACCATTCTTCCGGTACGTTAGCTGAGACGTAACCTTACCTGCCATTTGCACCCCCCTTTTCTATACCAATCAAAGTCTAAGGAGGCCACGTCAAGACAAAATCACATTCAGGCATTGAATATTATCAAAATCATCACAACAGCGGCGCAAAACAAGCCGATTATTACGACTTTTACACATGATTTGTTTGTTCCCACACGCAAATTGGCAAATCACAGCGGGTCGGTAGATTTTTTTGATATTGGTAGTATGCGTTGCCTGATACCCCCCTTATAAGCACATTTATTCAGCAGGGGGTTGATTGCGTTGTCATTTGGAGAAAATGACGGCTTTTTCAGAGCTGTTTGCGTAAACGGTACGGAGTCTGGTTAGCCGGTTTTTACTTGACAATGAGAAACCCTCTATTGTAGATTTTAAGGGTATTGTATAATTTCACTTTGTTCGTGTATTTTTCCGTTTATCTAAATCCGTCCAACACATCTGTAATAACATATGAACATAATTAAGAATCACACGTAAATTCTTGGAAGGAGAGTAACTGGTATGTCAGACGGAAATGGCAAAAAAGTTGATGTCAAGCCGGATAAAACGGTAATCAAAGCCCTTGCCCTCGGCGGATTGCTGGGGGGCGGGGGTGAATGCGCCGTTGACGTTAAAAACGGCAAAGTGGTCAGGATAAGGCCGTTCCATTACGACTGGAAGTACGACCGCGAGTCTTTCCGTCCCTGGAAAATTACGCGTAACGGCAAGGATTATAAACCGCTCTTTAAATCGGTGCCTTCGCCGTTTTCTCTGGCTTACAAGAAAAGGACTTTTTCACCCAACCGTATCAAATACCCCCTGAAGAGGGTGGACTGGGACCCCAACGGCGAGAGGAATCCCCAGAACCGGGGCAAGAGCAAGTACAAGAGAATCTCCTGGGAGGAAGTCTCCGACCTGCTTGCCAGCGAAGTCAAGAGAATCCACAAGCAGTACGGCCCCCTGGCAATTCTGGTGCAGGGTGACGGACACGGCGAGTGCAAGACCATCAACACCCCCCACGGCCACTCCGGCAGACTCTTCGACATGATGGGCGGCTTTACCCAGCAGGTACGCAACCCGGATAGCTGGGAAGGCTGGTACTGGGGTTCCAAGCACGTCTGGGGACAGGGTATCCAGGGCATGATGGACCCCGCCAATAACATCATCAAGGACATGACCGAGAACTGCGATATGGTCCTTTTCTGGGGCGGCGACCCGGAGACGACCCCCTGGGGGTTCACCGGGCAGTGCGCCACCCGCCTCTGCTATTTCTGGACGGAGGTCGGCATCAAGCAGGTCTATATCTGCCCCGACCTTAATTACGGCGCTGCCGTCCACGGGGACAAGTGGATTCCCGTCCTCCCCAATACCGATGCCGCCCTGCAATTGGCTATCATCTATATGTGGATTACCGAAGGCACCTACAAGAAGGACTATGTTAAGACCCACGCCGTCGGTATGGACAAGGTTGAGGACTACGTTCTGGGTAAGGAAGACGGCGTGCCCAAGACACCCGCCTGGGCTTCCAGGAAATGCGGCGTGCCTGAATGGACGATTAAGGCCTTCGCCCGGGAGTGGGCCAAAAAGATTACCTCCATTGCTCATTACTTCGGCGGTTCCTACGTCCGCGGTCCGTTCTCTCACGAACCCGGCCGGCTGGAATGCATCCTGCTCGGCATGCAGGGACTCGGCGGCCCCGGCGTTCACCAGAGCCAGATAACTTACACCGGCATGCCCCGCGCCGAGGGCCTGCGGAGTACGCGCTTCTTCAATCCCGAACTCAGCGAACGCATTACCAAGCCGGTCGCCACTACTATCCGCGCCTGGGGCAAGCAGCTTATCCCCAAGACGTGGATACAGCAGGCT
>CAZPAS010000086.1:0-8471 GCA_964584575.1 uncultured Dehalococcoidaceae bacterium | reverse complement strand
TAGAGAAGGTCGACGCTGTGAGCTACATACCAGGAATCGGTGCACTCCAGGCAATAGATGGTGAATACGGAATCGGCCGGACCCAGGGTAAGAAAGCGCGCGATCATGGTACGCCCTTCCATCGAGTCCTTGCACAGCCCGTGGACTTCCGTAAGACCCTCCTCCCGTTCTATCTGGTTCAGGGCGTCGCTGAGGGTATCGCCTTTCGGCACCAGGAGCTTGGTAACCTTACGGTCGCGTCCCTGGTCGTAGGGTCCGTCGAAGTGGAAAGTATGTCCCGGGGTGACTAGAGCGGCGCTCTCTTCTCCGGTAACAATCGCCATATTCCTGATATAAGCTACCTCGTCGGGAGTATCGCTGCAGATGAAGATTGTGTCCGGATTGCAGAGTTCCGCCGATTCGTAGATTGCCCTGTGTACCTCGGTATTATCTATAGCGGCTAATTTATCGTAGTCGTTCTGACTGGTTTTCGCCTGCAAAGCTGCAAGATAATTTTTCAAGTCTACCTCCCCGATGCTTACTCCGAACTGGTGATTGGCTCGTACACCTTCTCTATATATCTGATAATTGCTAGAAAAGGCGGGCGTGGCATAAGCCCTTAAGGTATCTCCCGATAGTCCGGAGGCCAAATTAACGAATTACATCAGAATTATAGCATACTATAAAAGAAAATACATGGCAAATCTACCAAAAAGCGTCTCTCCGGGCTTCCCATTGCCAACCCCCTTTTGTATAATAACTAAAGGTGAAGGATATCGCGGGTTTATGATTCGCAAATGTAATGAGAAAGATTTCGGGAAAATATACCGTATCATTAATGAGGGTGCTAAGGCTTATGATGGTGTCATCGAGGCCGATTGCTATCACCAGCCTTATATGCCCGAGGTAGAATTGAAGCAGGAGATGAAACGAGTAACCTTTTATGGATGGGAAGTCGATGGAGAATTGGTTGGCGTGATGGGTATCGAGCCGATTAAGGGGGTTACGTTGATACGGCACGCCTATGTTTTGCCCCGGTACCAGAAACAGGGGATAGGGTGCAAGCTGCTTGATTACCTTAAGAGCTTGGCGGATACTAGAGAACTGATGGTGGGGACGTGGGCGGCCGCGCACTGGGCAATTGCGTTTTACCGGAAGCATGGATTTCATCTTCTACCGGATAAAGACAGATTACTCACGGAGTACTGGGATATTCCGGCGCGCCAAATTGAAACCTCCGTGGTCATGGCAATGGAACTTAACAAAAACTAAAAGGAGTCGTTATGGGTAAGGAGTGGTTAGGCAGGCTGGTACAGGCAGCAATTATTACCGTGACCATCGCCGCGGTTTGCCAGGAACTGGAGAAACCCAGCGAGGAAAGGCGCTGGCACGGCAAGCTGGGCTTTATCCCCTATGATTTCCGGCTGCCCACCATCGAGCGTTTCAGGGAATCCTACTGGAATGCGGACAGCAGCCGGATTTTCACCCCGGAGGTGTGGGGAATAGGGTGGGGTATTAATTTCCACGCCCTGCTGGAGAAAATGAGACTCATCAGCGAGGCTTATCTCTCCGAGGATGATTTCCTCATGCCGACCCGTTCCCTCAAGGAGATACTGGAACACCGCCCGGTGATGGAATAAAAATTCTGCCAGGTAGAAGTATACCGGCTAATTCTTACTGGACCTCACCCCAAATCCCATCCCTGTACGGCTTAACCAGCCTTACGGACGTTAGCTGATTGGCAAGGTCGCCCCTGCTTTTAGTGTATACCCTGATATAATTGCCCGTCAGCCCGGACCAGACGCCCCCGGCTTTTTGCTCCCAGAGCGCTTCTATAGTCTTACCCAGATACCGTTGCAGGAAGTCCTGCGTGCTTTCTGCCGCCAGGGCAAGCATCTGCTGGCTGCGCTGCTTCTTCACCTTCTCGGGCACCTGCTCCGGCATGGTCGCCGCCGTGGTGCCGGGACGGGGCGAGTATGGAAAGACATGGATACGCGCAAACCTCATCTCCCGGCAGAAGTCCAGCGTCTCCTGGAATTCTTCGTCGGTTTCGCCGGGAAAGCCCACGATAACATCGGTGGTAACCGCTGCATCCGGAACGGCATCGCGGATAAGACTTACGGTTCGGCGGTATCCGGCGGAATCGTACCGTCGCTTCATGCGCTTGAGAACGGCATCGCTGCCGCTCTGCAAGGACAGGTGAAAGTGCGGGCACAGTCGGGAGTCCCGCCACAGTCCGACTAATCCCGGCGATATTTCCGGGGGTTGGAGGGAGGAAAGCCTCAAACGGGTTATTTCAGTCTCCACGAGGATTCGTTCCAGGAGTCCCTGCAGTTTGATGCCTTTATCGTCGTAGGTCCCGATTTCCGTGCCGGTCAGCACCACCTCGCGGCAGCCGTTTGCCGTAAGCTCGCCGACCGTGTTAACGACCTTTTTCACGGGCACGGTTTCCTCGGTACTCCGCACCAGCGGCACAATGCAGTAAGCGCAGAAGTTTCGGCAGCCGTCCTGTACCCTGACAAAGGCGCGGGTACGGCGGCTTTTTTCATACGAGGTCGGACCACCGGTGTCGCCTAGCAGCTTCAGGACATCCCGTTTCTGCCGGTTCCCCAGCACGAGTTCCACTCCTTCGATTCCGGCAAGGTCGTTCGGCGCTCGCTCGGCGTAGCAGCCGATGGCTACCAGTCGAACCGAGGGGTTCCTGCGGCGGGCGAGGCGCAGCAGGTGGCGCGACTTACGGTCGGCGACGTGCGTCACCGTGCAGGTGTTCAGGATATAGATATCCGCCTTATCGGTCGGTTTTACCAGCGTATAGCCGGCACCGGCAAGCTGGCGGGACAGCGCCTGTATCTCCGCCTGGTTCAGCTTGCAGCCGAGGCTGTCCAGGGCTACTCTGGGGCTTTCCGTTCTTTTAGACATATATATAAGCCACAGTTCGATGATGGTGTAAGATATTATACTGTTGCCGTTCCCACGGGGTCAAAAAAGAAGGTACGGACTTGAAAATTCACTCCAAATATGATAAAAATAAGTAAAATTCCACTGCGGAACTTTATCCCCTTTTATCAAATACAGGGAGGTTACTACAATTAATAACAAAGTAAATAGAGTTGTAGTTACTGGTATCGGGGCTCTGACACCGCTGGGTCTGGATATGGCTACCACGTGGGACAATCTCATCGCCGGCAAGTCCGGGATTGATTATATTACCCTCTTCGATGCATTCAACATGGCGGTGAAATTTGCCGGTGAGGTCAAGGGGTTCGAGCCTACTGATTACATCGACCGTAAGAATGTACGCCGCATGGACCGCTTTGCCCAGCTGGCAGTCGCCGCCGGATACCAGGCGGTACAGAAATCAAACCTGAAAATAGACGCCAGCAACCAGGAAGAAATTGGAGTATTTATCGGCAGCGGTATCGGTGGCTTGACCACGCTCTTCGAGCAGGCAAAAGTCCTCGTGGAAAAGGGGCCGGACAGGGTAAGCCCGTTCCTGGCGCCGATGATGATTGCGGACATCGCCGCCGCCCAGATATCCATTGCGCTGGAAGTAAAAGGACCCAACATGTGCCATACTTCCGCCTGTTCCAGCGGTTCCGACGCCATCGGGGCTGCCTACGAGTTTATCAAGAACGGCAACGCCCATGTAATGATTGCCGGCGGTGCCGAGTCCTTTATCAATCCCCTGGGTATCACCGCCTTCAGTTCGCTGAAAGCGCTTTCCACGAGGAACGACGCTCCGCAGAAGGCGTCCCGTCCCTTCGATAAAGAGCGCGACGGATTTATCGTCAGCGAAGGAGCTGTCGTTCTTATCCTGGAAAGCGAAGAACATGCCATGAAGCGCGGCGCTAACATGATGGCGGAAATCCTGGGTTACGGGGCTACCGCCGACGCCTTCCACGTTACCCAGCCGCTGGAAAACGGCGAGGGCGCCGCCAGGGCGATGCAAATGGCGATGAAGAGGAGCGGCGTCAAGCCGGAGGAAATCGACTATATCAACGCGCACGGCACGTCAACCCAGCTTAACGACGCCATGGAGACGAAAGCCATCAAGGCAGCCATGGGCGAGCTTGCTTATAAGGTGCCGATTAGTTCCACCAAGTCGATGACCGGTCACATGATAGGCTGCGCCGGGGCTATCGAGCCGGCAATTTGCATCATGACGATATTAAACGGAGTTATTCCGCCGACGATTAACTACGAGTTCCCCGACCCCGCCTGCGACCTTGATTACGTGCCCAACACCGCCCGCAAGGCGGAGGTCAATACCGCCCTGACCAACTCCTTCGGGTTCGGCGGACATAATTCGGTGCTTATTTTAAGGAAGTACGCCGAGGCGTAAGCTTGAGCCATAGTCGCTGGAACCTGCTGCCGCGCGCCCCGGTCCTTCCGCAGAAGGACAACGATTCCGGCTTTCCCCCGCTGCTGGTTCAACTTCTTTATAATCGCGGCATTACACGACCGCAGGACTTTACCAGATTCCTCGCCAGCGATAAAAGTCTGCTCAATGACCCCCTCCTGCTTTCCGGCATGGAACAGGGGATTTCCAGGGTCTACCGGGCGCTGCTGTCCGGGGAGACAATCGGCGTTTTTGGAGATTTCGATGCTGACGGTATGACCGCGACTGCTGTCCTCGTGCAGGGACTATCCCTGCTGGACGGCAAAGCCGTCCCCTATATACCCCATCGCCAGACCGAAGGGCACGGTTTGAGCGCCGCCGGACTCAAGCAGCTTCAGGAGCAGGGTGTCAGCCTGGTTATCACCGTCGACTGCGGCGTGACGGACATCGCCGAGGTAAGAAGGGCGCAGAAGACGGGACTGGATATCATCGTTACCGACCATCACAGTCCCCTCGATGAGTTGCCGCAGGCGGTAGCCGTCATCGACCCCAAGCTCGAAGGCTCGGCTTACCCGTTTACGCAGCTGGCGGGCGTGGGGGTGGCTTACAAGTTCCTCCAGGCGCTGTACCGTAACCTCGGCAAAGAGGAACTGCTGGAGCAGTTTCTCGACCTGGTGGCTATCGGCACCATCGCCGATATGTCCCCGCCGCTGGCGGAAAACCGCTACCTGATAATTGAAGGGCTGAATCATATGAATACGACTCCGCGACTCGGCATCGAAGAGTTGATGAAACAGACCAGGCTGGAGTCGGGCAGTCTCAACGCGGATAGTATCGGGTGGATTATCGGGCCCTGTTTAAACGCCGCCGGCAGGCTTGCCGACGGTCTTACCGGCTATAATCTGCTCGTAACGGATTCGCGACGGGAAGCAACGGAACTGGCCGAATGGCTGACAAGGAAGAACCAGGAGCGCCAGAAGCTGACCACGGCGGCGCTGGAAAAGGCAAGGGAAGAAGTAATTAACCGGGGACTGCCGCCATTGCTCCTCGCCGTCAGTAAAGACTACCCCACGGGCATCGCCGGGCTGGTGGCGAGCCGTCTCACCGAGGAATTTTACCATCCGGCAATCGTGGTTCATCAGGCGGAAAAGGTGAGTCACGGCAGCTGCCGCAGCATCCCGGAGTTCGATATCATCGCCGCCCTGAACCGGTTCAGCCACCTTTTTACGCGCCATGGCGGTCACGCCGCCGCCGCGGGTTTCACCATGCCCAACGAGAACCTGCCGCAGTTCGAGGAAGAACTCTCACAGCTGGTCGCCGAAGAACTGGAGGGCGTGGCGCTCCAGCCGCACTTGGATATCGATGCGGTGCTCGACCTGTCCGAACTCGGCGGGGATACCTACGAGACGACGCAGCGGCTGGCGCCGTTCGGCATCGGCAATCCGGTGCCGGTATTTCTCAGCGAGGGGGTGGAGGTGCTGGAAAGGCGTCCCATGGGCAACGGCGGCGAACATCTGAGGATGAAGCTGAGGCAGGGGGGCACGGTCTGGGACAGCGTGGCTTTCCGGCTGGCAAACCATACGGGGGAAACGTCATCTCGACTGGACGTCGTCTACAACCTGGAAGTAGACCGCTGGCAGGGGAAAGAGCAGTTAAGGCTGAACATTCTGGACTTCAAGTCGAGCAGTTAGGTTTCCAGTTCTTCTTTCTTCACCCACCTTGTTCTTAAAGCCATCAGGGTGATGGTGATTATCAGGACGATGATGGCGATTACCTGCGCTTCGTGCAGTCCGAAGAGGAAGTCTGTACCGTCGCGGATAAAGTCGATTCCAAGCCGCCATACGGAATAAAGGGTAAGATAAATCAGGAACAGCGAGCCGTCCGGGCGGAATCGCTTCCTCAGCACCAGCAGCACGCCGAAGACAATCAGGTTATAAACAATCTCGTAAATCTGCGTGGGATGGACGGGTATGCCGATGGGGCCATTGCTTTCAGGATTAGTGTAGACCATCGCGCAGAATAAATCGGTCTCGACGCCGTAGCAGCACCCGTTCAGGGTACAGCCCACCCTGCCGATTGCCTGCGCCAGGATGATGCCGGGCGCCAGCATGTCCGCGAAGTACCCGAAGGAAATTTTCCTGAACCGACTGTACAACCAGATTCCCAGCGCCGCCCCGAGCACGGCACCGTAAATGGACAGCCCCTGACCACCGATTATCTGTCCGGGATTTTCCATGAAATAGTCCCAGAAATCGATGACGTGGAGCACGCGGGAGAAGATGACGCCGGAAGGTATGCCGACGATGGCAGCGCTGATGACCGTATCGTAGGAGACCCTGGCGCCTTTCTTGACTGACCACAAAGCCCAGAGGACCAGCGTCAGCACTGCCAGGGCGACCATCATGCCGTACCAGGTCACGCTGACGGTTCCGATAGTAAAGGCAATGGGGTTTACATCGTTATAAATCATAGCGTCTCCGGAGCATCATGAGCACAATGCCTCGACGAACTCTCCGGCATTAAAGGTTACCATATCTTCCAGCCCCTCGCCAACGCCGATTAGCTGGATGGGGACTTTTAATTCGTCGCAGATAGCCAGCACGATGCCTCCCCTGGCGGTGCCGTCCAGTTTTGCCAGGAAGATGCCGGTGACCCCCACCGCCTCCGTGAAATACCTCGCCTGGGTGAGTCCGTTCTGTCCGGTGGTGGCGTCCAGCACCAGAATCACCTCGTGCGGGGCGGTGGCGTCTAGTTTAGCCGCCACGCGGCGTACTTTCTTCAACTCCTCCATGAGGTTGTACTTGGTGTGCAGCCGCCCCGCCGTGTCGATAATCACGATATCGGCGTTGCGGCTCTTCGCTGCCTGCATGGCGTCGTAGACGACCGCCCCGGGGTCGGCCCCCGGCTGGTGCGCGACCACATCCACGCCCACCCTTTCGCCCTGCTTTTTTAACTGGTCGATTGCCGCCGCCCGGAAGGTATCGGCGGCAGCCAGCAGGACGCTCTTGCCTTCTTTCTTCAATTGATAAGCCAGCTTGGCGATTGACGTGGTCTTGCCGCTGCCGTTAACGCCGACGACCAGGTAGACCTCGGGGGGAGTGATGCTGTCCGTCTTATCTTCGGGCGGAATATCGAGCATCCTGACCATCTCCGCTTTCAGGGTGTTGGCTACCTGAGAGCCGTCCAGCTTTTCCTCCGCGGTGCGCTGCTTGACTGTCTCGATTAGTTTTGTCGTAGTACCGACGCCCACGTCCGCCGAGATAAGGAGTTCCTCCAGTTCGTCCCAGACATCGTCGTCGACGGTCTTGCGGTCGAACAACCCCATCGCCCGCCCGAACCAGGTATCATGCGTACGCTTAAGCGCTTTCTGGAAGATGTTTATTTCAGAATACCCCCTGTAGTGTCCTTTTATAGTATAGGGTACTTGCCGTACGGAAGGAAAGTACCGGAGGTTGGCATGCCAGGGCTCAGGATGATGCCCAGATAACGCCGTCCTTGGTGTACCTGGGGGTCATAGATATAGCTAGGAACAGAAAAGGACGGTCGACCCTGGTTACCCTTAACGGACAGTGCCTCATGCCTTTGGGCGCGTAGATAAGACAGCTCTCGGTAAGCAGGTATTTTTCGTCCTCCAGCCAGAACTCCACCTCGCCGCCCAGGTCCCGGGGATTCTGATAGTCGCTGCCGAGAAAGCCGACCACCTCGTCGAAATCATGCACGTGGGACGGGGAGCCTTCTTTTTCGGTGGCTTTCCAGTACCAGGAACAGATGACGCTGAACGCCCCTTTCAGTATCTCGTCTTCCAGCCACAGTATGCGGGTTGCCCTTTCGTTGTAATGATACTCCTCGTCTCTTTCCGCGCCTCCCTCCGGGAGTTTCAAATCGGTTAATATGTGTTTCTCGTATTTTCTTACCGCCATTTTGCATTACCTCCTGTTTTACTTGCTCAACGTGACGATATTGTAGCACTTTTAGGCGGGGATTTAGAAGTGCCGGGAGGATTTATAACCTCACCCCCTTAGTCCCCCTCTCCTGGCAAGGTTATCAGGAGAGGGGGAATGAATTTCTAAAAGAGGGGCGCAGCCCCTCTTAGACGCCCTTTTTCCGGGTATTGACGTCCCTCTTTAGTAAAGAGGGATAAGAGGGAGATTTT
>CAZPAS010000085.1:0-8642 GCA_964584575.1 uncultured Dehalococcoidaceae bacterium | reverse complement strand
GAGTCGGAAGCGGCTAAAACTGGCGTTTTCATCGGGGAAGGGTATAAAATCATGGAGAAGCTGCTCAAAGGGACAGATGCGTAATTGCGCAATTGAGGATAAATAGTATATGGCATTAATCGTACAGAAATACGGCGGCAGTTCGGTGGCGGACGCGGAAAAAATCAAGAACGTCGCCCGGCGCATCGTCAGGACCAAGGAAGCCGGCAACGATGTCGTGGTGGTCGTGTCCGCCATGGGTGATACCACCGACGACCTTGTAAAGCTTGCCTATCAGGTCGCGGAATCTCCCCACATGCGGGAACTCGACGTGCTGCTCTCCACCGGCGAGGTCGTTTCCAGTACCCTGCTGGCCATGGCGCTGCATGACATGGGTTATCCCGCCATCAGCTTGAGCGGTGCGCAGGCGGGGATACGGACGGACGCCGCTTTCAACAAGGCAATGATTACCGATATCGACCCCAAGCGGGTTGTCAGGGAGCTGGAAAAGGGAAATATCGTCATCGTGGCGGGTTTCCAGGGCATTACCGGGGACATGGATATCACCACGCTGGGGCGCGGCGGCTCGGATACCACCGCGGTGGCGCTGGCGGCGGGCCTGAAGGCGAAAATCTGCGAGAGATATACCGACGTGGACGGTATCTATACCACCGACCCGCGTCTCTTCCCGGAGGCGCGCAAGCTGAAAGAGGTCAGCTACGAGGAAATGCTGGAGATGGTGACCTACGGTTTCAAGGCGATTCACCCCCGCGCGATTGAACTGGGCGAACTGTTCAGCGTACCCATCCTGGTGGCGTCCAGCTTTAATGATAATCCCGGTACGTTAATCCATAAAGAGGTGTCTATGGAAATACGAAATAAAGTAAGAGGCATAGCCCATGACATGGATGTGGCCAAGATTACCGTGGTCGGCGTGCCCGACCGGCCGGGCATTGCCGCGTCTATCTTCGTGCCGCTGGCGGAAGCCGGTATCAGCATCGACACCATCGTCCAGAACGCCAGCATCGAGAATATCACCGACCTTACCTTCACGGTAGCCAAAAGCGATTTGAAAGGGGCGATGGCGGTCGTCGAGCCGATAGCCGGAGAAATCGGCGCCAGGGAGTGCGTCAGCGACGCCGAACTGGGTAAGGTGAGTATCATCGGCACCGGCATGCAGTACGCCCCCGGTTACGCGGCGCGCATGTTCGCTACGCTAAAAGAGGAAAGCATCAATATCCAGCTGATTTCCACGTCGGAAATCAGGATAACCTGCATCATCGATAGGGACAGAGTAAAAGACGCGGTACGAGCTTTGCACCGCGCCTTCGAGCTGGAAGAAGAGTAAATCTACGAGGGATAGCTAGACAGCCACCACCTCTTTCACTTCCGGGATTTCCTGCTTCAGTATACGTTCTATTCCGTTCTTCAGGGTCAGGGTTGACATCGGGCAGCCGGCACAGGCGCCGACCAGTTTTACTCTAACGGTGCCGCCATCGACACCGACTAATTCGACATTACCTCCGTCCCTTACCAGAACCGGTCGTACTTTATCGAGTACCTCTTCCACCTTATCTTGCATTTTAGTACCGTCTCCTTTAGAATTTATAAGTGCCCCTATTTAAATTCTATCCGCCGGAGGGGCGATTTGTCAAACGGTACGTTTTTATGTACAAAAAACCCTTGTATGATGTATACCGTTGGTGTAGAATAAATTACCTAAAAAATACGCCTGTACCGGGGACGTAAATGACACGCGACGACGAAAGATTATTAAGGCTCAAGCAGCAGCGCAGCAAGGAGGCTATCGACCTTGCCATGCAGGCGCGCTGGCAGGAAGCCGTTGAAGTTAACAAGGAAATCATCGAGAGTTACCCGGAGGACGTGGATGCCTGCAACCGCCTCGGCCGGGCGTACATGGAACTGGGCCAGTATACGCTGGCGCGGGAAGCCTATAACCGGACGATTCAAATGGACCCGTATAACGCCATCGCCGCCAGGAACCTGCGGCGCTTGAGCGACCTCGGGGAATCGGACGAAGACGGCGTGGAAACGGACACGGTCGACCCCCACCACTTTATCGAAGAAATCGGCAAGGCGGGGGTTGTCACGCTTAACGAACTGGCGCCCAAGGAAAACCGCGCCAGAATGGTGGCGGGCGACAAGGTGGTCCTGAAGCCTGAAGGCTCGACACTGGTGGTGGAAAACCGGCGCGGCGTTTACATGGGGAAAGTGGAGCCCAAATATGCCCAGCGGCTCGTCAGGCTGATGCTGGGCGGCAATCAGTACACGTCGTCGGTGGTGAAGTCCACCATGGACATGATGACGATTATTATCCGGGAGACTTACCAGCATCCCAGCCAGGTCGGCAAGCTCTCCTTCCCCCCCAAGGGAATGGAGGAGTTCCGGCCGTACGTCGGGGATAAACTGCTGAAAGTGGAAGACGACGAGGAAGAGGACGAGTCCGGTTACACGATAATCGGCGGCGACGAGATAGAGGTACTGCCCGAGGAATCCGAGGGCGTTGACGATGACGAAGACAGCGATGACGAATAGGAGGAACTGAATATGGTTTCGGGCACGGTGAAGCCGGTAAACATCGAAGATGAAATGAAAAGCTCCTACATCGATTACGCGATGAGCGTCATCGTCGCCCGCGCCCTCCCGGACGTGCGTGACGGCCTGAAACCGGTGCACCGGCGTATCCTCTACGCCATGAACGACATGGGCCTGCGACCCAACAGCCCCCACCGCAAGAGCGTGCGAATCGTCGGCGAGGTTCTGGGTAAGTATCACCCCCACGGGGACACCTCCGTTTACGATGCCATGGTGCGCATGGCGCAGGACTTCTCGATGCGATATCCGCTGGTGGACGGACAGGGCAATTTCGGCAGCATGGACGCCGACCCGCCCGCCGCCATGCGGTACACCGAGGCGCGCCTGGCGAAGATTGCCGAGGAAATGCTGGCCGACATCGAGAAGAATACCGTGGACTTTATCCCGAACTTCGACGACAGCCAGCAGGAACCTTTGGTGCTCCCCACCCGTCTGCCCAACCTGCTGCTGAACGGCAGCTCCGGCATCGCCGTGGGCATGGCTACCAATATCCCGCCGCATAACCTCACCGAGGTCTGCGACGCCATTGCCCACCTCATTGATAATCCCCGGGCTAACGTCGAGGAATTAATCAAATTCGTCAAGGGGCCGGACTTTCCCACGGCGGGCATTATCCAGGGGCGGGAAGGCATCATGAACGCCTACGCCACCGGGCACGGCAAGCTGGTCGTCCGGGCAAAAGCCCACATCAGCAGTCCCACCGCGGGAGGCCGTAACCAGATAATCATCAACGAGCTTCCCTACCAGACGAACAAGGCGGCGCTCGTGGAGAACATCGCCGAACTGGTCAAGAACAAGAAAATCGAGGGCATCAGCGACCTCCGTGACGAGTCCGACCGCCAGGGAATGCGCGTCGTCATCGAACTGAAAAAGGAATCCCAGCCGCAGAAGGTCCTCAATAATCTGTATAAATACACCTCCATGCAGTCCTCCTTCTTCGTCAACATGCTGGCGCTGGTGGACGGACAGCCGAAGGTAATCAGCCTCAAGGAGGCACTCCAGCACTTCGTGGACTTCCGCCGCGAGGTCATCGTCCGGCGTTCCCGCTACGAACTGAAACAGGCTAAAGCCCGGGCGCACATACTGGAAGGACTGAGAATCGCGCTGGACCAGATTGACGCAATTATCAGTACCATCCGCAAGTCCGAGACCGCCGAGGTCGCCCGCAAAAACCTGATGGAGGGATTCGGGCTGACCCAGCTGCAGGCGCAGGCAATCCTGGACATGCAGTTACGGCGCCTGGCTAATCTGGAAAGGCAGAAGATTCTCGACGAGTATGCCGAGGTGGTCAAGACAATCGCCTACCTTGAAGACCTGCTGGGTAATCCGCGGAGGATTCTCGCCCTGGTGAAGGAAGAAGTGGCGGACCTGAAATCGAAGTACGGCGGCGAGCGCCGCACTTCCATCGTCGAACAGGGAATCCTCGAGTTTACCGAGGAAGACCTCATCCCCCACGAGAGGGTAGTGGTAACGTTAAGTTCCCGAGGCTTCGTCAAGAGGCTGCTGGCGCGTAACTACACGGTACAGCACCGCGGCGGCAAGGGTATCATCGGGCAGGTGACCCGGGAGACCGATGCCGTGATGCTGCTGGTGGTGGCGGATACCCACGACGACCTGTTTTTCTTTACCGACCGCGGCAAGGTCTTCTACCTGAAATGTCATGAAGTCCCCGCCGCCTCCCGCACGTCCAAGGGACTGGCTATTATCAACCTGCTGTCCATCACCGAAGGCGAGAGGGTCACTTCAATGGCGGCGACCACCGGGCTGGCGCCTGACTCATATCTGGTGATGGCTACCAAACTCGGCGAAATCAAGAAGACGTCGCTGGACAGGTTCGGCGCCGTGCGCAGCAGCGGGCTGATTACCATGGACCTGGAGCCGGGCGATGAGCTGGTCTCGACCTGTATTGCCGGGGATAAGGACGACGTGGTCCTGGTGACGCGCAAGGGCCAGTCGATATGTTTCAGCGTTTCCACCCTCAGAGCCGCTTCCCGGACCAGCGGCGGCGTGCGCGCCATCAAGCTGGCTAAAGGCGACGGCGTGGTGAGCCTGGACAGGGTGGACCCGGAAGCCTTTCTGCTGGTGGTTTCCTCGGGAGGCTACGGCAAAGTTACCCCGCTGGACAGGTACCCGCGACAGCACCGCGCCGGTATGGGCGTGAGGACGTTCAAAATAGTCGATAAAACGGGCGACGTCACGGCGGCCAGGGTGGTAACGCCCAAACAGCAGGTCATGCTGATATCCGCCG
Source organism: uncultured Dehalococcoidaceae bacterium (assembly GCA_964584575.1). Classification (GTDB taxonomy): domain Bacteria; phylum Chloroflexota; class Dehalococcoidia; order Dehalococcoidales; family RBG-16-60-22; genus JAFGPF01. The sequence goes on along the minus strand of CAZPAS010000085.1, from coordinate 3,799 downwards.
AGGGCATGGTGACGCTGACGCCGATAAAGGAAAAAGACCCCAAGCATGGCATCAGCACTCAGGGCAGGAGCACGCAGGGCGTCAGGGTAATGACCTTAGACGAGGGCGACCGCCTGGTGGCGATTACCGCCGTCGAAGAAAAATAGCGCCGATGCGCAGTTGCGCAACTGCGCACTAACGTTTGTCCGCACAGAGTTCCGTATCCTCGAAACCGCAGGCATTACAGGGATTATTCCGGCAGTCCGGCGTGTCCAGGCCCTCCCGGGCGCGCTGGAACTCACGCTTCAGGAAGTCGGTTGATACTCCTGTATCTATGTGAGACCAGGGCAGAACTTCGTCCGGGGGGCGCTCGCGGCGGGCGTAGAAATAAGGTTCCAGTCCTGCATCTTTAAAAGCTCGCAGCCAGTTATCGTAATTCAGCTGCTCCGTCCAGGCATCGAACTTACACCCCAGTTCCCAGGCGCGGTATACCACTTTACCCATCCGGCGGTCTCCCCGCGATAGCGCTGCTTCCAGCAGGCTGGTGCGCGGGTCGTGCCAGGACAGACGGATGCCCTTACGCTGTAAGCCCCTTTGAAGAATCTCGTGCCGGGCAGTTATCTCCGCCTCATCTATCTGGGCGGTCCACTGGAAGGGCGTATGCGGCTTGGGGATGAAGGTGGCGACGCTTACCCGTATCATCGGCTTCTTGCCGCTGGCTTTCCTGCCCTCGGCGCGGACTTTTTCCACCAGCGTAACGATGCTCTCCACGTCTTCCGGAGTCTCGGTGGGGAGGCCGACCATGAAATAGAGCTTGAGGCCGGTCCAGCCGCGCTCGAAGGCGGTGGCGGCGGTCGCCAGCAGGCTTTCTTCCGTGAGGTTCTTATTGATGGCTGTTCTCAATCGCTCGCTGCCGGCTTCCGGGGCGAAGGTAAGTCCGGTACGGCTGCGCGTGGGCAGGGAGCCGACCAGCTTGATGGAGAAATCGTCCAGGCGCAGGCTGGGCAGGGACAGCGTGAGGTTGGGGTAGCGTTTAGACAGCTTTTCGACGAGTACGTCGATACCTGCATAGTCGGTGGTATTCAGCGAGACCAGCGAGACCTCGTCGTAGCCGCAGTTGTTGATAAGCTCGCCAGTAGCCTGAATAACCTCCTCGTGGGGACGTTCGCGCACGGGACGGTAAATCATGCCCGCCTGGCAGAAGCGGCAGCCGCGACTGCACCCGCGCTGGATTTCGATGGCGGCACGGTCGTGGACGACCTCGATAAACGGCACGACGGGGCGTACGGGGGGCGGGGGCAGCTTGGTGACGAGACGGCGTTTGATAACGGGCGGGGCTTCCGGGACGGTGGGGGTGATGCCCGACGGCAGACCGGCGGAGTCGTACTCCACCCTGTAAAATCTGGGGACGTAAACACCCGGAACCCCGGCGAGACTCTTAAGCAGGATTTGTTTTTCTTTGTTTTTTGTTTTGTGGTAAGTGTCCAGAAACTCGAGTAATACCTCCTCGCCGTCACCGAGTATGAAGACATCTATAAAGTCGGACATCGGCTCCGGATTCAGGCAGCAGCTCCCGCCGGCGATTATCAGGGGATGGGAACTGTCTCTTTCCGAGGCGAGGACGGGTATCCCGGCAAGGTCCAGCATATTGAGCACGTTGGTATAGGACAGTTCATACCCGAGCGAAAAGCCGATGATGTCGAAATCACTTAGGGGATGCCTGCTTTCCAGGCTGTAGAGGGGTATATTCCCCTCCCGCATGCGGGCTTCCATGTCCACCCAGGGAGCGTAGACCCTCTCGGCGAGGACGCCCGGCTGGCTATTCAGGATATCATAAAGGATGGGGACAGCCATGTTGGACATGCCGATTTCGTACGTGTCCGGGTAAGCAAGAGCTATTTTTATATCGGTCTTGTCCCAGTCCTTGATAATGCTGTTCCACTCGCCGCCGGTATAGCGGGCGGGACGGTTGACCTGGTGTAGTATCTCGTTATCGAGCACAGTGCGCCTCCAGACTATAGATTATAAGTGTTAAGGGAGTTGAGGCGCAAATGAGAAGTAATGCGCAGTTGCGCAATTGAGGCATTCGGCATCACATCCCTTTTCATTAATCATTTAATGGTGTATATTAGGTCATGTTATGAAAAACCCTGCGCTAGGAGGAGAAAATGAACGTTATCTGGGTAATATCCGATTCTTTGCGGCGCGACCACGTGGGCGCGTACGGGAACAAGGAGATAATTACACCGTCGATGGATGCCTTCGCGGAGAAGTCCGTACGCTTCGACCGGCACTATATCGCGGGTTTTCCCACCATGCCCACGCGCGCCGATTACCTGACGGGCCGCTGGACGATGTCCTACATGCTGTGGGAGCCATTATTCGAAGATGAAGTGCTGCTGCCGGCAATCCTTGCCCAAGAAGGTATCCACACCGCCGCCGTAGTTGATACACCGTTCTTTATTCGTAACGGCATGAACTACGACGTGGGCTTCCGCCACTTTACGGAAATACCGGGGCAGGTAAGCCAGCAGTGGATTGTCGACCCGGATACCAAGGAGGGGAGTGTCGTCCACAGTATTTACGGCGGCGACGTGAAAGAAGACTGGCGTTACGAGGCCGACTATATCTCGCCGCAGACCTTCCAGAAATCCATGAACTGGCTGGAACGCCACTACAAAGAGGAATTCTTTTTGTACGTGGACACCTGGGACCCCCACGAGCCCTGGGAACCGCCGCAGTATTACCGGGAGCTGTACTGGCCCGGACATGACGGCGAGCAGGCGATGCCGGTCTACGGCTACTGGCCGCAGATTCCCGGCATTACCGAGGAAATGGTCAAGAAAGCACACGCCTCCTACTGTGGCGAGGTAACCATGGTGGATACCTGGTTCGGCTACTTCATGAAGAAGGTAGAAACCCTGGGCTTGCTGCAGAATACCATGATTATTTTTACCAGTGACCACGGTTATTACTTCGGAGAGCACGGCGGTATCCTGGGCAAGATGGTCTTCGCCAGGGATGAAAACGGCAAGATGAAAGGCAACGGTATCTGGTCGCATTCGCCGTTCTATGAAGAAGTCACCAATACGCCGCTGTTCATCTATCTGCCTGGTAATAAACCCGGTAACTATGAAGGCATCACCTCCGCCGTCGACCTCATGCCCACAGTGCTGGAGGCTATGGGACAAAAGATTCCCGACCGTGTCCAGGGCAAGTCACTGCTGCCGGCGGTTAAAGACCAGACTGTCGCCGGCCGCTCTTACACTGTCAGCGCGCACCCGTTCATTAATGCCGGCGAATGGATGAAATCGGTGGATGGTGTCAGCCGCATGACGGAGAAGGACTCCACGGCTACGGTGACCACCGCGGACTGGACGCTGCTCTACAATACCGAGCCGGGCATGTCCGAGCTGTATAACCTGAAGTCCGACCCCAAGCAGGAGAAGAACCTGATTAAGGAAAATCCGGACGAGGCGCGGGAGCTGCACCAGCTGCTGGTTAAATACATGAAGGAGACCAATATCTCGGAGCATTTGCTCAAGCCGAGGCTGGAGCTTAGATTGTAAAGAATACATCCTCATTGTCATTGCGAGTGAAGCGTGGCAATCTCAATCATGGGCTTGATTTAAAATAGGGATTGCCACGTCGCTACGCTCCTCGCAATGACGACAGAGAGAGGGGTAAGGAAAGAGGGGGCGTGTTAAGCCCCCTCTCTGGTTATCCGTAATTGCGCAAGTGCGCAGATATTACACTTCTCTGAACTCGCCTTCCACGGTGCCTTCGTCCTCGCCGCCTTCTTTACCGCCTTCACCTTCCG
>CAZPAS010000084.1:0-8675 GCA_964584575.1 uncultured Dehalococcoidaceae bacterium | reverse complement strand
GCTTTCTGCTTATGGTCATCATCTGGGTCTATCCCCCGCTCATAACCTGGCTGCCGAGTATAATACGCTGACGGTTTTTAACTCTCCGTTGCCGGTTTTTCTATGCTTTCGGGGAGAATCACGGAGGACCTGGTGATAATTTCCGGGGGCTTGGCCGGCCTGTCTCAAAACATGTAGATAGAAACTTTTAAGTGAAAGCAGTGATGTAATCTCCTACCAGCGAAAGTGTCCTATCTTTAACCCCGTCAGGCATCTCTATGCCAAGGAAGTGCATATTGAACTCCATAATGTCCAGGCCGGCTATCTTGAACCTTCCCTGGCGGCACCCTTCGGCGATGATTCTGGCGATGTCCAGGAGTTTTTCGCGGCTGATTCCTGGCCTATCCATGAAACGTGCAGCATAGGTGCTGACGTATGCCCCGACATCCAGGTCCAGGCTTACATACACATAAGCACTCTTTATTTTCTCCTGGAGAAATTGGGTAAGCCGATCAAGGTACTGTTCATTGAACAGCCGAAGCGGAAAGAAACTGCACCCGCGTTCCTCAAAGCTAAAATAGCTCCGCCGAAAACTGTCTTCTTGGGGGGCTGTTTTTTGGTCTGGAGGATAATCGGCTACCCCGATGAAAATAAGATTTTCAGGAAGGACAATACCCTCATTTATAAGGTAGGCCCAGAAATTGCCGCAGCAGAAGTTATCCGTAAACCCGATAGGAGTAGCGGGGAGATTGAAAGGCGTGGCCATTGAATTTGAACTGGCTTGAGAGATTCCCTTTAGCCTTACCGATAGGGGAATGGCATCAAAGTGCTGATCAAGCACCACCACCGTGAGCATCTCCGGGCTGTACCTTTCGGCCAGAGCTGAAATAACACCAGCCGTGGCTGAATGATCAACGCCTAACATGATGGGTATGCCGGGGAATATACTATCCTTGATAAAAGACTGCAGCTGCCTTACAATCTCCAAAAGATAGCCGCTATCAAAAAAACTCCCCATATTGGCCGCATTTATCAAAGGCAGGTCCGACGGTTTCGGCTTAGGCCAGAGCCAAGAAGGAACAGGAAACTTGCCAGCCATCTCGATAGATTGTTTCTCTAAAAGAGTCGCCAGGCTCTTTGTCACGGCGTCATAAGGGTCCAAACATGCCGAAAGCCAATCCAGTTCATCAGGCTTGGCCGCCATCCATGCCTGTTTGAGCTGAAGACTGAAGGGGTCATCAGCCGGATCCAATGCAACACCGAATAATTTACCTGAGTTTGAGTTAAACATAATTATTCAATTCTTTTATTCAAATACATGGGGGTACGTTTGGCGAAAGGATTCTAACATAGGCAGGTTCGTAATTCAAATGCTCGCGGTGCGCTATCGGCGAAACCAGCACCAGCAATAACTACCGCGCATCCGAGAGTAATAATTGGCTTAATTGAACTCTTTGCTGGAAGCTTCAACTTGTTTGACATGCCCCCCTTAGGCGGTACCAGGTGTAATCTCGTAAAAGGGGGGCAGACCACACCCTAAACAGGTACCACTTATACCCTGAATTTAAACGACTACAGGACGACACGGCGGCACCAAGATTCGTAAACCGCTTGAAAAAATAAACTATCCTGATTATGCTTCTATACGAAAGGAGGCAAGCGGTTGGTCTAGCAAGCCATCGCCGGCTTTTCTCTCGGAGGCCTTCCAAGCAGGCTGTCGCGGGTTCGAGTCCCGTCTCCCGCTCCAGTTTCTTAAGAGTCCTACCAGGGCTCTTCTCTGTTTTTCAGGGTATGAATAAGGTCGTCGATGCTTATAGCGGCCAGGGTAAGCGTCTGCGTGGTGCCCTTGGCGCTCAGGCGTATCGCCAGCTTGGCAATCGCCTCGTTATTGGGGGCTTCGACGAGATTAACGAAATCATACTGTCCCAGAAGCGCGTACTGGTTTAGTATTTTTACCCCCATAAATTCCACTTCTTTATTAATTTCTTTCAGGATTTCCGGGTCTTCCTGGAGGGCTTTCCTCCCTGCGTCGGTAAGAGTCGTCAGCATAAGGTAGACAGACATCACAACCTCCTTTCGGCATGGTATCCGGCTTTATTATGAAACCATAGCCACCCCGTTTGTCAACATGGATTTTCAGTTGTGCTATAATGTAACGAAAAATAAAAGGGGACGCAATGCCGGCAAGCGACGGAGAAAAGAAAGATAACGTAACGGAGCTCAAGGCTATGGAAGCCGAGGAGCCAATCGCCTCCTTCCTCAATATGAAGCTGCTGGAACTGACGCCGGGCTACTCTAAAGTTACCATGAAGCTGACTGACGACCATATGAACTTCAACGGTCTGGTCTTCGGGGGAATCGTGATGTCCATCGCCGACCAGGCCTTCGCCTACGCTACCAACTCGCTGGTAAGTCCCAGCATCGCCACCCAGTTCAATATCCACCTGATTTCCGGCGCCAAACCGGGCGACGAACTCATCGCCGAATGCCGGGTAATCAGGAGCGGACGGCGTATCGGCGTATCCGAGATGACGGTCACCAACCAGGACGGCAAGCTCATCGCTAAAGCCACCGGCACCACGGTTACCACGGCGTGAGTGCGGGACAGCTTCACATCAGACTCGATTTAATTGACAGAAACACATTCCGTGTGGTAAGCTAACCCATTGTTTATCTCAAAGGAAAACAATAAGTAAATGACTATCATTCAAGGCAAGCTGGAGAAACCGAAATTCGTCTTTACCAGGCGCACAGGAGGTGCGCGTGGGAGGTGATAATTAGGAAGGTTAGCAGTCTTTTATAGACAATAATCGATGGATTTCAGATTACCTCCCCCGAGCGGGAGGTAATTCAATTTATAAGATGGAAAAACGAGAGACCATTCCACAGATAATCAAGAGCAACCGCGACAAATGGGGCGACCGGATTGCCATGTCCATGAAGATGTTCGGCGTCTGGCACCGGTACAGCTGGGAGGACTACTATAACAATGTTAAATACTTCTCGCTGGGAATGATAAGCCTGGGACAGGAACGCGGCGACGTTGCCTGCATCATCGGCGATAACGAACCGCAGTGGTTCTGGGGTGAGTTCGCCGTTCAGGCAGCGGGAGGAATCGCCACCGGCATTTTCGTCGATTCTATTCCGTCGGAAGTCAAGTACGTCGCCGAGCACTCGGACGCTAAATTCGCCATCGTCAATGACCAGGAGCAGTCGGACAAGTTCCTGGAAATAAAGGACGAACTGCCGCTGCTGAAAAAGGTCATCTACTGGGACCCCAAGGGACTGCGAAACTACGACGACGATATTCTCATCAGCTTCGACGAGGTGATAGCCCTCGGCAGGGAATACGAGAAGGAACACCCCGGTCTGTTCGAGGAGAACGTGGAGGCAGGCAAGGGTGAAGATATCGCCTTCATCTACTACACGTCCGGGACGACCGGACTACCCAAGGGCGCCATGCTCAACCACCGCGCCCTGATAACCACCGCCCAGGGATTCGTCGACCGCTATCCGATGGACGAGAATGACGACCTGATTTCCAACTTCCCGGCGGCATGGGTGGGGGACAGCTATTTCGCCACTATCCCGCACCTGCTTACCGGAGCCAAGCTCAACTTCCCCGAGGAACCGGAAACAATCGCCGAAGATACGCGGGAAGTAGGCCCCAACTTTGTTATCTACGGTCCCCGCCAGTGGGAGGGGCTGGTCAGCGAGATACAGGTAAAGATGGTTGACGCCAACCCGCTGAAACGCTTTACCTACAACCTGTTCCTGCCGGTGGGGCACAAAATCGCCGACATACAATTCGAGGGTAAGACCCCGAACCTGTTCTGGAGAATCCTACACGGCATCGCCTATCTGGCTTTATTCCGTCCGCTCAAAGACCGGCTGGGACTGAGCAAGGTAAGGTTCGCCGTAACGGGGAGTTCGGTGCTCAGTCTGGATACGTTCCGCCTCATCCACGCCATCGGCGTGGAGCTGCGGCAATGCTATGCGAGCACCGAGGCGGGCTTAATATCTTCCCACGGCAAGGGCGAAATCAAGTTCGAGAGCGTCGGCAGACCGGCGCTGGGTACTTCGCTTAGAATCACCAAAGAGGGTGAGTTACTGGTAAACAGCGACTGCATGTTCACGGGATACCACAAGAACGACGAGAAAACGGCGGAAACCCTCATCGACGGGTGGTGCCACACCGGCGACGCCGTCAATATCAACGAGCAGGGACACCTGATATTCATGGACCGTCTGGAGCACATGGGACAGCTGAAGACCGGCGCCAAGTACGCCCCCCAGTACATCGAGGGCAGGCTGAGGTTCAGTCCGTACATTAAAGACGCCATGGTCATCGGGGGCAAGGACAAGGAATACGTCTCCGCCATCGTCAACATCGACTTCGCCATGGTGGGCAAATGGGCGGAGCGGAACCGCATTCCGTACACAACATTCGTGGACCTCTCCCAGAAGAAAGATGTTGCCGACCTGGTAAGGCAGGACCTGGAACGGGTCAACGGATATTTACCGGAGCAGTCACGCGTGCAGAAATTCGTCCTGCTCCACAAGGAGTTCGACCCCGACGAAGCCGAACTCACGCGCACCAGGAAATTACGCAGAGAATTTATGGAAGAGCGCTACAAGGAATTAATCGAAGCATTATACGGTAACAAGGAGAAAGTGGACGTGCAGGCGGCGGTGACCTACAGGGACGGGCGGAAGGGACAGGTAACCACGGGAATACAGGTAAGGAGCATTTTGTAAATGGCAGAGCTACTCCAGTTCGTCATCACCGGCATATCGGTGGGCATGGTCTACGCCCTGATTGCCCTGGGGTTCGTACTGGTCTGGAAGTCCAGCAGCGTCGCTAACCTGGCGCTGGGACAGATAGTGCTGATTTCCTCGTGGTTCACCTATTCGATGCTGGCACAGGCCGAGCTGCCGGTATACGTCGCCTTTCCGATAGTCCTTATCTTCGCCCTGTTCCTGGGGTGGATAATCGAGCGGTTCGCCCTGCGTCCCCTCATCGCCCAGCCCATTCTGTCACTCATCACGGTCACGCTGGGAATAGGCTACTTCATCGAGGGCGTCATCACGTTTATCTGGCCCTGGAGCGTGGACGCGCTGCCCCGTCTTTTCCCCAGGGAGGTTGTGCACATCGGTCCGGCGGTCATTTCACAGGAATATATATGGGTAATCGTCATCTGCATCATAGTATTCGTCCTGCTGACCGTGTTCTTCCGCTACCACAAGATGGGTATTGCCATGCGCGCTACCGCCGACGACCAGCTGGCGGTGCAGGCATGCGGCATTCCGGTGACGCGGGTATTTTCCACGTCGTGGATGTTTGCCTGCTGTGTGGCAGCAATCGGGGGGATACTGATTTCCAGCATCGGCGGGATTACCCACGGGCTGGTGGAGACCGGGCTTAAGGCCTTCTCCGTGGTGATACTCGGCGGACTGGACTCGTTCGCCGGAGCTATCGTCGCCGGGCCGATTATAGGTCTCGCCGAGAGCCTCGGCGGCGGTTATTTAACACCGTATATCTGGGCGGGAATCAGAGATATTATACCCTTCGTTATCATCATTATCGTTATGGTTATCAAGCCCTACGGGCTGTTCGGAGAGGAGCGCATAGAGAGGATATAGATGAGTCTACCTTGCGGGACCCGTAATTATAACTACGCCGAAGACATGGCGATAGTGCGCACCAAGACCCACTGGGTGCTGCTCATCGCTTTGCTCGTTATCATCTTCACGGCGCCGCTGTATTTCGGCAACTACTGGCTGGGGGTAATGAACCTGATAGGGATTACCCTCATCGCCGCCATAGGCCTGAATATACTCGTGGGCTACTGCGGTCAGCTGTCCATCGGACATGCCGGGTTCATCGCCGTGGGGGCGTACACCGCCGCCATACTGACGAACCGACTGGAAATGCCGTTCCTGGTGGGACTCATCGGCGCCGGCGTCGTTTCCGGATTAATCGGCATCGTCTTCGGTCTGCCCTCGGTACGCGTCAAGGGATTTTACCTCGCCATTACCACCATCGCCGCCCAGTTCATCATCATATGGGTTATCAACCACTGGGGCTACACGGGGGGCTTCCTCGGCATCAAGGTGCCTTATGCATCGATAGGCGGGCTGGTCTTCCGCAGCGAGTCCAGCCAGTTTTACCTGATTACGATTATCGCCGTTTTATGTGTTTTCTTCGCCAAGAATCTCGCCAGGACCAAGGTGGGCAGGGCATTCATCGCCATCCGGGATAACGACCTCGCCGCCGAGGTAATGGGCGTCAACCTCCTGTACTACAAGCTGCTGGCTTTCTTCATCGGCTGTTTCTTCGCCGGAATCGCCGGGGCGCTGCTCGCTCACTGGATAGGCTTCCTCAACGCCGAGCAGTTCAGCTTCACGGAGTCGATACTCTACGTCGGCATGATTATCATCGGCGGGCTGGGCACGTCCGTCGGTCCCATTTTCGGGGTCATATTTATCAGAATCCTCCAGCAGTTACTTACCATGGAGCTGGTCCCGTTCCTGGAGAGTACTTTTACCAATTTCCCCTCGGGTTTCGCCACCGGCGTCACCCCGATGCTCTTCGGACTGGTAATCGTGCTTTTCCTGATACTGGAGCCGCGGGGACTGGCCCACCGCTGGGCGCTATTTAAGTCGGCCTATCGTTTGTGGCCGTTTTCATACTAAATAATAAGTAAAAGGGGGAACGGGTTATGTAGTTCACTGCCGGCACCAAGAACAGCGAACCGATAAATCCTAAAAGGAGGGGAAAATGAATAACAAGAGACTGATTATTGCCGTCATCATCTGCCTGGCGCTGATAGTAGCTGCGCTGCCTTTCTTAAGCGCCTGCGGTGGTGATAAAGAAGGCAGGACACTGAAAGTGGGCATCACCACACCGACTACAGGAAAGGCCGCTGAAAAGGGCGCCCCCATGGGGCACGGTAACCTCGACTGTTTCGAGTATATCAACAATGAACTCGGCGGTGTGGAAGGATACCAGATCGAGGTGGTCTGGCGCGACAACGGTTATGACGCCGCCAAGGTCGCCACTATCGTCAAGAGCTTCATGGATGAAGGCTGTTTATTGTTCACCACGTCCTCTTCAGCCATGATGACTGCTTCTATGGAGATTGCCAACCGCGCCGGATTCCCCGGAATGGCGGCATTCTCTTCACCGATTATCTACCGGCCCCCGCAGCATATCTACGGACAGATGCCGGACTACGGCGACGACTTCCTGGTATTCGCCAAGTATTACATGGATAATATCTGGAAGGGCTCCGGCAAGCCCAAGATGGCGCTGCACCTGCTGAACAACTCAACCGGAGCCGGCGCCAGGGACGCCGCCAGGGCTTATGCTGCCGACCTGGGTATTGAGATTGTTGCCACCGAAGAGCACGCCAGTACCACCACTTCCGAGATGGAATCCCTGACGCGAATTAAAGCGTTAAATCCCGACGTCCTCTATATCTCCAGCACCCCGGCACCAACAGCAGTAGTCGTCAAGAACGCCTACGAACTGGGCATGTTCCCGGGTATCACCATCGGCTCGGGTCACGCCGGTTTCACCAGCGCGCTGGTTGACATCGCCGGTGCCGACATAACCGAGGGTGTTTACGGCGTGTTCCCAACCGTCAACTGGGGCGACGACGTACCGGCCATGGCCAAGATGACCGAGTACATCAAGAAGAACCACGCCGAAGACTATGAAAAGAAGAACATGGACTACATCACCTGCTGGGCGCAGAGTCTAATCGTGGCGGAAATCCTCAAAGAAGCCGTTAATAACGCCGGCTACGATGCTTTAGCCGCGGGCGATGCCGATTCCTGGAAAGCCCTGGAAGAGCAGGGTATCCAGAAGCTGAATAACTACGACGTCGGCGGGCTGCACGGTCCGGTAAGCTACACCGCTGGTGACAACCGCCTCTCGAAATCCGTACGCGTCTTCCAGGTACAGAACGGCGAAATCGTGCCGCTTACCGACTGGATTGATGCACCGGTAGTGAAATACGAAGAATTCGATTGGTTCGGAAAGTAATATATACAATACATAGACAACGGGGCGCCGCCTTCAGGCGGCGCCCCCAACCCTCTGGGGGAAAATAGATGCTACGGATAAATAACATTGAGGTTACCTATCTCAATGTCATACGCGTGCTGCACGGCGTCTCCATGGCAGTGGAAGACGGTGCTATCATCGCTTTACTCGGCGCCAACGGTGCCGGCAAAAGCACCACGCTCAAGGCGATATCAGGGTTGCTTCATGTCGAGGAAGGCGAGGTAACCGACGGCAGTATCGAGTGGAACGGCGAGAGAATAGATAATAGGAACGCCGAGGAGATAGGCAAGCTGGGCATTATCCAGGCGCTGGAGGGACGCCACGTCTTCGAGCACCTCAACACCGAGGAAAACCTGATGGTCGGCGCCCATAACCGCCACGACCGCCACGCTGTCAGGCAAGACCTGGAAATGGTCTACGAGTACTTCCCGCGCTTGAAGGAGTTACGCAAGAACACGGCCGGCTACCTCTCCGGCGGCGAACAACAGATGCTTGTTATCGGCCGGGCGATGATGGCTACACCCAAGCTGATGATGCTGGATGAACCCTCGCTGGGACTGGCGCCACTGCTGGTTGAAGAGATATACGATATTATCCGGCGATTCAATACGGAACAAAAAACGTC
>CAZPAS010000083.1:0-8758 GCA_964584575.1 uncultured Dehalococcoidaceae bacterium | reverse complement strand
ACCTCCAGCGCCCTGATGATGCGGCGTACGTTATGTCGGTCGATTTTCCGCGCCGCCTCGGGGTCGACTTTTACAAGCTCTTCGTATAGTTCGTCGGTGCCGCCCTCCCCTGCCCTCTTTTCAATACTGTACCTGAACTGGGAATCGGGAGAAACAGCCGGCACCTGCCATCCTTCCAGTACCGCCCTGACGTAAAGTCCCGTTCCCCCCACGAGGAACGGCAGCCGGTCACGCCGGAAAATATCATCAATAGCCCGGTTCGCCATCCGCTGGAAAAGCGCCAGGCTGAAATCGTCGTCGGGATTGACGACATCTATCATGTGGTGAGGCACGAGGGAGAGTTCCTGTTGGGTTGGCTTGGCGGTGCCGATATCCAGGACACGGTACACCTGCCGGCTGTCGGCGCTGACTATCTCCCCGTTGAAACGACCCGCCAGGTGCAGAGCCAGACGGCTCTTGCCGATTCCGGTGGGACCGACGATGGCGACCAGACGCTTCATGCCGTCAAGAAACGCCCCGGACTTCCGAGGCCTGCCGGGCAATGCTCACGAAATCATCGGCTTTGAGGCTGGCTCCGCCGACCAGAGCTCCGTCAATCTCCGGCATCTTCATCAATTCGGCTATATTCGTGGCGGTAACGCTGCCGCCGTACAGGATACGGACGGAATCGGCAATCTCCTTGCCATGCCGGTGACGGACCAGCGCCCTGATAAAGCCGATGGTCTTATTAGCCTGTTCACTCGTCGCCGATTTACCCGTGCCGATTGCCCATACCGGCTCGTAGGCGATGACGATACCGCCGAAGAAGTACAGCTTCTCGCAGGACGCCATTATCTGGCGGGTCAGGACTTCTTCCGTACGTCCCGCCTCGTTCTCCTCGAGGCTCTCACCGACGCAGAAAATCGGCTTGAGCATACTTTCAATCGCCGCTTTTATTTTCAGGTCGATGATTTCCTCGCTATCGCCGAAATACTGCCGGCGTTCCGAGTGACCGATAATCACGTATTCGCACAGCCCCGCCAGCATCCCCGGCGAAATTTCCCCGGTAAAGGCGCCCTTCTCCTTATAAAATACGTTCTGCGCCCCCAGCTTGACGGAGCTACCTTTTATTACGTCCCCGACCGCTTTCAGGGACACGAACGGCGGACACACTACCTTATCGACACCTTTGACCTTGTCCAGTTCAGGCAGCATTGTCTTCACGAGCCTGACGGCTTCGTCGACCGTCGTGTTCATCTTCCAGTTACCGGCAATCATCGGTATGCGTGCCATTTTATAAGACTCCTAAGCTCCGAATTTTGATAGCTTCAGGGCGTTAGCCATCGCCAGCGGCATGATATCCGTGGCATGGATTCTGCCCAGTCCGCCGGTCAGAAAAGCCGACTCCGAAAACGCTTTTACGGGGTCGGTACGGCAATACTCCGAACAGAGAAGTACCGGCACCGTATGCCAGCTGTGCCCCTTGATGACCGCCGGCGTCGAGTGGTCGCCGGTTACCACCAGAACATCCGGCTTCAAGCCGGTCAATCCGGGCAGAGCCGCGTCCACCTGCTCCAGGACTTTTACCTTGCGGGCAAAATCGCCGTCTTCACCGGCGCTGTCCGTCCACTTGACGTGCAGGAAAAAGAAATCGTATCCGGCGTAATTCTCTTTCAGGGTGGCGAACTCATCTTCGACGGTCGAGCCGGTTTTGGCGACTTCCATCCCGACCAGCCTCGCCAGCCCGCGATACATCGGATAAACGGCGATAGCCAGCGGATTCAATTTATATATTTCCTGCATGGAGGGGAAATCCGGCTTGCCGGCGAATCCGCGCAGCAGCACCATATTAGCCGGATGGTGGTCCGCCAGTATCTCCCTCGCCTTATCTGCGAACTTATTAGCGACATCAGCCAGCTTCTTCGCGGCGGGGCTTAAAGCGTTTACCGTAAGCGCCGTGGTCCCCGTACGTGAAGGGTCGGACTCGGTGACGTCTGCCACAAGGTCCTTGCCATGATAAATAACCACGAAGCGGTGTTCCCTGACCGGATAGACCGAGATATCTACGCCGTCAATCGACATACCGTCAAGCAGTCCGCATAGTTCCGTACATTTCTCCGTGGAGATACGCCCCGCCCTACGGTCGGTGATAATACCTTTATTATTAATAGTACAGAAATTACCCCGCGCCGCCACGTCCCCCGGCTGAAGCTCGATATCAATGCCGACCGCCTCCAGCACGCCCCGCCCGATATTACAGGCGACGGGGTCGTAACCGAACAGCGCCAGGTGCCCGGGTCCGCTGCCGGGGGTAATGCCCGGCGCGATGGGGTCCGCCATACCGCAGATTCCCCCTGCCGCCAGGGCGTCGAGGTTGGGTAGGCGCGCCGTCTCCAGTTCCGTTCTGCCCGTATTGGGGTCGGGCAGTCCGCCCAGCCCGTCGATGACCAGCATCACGATTCTGGTCGGCGTGGTTAGCGAAATATCCTTTATCAGCCCCATATCGGTCATTTTTTAATCGTCCCTTTATCTCGTAATGCTACCACACCCGGCAGTTCCTCGCCACCCAGGAATTTCAGCGAGGCGCCGCCGCCGGTAGACACGAATGTTACCTTATCGGCGAGTCCCATAGCGTGAATAACCTCCGCCGTCGAACCTCCGCCCACGATGGTCGTGCCATTCAGCCTGGGGAGCAGTTCGGCGAGCTCGCGCGTGCCTACGGCAAACTGCGGTATCTCTTCCACGCCCATAGGCCCGTTCCAGAACACCGTCCAGCTTCTCTTCAATTCGGCGGTGAATAATTCAACCGTCTCAGGCCCGATGTCGACGATTTTCTTATCCCTGGGGACGGCGTCAACCGGCACGACCTCCCCTTTAGCCTTATCATTAATATCGTCGGTGACGACCACGTCCACCGGCAGGACCACCCGCGTATTGCTCTGTCTGGCTTCCTCGATTAGTTCCCTCGCCGTGTCCATGCTCTCTTCTTCGACCAGCGAGGTGCCCACTTCACAGCCCATGGCTTTCAGGAACGTCGCCGCCATACCGCCGCCGATGAGCAGGCAGTCCACCTTCCCCATGATATTTTCCAGCATGGCAACCTTGTCGCTGACCTTGGCACCGCCGAAAAGCGAGGTGAACGGGTGAACGGGATGCTCCAGCAAGCCACCCAGCGTGTTGATTTCCTTCTCCAGCAGCAGCCCGGCGACGGCGGGCAGGAACTGGCCGATTCCTCCGATGGAGGCATGGGCGCGGTGCGACGTGCCGAAGGCATCGTTGACGAAGATATCGCCGAGACGCGACAGCTGCCTGGCAAACTCCAGGCTGCCCGTTTCCTCGTCGGAATGGAACCGGAGGTTTTCCAGGAGAAGCACGTCCCCCGCCTGCAACGTCTCTACGGACTTTTCCACTTCCGGTCCGATGCAGTCGACGGCTACGCCCACCTGGTGTCCCAGAATCTGGGAAAGCCTCTGGGCAACCGGCGTCAGCCGCAATGAATCGACTACCTTCCCTTTGGGCCGCCCCAGGTGAGAAATAAGGATAACCCTGGCATTACGGTCGGTGAGATACTTTATCGTCGGCAGGGCTGCCCGGATACGGCTATCATCAACGATGGCTCCCGTCCTGGCATCAACAGGGACATTGAAGTCGACCCGGACCAGCACCCTCTTGCCGGTAACCTCGATGTCCCTGACCGTCATCTTGTTCATGCATCGCTCCTGTATGTATTTGACCCTAGAAAAAAATCAGGCGCCGGTTCAGACGCCTGATATTGCCATAACGCTTCGAGCATTTGCGAAGCCGTTTGCCTGTTTCAGAAGGACAGACCTTATATTCAGCTATCAGTTTTAATCGCACTCCCCTATCCCCTTAAGGAAGCATTAAAATTACTAACGCGCTGTCCTGGCTTTTCCCGGTATCTTTTCCGGGATGGATTTCGGGAACATCTCCAGGACCTGCCGCGTAATACCCTCGGCGTCCAGCCCGTATCTGGCTCGCAGGATAGCCTGGGCGCCGTGCTCGACGAATTCGTCGGGGATACCGATATTCTTAATATGTAAATCGCCCCGGCCTGATTCCTGCAGCAGTTTGTTAACACCGCTGCCGAACCCGCCGGTGAGTACATTTTCTTCCACGGTGACGATGCGTTTAACACGACCGGAAAGGTCGTTAATCAATGATTTGTCCAGGGGCTTGGCGAAACGGGCATTAACAACCGTAGCCTTGATACCTTTCTCCGCCAGAAGGTCAGCCGCCTCCAGAGATGGAGCCACCGAGGCGCCCAGCGCGATAATGACCACGTCTTCGCCGTAGCGCAGCACCTCGGCCTCACCGATGGGGATTTCATGGAGGTCTTCGTCCAGCTTTACTCCCAGACCGGCGCTGCGGGGGTAACGCACCGCCATGGGCTTGCCCGCCTTTACGGCGGTATAAAGCAGGTGCTGGAGCTCATTCTCATCCTTTGGTGCGGCGACGATAAGCTCGGGAATCAGAGTCAAATATGATATATCGAACGCGCCCTGGTGCGTCTTGCCATCGTCGCCGACGATTCCGCCGCGGTCGATGGCAAAGACGACGGGTATCTTTTGCAGGCAGACGTCGTGTATCACCTGGTCGAAAGCACGCTGCAGGAACGTGGAATAAATCGCCACGACGGGTATAAACCCCTGCGTCGCCATGCCGGCGGCGAAAGTCACGGCGTGCTGTTCGCAGATACCCACGTCAAAGACACGGTCCGGGAATTCGGCTTCGACGATACTCAGGCAGTTCCCCTCGGGCATAGCCGGCGTGACCACGGTCAGTTTAGGTTCCTCGCGCGCCAGCCGGAGCATCGTCTGGGCAAACACCTCGCTGTAGGTCGGAATCCCCCCATTACTACCGCCACCCTTAGCGGGAACACCGTGGAAGTAGACCGCGTTACTCTCGGCGGGGCTATAACCCTTGCCCTTGGTGGTGACGACATGGACGAGGGTGGGTTTACTGGCGGAATCCCGGACCTGGGTAAGCACGATTTCAAGGTCGTGGAGATTATGTCCGTCGATAGGCCCGATATAAGTAAAACCTATTTCCTCCCAGATGGGGGTCGGCATGAACAGTTCTTTGAACCTGTCTTCCAGCTTTTGACCTAACTGCCAGAGGTTCGTGCCCCGGGGCAGCGCCGTAACGATTTTCTCACCCCGGTTCTTGACCCGGCGCAGATTAGGGTTGAACCGAACCCGACTAAGCACCTTGGCAAGGGCGCCTACCGTAGGCGAGATGGACATGCCGTTATCATTGAGTATCACGATGAGCCTGGAGCCGAGATGCCCCGCCTGATTCAGCGCCTCGAAGGACATCCCCGCCGTGATAGCTCCGTCTCCGATAACCGCCACCACCTGATAGTTGTCGCCGGAGAGGTCGCGGGCGATGACCATACCCAGGGCTGCGGAAATAGAGGTGCTGGCATGGCCGGCTCCGAAGGGGTCATGCTCGCTTTCATCGCGGCAGGTGAAGCCGGACAGTCCGCCGTACTGGCGCAGGGAATCGAACTCCTCGCGGCGTCCGGTCAGCAGCTTGTGGACGTAACTCTGGTGTCCTACGTCCCAGATAATTTTGTCTCTGGGGCTATTGAAAACGCGGTGGAGCGCAATAGTAAGTTCGACGACTCCCAGATTGGAAGCCAGGTGACCGCCGGTGGTAGTGACGGTGGTAATGATTTCCTGTCTGAGCTCGGCAGCCAGTTCTTCCAGTTCCGCCAGCGATAATCCTTTGAGGTCGGCGGGACTATCGATTTTATCCAGCAATCTCGGCATAGCCTTTATAATGAGAGGTATGGGGCACCAATATCAATAGTAACAATGTGAATGAATAATTGTCAAGCTGGAGGCACGTCATAGACCCGCCGACAAGCCAGCTTGACGCTATCGGCATACCTTTGCTACACTCGCATCGTGACAGGCGTCGAACAATGGATACTCGACTTCATCGCGGCTACCTATGATTTACTCCAGTGGCCGGGAGTGGTCGCCCTCATGGCTATTGAAAGCGCCTGTATTCCCTTCCCCAGCGAACTCATCATGCCGCTGGCGGGGTGGATGCTCCTTAAGGAACAATCCATTCCCGTTATATACGTGCTGGCGGCTGGTGCTTATGGAGCCATCGGTAATACCATCGGCTCGGCAATTGCATACTTCGTCGGTATGTGGGCAGGCCGCCCCCTGCTTAACAGATACGGAAAATATATACTGATATCCCGCCACGACCTGGATATAGCGGATAGATGGTTTTCTCAAAGGGGCGGCTGGATAGTCTTCGTTTCCCGCCTGCTGCCGGTGATACGCACTTACATCAGTCTGCCGGCGGGCATCGCCAGGATGAATATTTACCGGTTCCTGGCCTATACGCTCATCGGCTCCTTCATCTGGAGCGCGGGGCTGGCTTACGGGGGCTATATGATGGGAGAGCACTGGGACAAGCTGCGGTATGCCATGCGTCCGTTCGACCCGTTATTCATCGCGATAATACTGGCTCTCATCGTCTTCTATATATACCGCCATGTCAAGCATTCCAAGAGCGACCCGGCTTGATTACCGCCAGGCGTAATGTATTGACCTTAACCGGTATTCGTGTTACATTTTTAGTGATACGCAGCGGTGCGTCCCTGTAGCTCAGATGGATAGAGCGCCTGCCTTCTAAGCAGGATGTCGTGGGTTCGAATCCCTCCAGGGACGCCATTCAACATCACTTACTGGAAATCCATTAAATTCCTTCATAGTAATGTAACATATGATACCCCCCATGGGTACTTGACAAGGGAAGTAAGTTGAGATTATAATTTGCGCGATAACAAACCCGAATTGTTCCTGATAACTAGCTTTCCAATGTTTCTGGAATGTAATTCCGCTTGGAATGGGGGTGGTCTATGGCAAGCTGAGATACCAAAAAGTTATGTTTTAATGCGATAAAGGAGATACAAGACAACGATGAAGAGAATTTTTGTAACGATTCTAGCAGTTATCATATTAAGCACACTGATATTTGGCAGTTGTGCAGAACCGGAAGAAATAGAAACGCCTGCACCTATTCCGGAGACGCCTACACCTACCCCAGAAGAGCCGACGCCCGAACCCGGCGGACCGGTGTACGGCGGCGTCTTGAGACAGATTGATGACAGTGGCCCGCAGGTCCTGAGTTATTTACCCGAGATGGGACCCTGGGACGAAGGTGATATGCTGCCGGCTACCGAAAAATTACTGGAATTCGATGACAGTCACAAGCTGGTTCCCCTCCTGGCCGAATCCTATGAAGTCGATACAGAAAACCTGGTAGCGACTTTTAAACTGAAGAAGGGTATCAGGTTCACGGACGGGTCTGACTTCAACGCCGAAGTAGCCGCCTGGAACCTGCAGTTATATGTAGATAAGCACAGGATTTTGTTCTCGGATAAAGTGAATGAAATTGAAATCGTCGACGATTACACCATCGCCGTTCATCTGGCTGACTACAATAACATGTTCGATTTCGCCATAGGATGGGTCCCCATGTTCTCCAAGGAAGCCTGGGAAAAAGCCGGCACCACGGAGGAAGAACGCATCGAGTGGGCCAGAGTCAATGTTGTGGCGACAGGGCCGTTCAAGCTTAAGGAGTACAAGCGGGACGACCACATGACCTGGGTCAAGAATGAAGACTACTGGCAGGAAGGCAAGCCCTATCTCGATGGCATCGAGGTCCGCTACGTCCCGGATAGCGTGACCGCCAAGTCGTTGATGGAAGCGGGTGAGGCAGACATGTGGAATTCGCCGCCGGTGAAAGACCAGTACGAAATGGAACAAAAGGGCTTTGTCAGGCAGGAAGCGGCGCTGGGAACTCCCCTGATACTCTATTTTGACATGAATACCAACCCCGATTCGGTATTCCAGGACTTAAAGGTGCGCGAAGCCGTGGAGTACGCACTCGACAGGCCGGCTATAGCCAAGGCGCTGGCGTTCGGCTACGGCATACCTCTCCTGGCGCTGCAAAGCGAAAAGGGCTGGGGTTACGACCCGAACTATGAAGGCCGACCCTATAACCCGGAGAAGGCTAAAGAGCTGCTGGCAGAGGCAGGCTACCCCGACGGCGTCAAGACAACGATGTTATGTCAAACGCACAGCACCGACCTGGCCGAAGCCATAAAAGCCCAACTGGACGCGGTGGGCATTCAGGTTGAACTGGATATGGCCGACCAGGGCAGGTTCATGGCTTCAGCCTGGTTCGACGGTTACAAAGACCTGCTGCTCTTCTCGGGCGGTTCAGACCCGGATCCTCTGATGGTCATCCTCGTCATGTACGGCCCGCATCCGATGAACCTCGTCCAGGGCTTCTACAGGTCGCCCGAACTGCTGGCACTCGGTGAAGACGCACTGCATCAGTATGAACTTAACGGCAAGATGGAGTATGCCAAGAAACTGGTGAGGCAGATGGCCGACGAGGTAGCATTGGTGCCACTATATGAAATATCGGTCGGATATATCATACAACCCTATGTCCATACCACGTACCTGCAACAGATGTCAGTAGCCAGACGGACATATGATGAGTGGATGGAGCCGCACTAGGAATATATCCGGTAGAAATAAACCAGTTTAACTAACAGCCGGGTGATTCGCCATTATCTCAAGCTCTTGCTTGAGGGTGAATCACCCGGCTAAAAATTTCCTGATCTCTACTTCTATGAAGAATTATCACTTAACGGGTATTTTACTTTACTGCTTTTAACCCGGCATAACGCCCGCAGTTAAAGCCTTCCCCCAGCCTGCACCAG
>CAZPAS010000082.1:0-8801 GCA_964584575.1 uncultured Dehalococcoidaceae bacterium | reverse complement strand
GATGTAGCCGACCCGGGCAGGTTCATCGGCTCGATATACCAGGGCGGCTGGAACGGCGGACTGCTGTTATGGATGGTCCCGGTAGATCCCGAATTCGCCATCGGCTGGTTCGTACACTTCGGCCCGCAGCCTATCTTCCCCTACCCCAGCCTGCAATGGCCGGACGAATACCGCGCACTGGTAGAAAAGGTGCGCCTGGCGCCCAACGTCGATGAGATGCGCAAGGCTACCATGGACATGATGACCCTGGTCAGCGATGGGGCTTATTTGATACCGCTCATCGACTCCCTGAACCTTTACATCGTCAAGGACTACGTGAAGACCGACCGTTATCAGGACCACTTCATGGTCTGGCATAACTACACGGATTGGCTGGATAAATAAACCAGACCCTGATAGATAGAAATGGCCGGGTGGTTCATCTCCGTCCACCTGTACAACGGACGGGGTTGGGCCATCCGGCCTGCTTTTTTGACCGGCTAATGCGGGAATATGAACTCGGCAAGGCAGTATAAAAGTATCAAAAAACCGAACAGCGTGGACAGATAGACGATAACAGACCGTTCCCTGCTCCTGATTACTCCGATAATCCCGACGAAAAAGGCGGATATCCCGGAAACTGCCGCGATAACCACCGGCACCGTCAGATAAAGATTACTGAAAAACGTAGCGCCCCCGCGCTGGCCTGCGGCCACGAAAAGAAAAAACACCGTGAAAAACAGGATAAATCCCAGAATGAGCCATATCGACCATCTGCCCGGTCTGGTCTTCGGCAGGAAATGAACTTTCACAGACTGATTGTATCTTCCGTTCCCGTTCATGTCAATTGACATTGGAAAGTACGGCGTGGTAGTCTGACTTGCAGATAAAGGCAAACCCCATAATTTTTCAGGAGGATAACGTATAAATTGGCTGACACGAACGTATTAGTAATCGGCGGGGGGACCGCAGGATTTTTATCGGCGCAGTTTGCCGCCCAGCACGGCGGCAGGGTGACGATTATCGAGAGAGAAAAGGTGGGGGGCATCTGCCCCAACTGGGGCTGTATACCCATGTGCTTCATGGACCACTGCATCGATGTCATCAAGTCGATAAAACACGCCGGCGAAGACGGCATCAATACCGGCGGGATGCAGATAGACTATCCGAAGCTGATAGGCGCAAAGGACAAAGTGGTCGGGGGTATCGTGGCCGGTATGGAAGCCCGGCTGCAGGCAACCGGCGTCAAAGTGGTCATCGGTACAGCAAAGCTGACCTCGGCGAACGAAGTCGAATTTACCGATAACAACGGCAAGACGTCAACGATGAAAGCGGACAGGATAATCATCGCCTCCGGCTCTGACGCCCGCAGGTACGAGGTCCCCGGCGCTTATGGTCCCGGCGTACTTACCACGAAGGAACTGCTGGACTTAAGAGAACTGCCGAAGAGCCTGGCGATTATCGGGCGCAGCGTCACGGCGCTGGAACTGGCGACCGTCTGGGTGAACCTGGGCAGTGACGTCACCCTGATAGCCCGGAAGCCCCGTCTGCTCCCTAATGAAGACGAGGAGATTGCCGCCACCCTGCGCCAGGCACTCGAAGACGACGGCGTGCGTATACTCGCCGGCGTGGACGTCGAGAGCATCAGCGACGGTAAAGACGGCAAGGTCGTTACCGTCTCCGGCAAGGACGGCAAACAGGAAGTGGCAGCACAGTATGCGGTATTCGCCCTGGGCCAGCAGCCCCGCATCGAGGGACTCGGACTGGAGAACACCAGCGTCAAGGTAACCGACGGCGCAATTCAAACGAACGAGAGGATGGAGACCAGCGTCAAAGGGATATATGCCACCGGAGACGTCGCCGGCGGGACGATGCTCGCCAGCACCGCCATGATACAGGGGATGGTGGCCGGAGCCAACGCTATGGGTGGAAACGCGACTATCGATTATCGCGTGGTGCCCCGCACCGTGCGCACGTCGCCGCCCATGGCGGCGGTCGGCATAACGGAAGACGAGGCTAAAGAAAAAGGACTGAATGTAAAAGTCGGCAGGTCGCCTTTCGGGCAAAATCCCCGGGCGGACATTATAAAAGAAAGCCGGGGGTTCGTGAAAATCGTCGCCGACGCGGCATCCGGTGAAATCCTCGGCGTACATATCGTGGGGGCCCAGGCGCCCGAGTTGATACATGAGGCGACGGCAGTCATGCATACGAAAGGCACCGTCCGGGACATCGGCGCGACGATTCACGCCCACCCCACCCTGCACGAGACGATTCAGCGGGTGACGCATGGCCTGCGCATTTAGTGTTTCCACTATTAAATTTTCTCTATATAAATGTGACTTAAGGAGTATAATATGAGACCGCTGCAAACCGACCTTTCTATTTTTAAGAGGTTCAATTTTGAAAAACCGCCTGTAGGCGTCAAGTTCCTGTTCAAAAAACCGGAAGGTATAGAACAGCTGGACAAGAGCTTGGCCCTCTGTGAAACAATTGGAGAGGCACATCAAAGAGAAGAACCTTTCTATTTCACCAAAGAGAATGAAATTTGCTTCGGTAAACAAACCCTGGGAATGATGAGCGGCGAAGGCCCGTCCTTCGCGAAAAGCGGAGAACTGGGGGTAAAATTCGGAATCTTTCAGGAAGCCCGTGCCAACAAAAAAATAAACCGGCAAAACTACCACCTGGAAAGCGGCTCCGTAAACTATGTTGTTTTCGCCCCGCTGGATAAAATAACCTTCGAACCGGACCTGTTGATTCTTATGACCGATGCCACACAGGCGGAAATCGTACTGCGGTCGATGACCTACTCCACGGGCTGCTTATACGAAAGTAAGGTAAGTACGGCACTAGCCTGCTCCTGGATTTTCGCTTATCCTTTTCTCACCGGCAACGTAAACTACATCATCACCGGGTTGGGATTCGGGGGGATATGCATAGGGGCATTCCCTCCCGGATGGGTGCTGACATCTATCCCCTATAACTGGCTGCCGACGATAGTGCAAAACCTGAATGAGATGGAATGGAAACCCAAGGCATTCACGATGGGAAGAGAGAGATTTTTCCAGTGGGAACAGGAGATAATGGAAGAAATGGCCCGCGAGGCACAGAATCCCTAGAAAATATATTGGAGGGAACTATGAAGGCACTTATAATTTACTGGTCGGGCACGGGAAATACGAAAAAAATAGCCGAGGCCATCGATGATACCCTGAAAAAGAACGGGGTAGAGTCCGTATTAACACAGGTGAAGGATGCCGCAGACGAAGACCTCTTCGATTACGATTTAGTCTTTTTAGGGGCGCCGTCTTTCATGTGGCAGCCGCCCGAGCCGGTGATACATTATATCAAAGACAAGATGAACTACTACCGGGATGGCGGTTATATCAAGCTGTCGTCTCCCAAGGTGCCCGGCAAATATGCCGTGGTAGTCACCACCTTTTCCGGCCCCCACACCGGTATCAACGAAGCGATACCCGTGGGCAGGTACATGGGGCAGTACCTCGAGCATCTGGGATTCGACATCGTCGGCGAATGGTATTACGTCGGCGAGTTTCACGGCTCCGAGGAAAACAGCACGAAAGGCAGGATGGGCGATATCCGCGGGCGCCCCAATCAAAAAGACCTGGATAACCTGGCGGGTAAAGTAAAGACAGTTCTCGATAAAATAAAAAGCTGAACCTAAATCACGCCCGCGTTTTTTAAATCGTCGATTTCCCGGGGAGTCATCCCCAGCACCTGACCGAGGACTTCCCGGGTGTGTTCGCCCAGTTCCGGCGAGGCTTTTTCCGCCCTATGGGACGTCCGGGAGAACTTGAAGGGCGTATTCACCACTTTGAACTTGCCCGCCTCCGGGTGCTCCACCTCGATAATCATGTCCCTGGCTCGTATCTGGGGGTCGGCGGCAGCCTGCTCGATGGTATTGACCGGCCCGCAGGGTATACCCGCCTGTTCCAGTTCAGTTACCCACTCCCGCGTGGTCTTTTTTTTCATTACCTCAGTTAATATCGGCTCCAGCTCCTTGTAATGCTGCGTGCGCTCCCAGCCGTCTTCGAAGCGCGGGTCATCGATGATATCCACGCGGTCGATGGCGGCACAGAAGAGGGGCCACTGGTCCTTGATGCCGCCCCGTAGAGCCACGGCGATATAGCCGTCGCTGGTCTGGAAAGCCTGAAATGGTGTCATGACGGGATGCCTCGTACCCAGGGCGCAGGGCACCTCGCCGGTATTCAGATAGCGCACGAAGGCGTTCTCCTGGGCGGTCACCTGGCAGTCCAGCATGCTGATATCCACGAACTGCCCCTCCCCGCTTTTCTGTCGCTCCTGCAACGCGGCAAGGGTGGCGACACATAAAAATAATCCGGCGGTAATATCTCCATAAGACACGCCCGGCCTGACCGGCGGACCTCCCTCCTCACCGGTAATGCTTAAAATACCCCCCATCGCCTGGACGATGACGTCGAAAGCGGGCTTATTGGCATAGGGTCCGTCCTGCCCGAAGCCGGAACCCGCCACGTAGATAATGGCGGGATTGTGTTTTCTTACTTCCTCATAGCTCAGCCCGAGGTTTTCCATCGTACCGGGTTTGAAATTCTCCACCAGGACGTCGAAGTGCTTCACCAGCTTCAGCAGGACATCCCTCCCCTGCTCGGCAGCCAGGTTCAGCGTGACGCTTTTCTTGCCACGGTTCAGGCTGAGGAAGTAGGTGCTCTGTCCCCGCACCACCGGACCGTTGCCCCGGGCGATATCGCCGACCTCCGGTCGCTCTATTTTTACGACCTCGGCGCCCAGGTCGCTGAGAAGCATCGTCGCAAAAGGCCCGAACAACACCTGCGTAAGGTCGAGTACCTTGATTCCGTCAAGTGGACCCGCCATGCTTCACCTCGCTTGTTCCAGATGTGGAATAATATACCTCTACCATAAAAACTTTAGGCGGTCATAGTTCTCTTTGTCAAGAACCGATAAACCGGTCCTACTTATCTTCGGTTGACTGTTTTTCCCTCACCCCTTACCCCTCTCCAGCCTGAGTCATCGATATTTACCGAATATTGTCCGGCTGGAGAGGGGAGTAAAGGAGAGAGGGGGGCTCCGCCCCCCTCTCTAAATTTCTTCCCCCTTTCCGACCAGTTCAATGCGACCACCCGCACGGAGAAGCAGGTCGGAGAGGGGGATTAAGGGGGAGAGGTTTAGTTTCGCGTAACAATCAAACCCAGCCAGTCTTGGCAAACGATGTGAAATCGCCTGAATAAAAGGTGTATAATACCACGGATATATACACGTAAAAACATCAAGGAGGATTGCATGTCACCAGTACTTAAGGACAAAGTCGCCATTATAACCGGAGCCAGCCGCGGCCTGGGTAAGGCCTTTGCGCTGCGGTTCGTCGAGGAAGGCGCTAAACTGCTGCTTACCACCACCAGCCTGGAAAGAGCCGCCGCTACGGAAAAGGAGATAAAGGACAAAGGCGGAGAAGTCAGCTTTATACAGGCGGATATTTCCGTCGCCGCCGACTGCCAGAAGATAGCCGATGCCGCCATGGAAAAGTACGGCAAGGTGGATATCCTGATTAATAACGCCGCCATATGGTTCGGCATCAGAGCCAAGCCGTGGCATCTCTGGACAGAGGAGGAATGGGACAGGATATTCTCCGTAAACGTCAAGGGGACCTGGATGGTCTGCAAGGCAGTCATACCGCTCATGGAAAAAACAGGCAAGGGTAAAGTCGTCAACATAGCTTCCAACGTCGCCAGGGTCGGCGGGGCGCATATCTTCATGCCGTACGCCTGCGGCAAGGGCGCCATTTATACACTGACTCACGCCCTGGCTCATGCCCTCGGCAAGTCCAACATCAACGTCAACGCGGTCGCGCCGGGATTCACGGCTACCGAAGCCAGCCTGGACATGACCGGCGGCGGCGCATCGTTCGATACTGCCGCATCGGGGCAGTCCATCCCTAGGCGAGAGGAGCCGGAAGACCTGGTGGGCGCCACCCTGTTCCTGGCCGGGCCGGACTCCGACTTCATTTCCGGACAGGTCATTTACGTCGACGGCGGCACCGTGATGCTGTAAGCAATACGTTAAAGACAAAGAAGAAAGCCATAACTTAGCATGTTTGTGCAAGCTATGGCTTTCGTTTTTCAGACTGGTCTCTGTTATTTGTCCTGTTGCAGCATTCGCTCGTAGCGCAGACCGGATGCTTTATCGTACGGTCGGTTGAACACGTCCGGATATTGCTTTTTCAATTCCTCTACGTTGACCCGCTCCACTTCGACGAGGAAACCGCATACCGCCATGCCGGTGGCGTTCTTGGAGATGGGCTTCGTGGGAGTAATGGTGTTGATGGCGCCGCCGCGATCGAGCTTGCCGGGCACGATGGGGTCGTACCTCGCCCCGTGGTCGACGTAGACGGTGCCGGGCATGAGCCTCTCCGTAACGTAGGCGCCGCAGAGCACGCCGCCCCGGTCGTTATAAACATTGACCACATCCCCGTGTTTAATGCCCCTCCTGGCGGCTTCCGACGGGTTAATCCACATCGTCTGATAGGCGTAACCGTCGGGCCCGACGATTTTACACGTCTCCATCTCTCTCAGCCACTGCATGTCGTCGTGCTGGGAATGTACCCGCCAGCGGGGATGGTTGGAAACGATGAGCAGCGGGTATTTTTTCGCCCTCTCGCCGGAAAGCCTTTCGTCGTGGCTCTCGCCCTTTTCAATCCAGTGGGGCACGGGCGGTCTTTCGTTATCGTCGGGGAAGTTCTCCGCCAGTCTCGCCGAGTAATATTCCAGCTTGCCGGAAGGAGTCCGCAACGGGTTGTTCGCCGGGTCTTCGGCGAACTTCCTCATACCGACCTCTTTCTTCTTCCAGTCGGGGTCGGTGGGAACGACATAATAGCCCTTTTCGCTGAATTCCTCCCAGCTCACCAGGTCCTGCACGCCGGAGGTATCGAAACCCTTCCTGATCAGCCCCTCCTCCGTCTCGCCGTCGGTATACTCTTCGAGCATACCCAGCTTTTCGGCGATGGCGCAGACGATTTCATAGTCGCTCTTCGATTCTCCCCGCGGCTCGACGCACTTGGGGTCGAGGAAAATAGTCCGGTATTCCGCGGTGAACACGTCCACGCCGATGTCGTTAGTCTCGAACTTGGTGGTCGCCGGCAGGATAATATCGGCGAACTCGCAGTCGTTCTCAATCCAGGGATGCTGCGCCAGCACGAACTCTATCTGCGGGCTGCGGAAGGCGTCCGCCATTCGATTCGAGCCGTTCCAGCAGGACATCCACGAAGGCGTATCCGTCCATATCATGCGTATTTCCGAGCAGCCGTCGGCGGGGTACTTATACTGCACGAACTGGTCTTCCACCAGATAGCGGCACTGTGTATTGCCGTACCATTTCAGCGGGGGATTAAGGATGGCTTCGTGAATCAGCAGTTTGGGAATAATCTGCTGGGGCATATCCGGCTCGGTGAAGCCGCGGTTCGCCGCCACCACGGCGGGATAGACCACGGGGCTTGGGGCGGGATTGGTGTCATCGCCGATAAGCCAGTTGGGCGGATTCCACCCCCCGAAGATGCCCCATTCAATCATTGTCATCTGATGGCGTCCCGGCTTGCCCAGTCCCTGCATACCCAGCAGGCATACCTCCAGCCGGCAGGGCTCCGTCGAGTACGGGCTCCTGACACCGGGTCCGCCGTTGCTGTGGCAGGTCGACGTAGCTTTCGCTGCCCACTCTCTGGCGAGTGCCTTGATTATCCTTACCGGCACCCCGGTTATCTTCGATGCCCAGGTTGGCGTCTTGGGGATGCCGTCTTCCTTGCCCAGTACGTAGTCCTCGAACTTATCGAAGCCTTCCCCATGCGTTTTAACATATTCCTTGTCATAGAGACCTTCGGTAATCCAGAAATAGGCTATGGCAAGGTGCAGAGCAGCGTCAGTGTTGGGTAAAATCGGTATCCACTTGTCCGCGTGCACAGCCGCCCCGTAATTGAGGTCCGGGCAGACGTACACCTGCTTGATGCCGAGCTCGGTGAACCAGTAGCACAGCCGACTGACCGTCTGTCCTCCCCATCCCCAGGTAGTCGTCTCCGGGTCGCAGCCCCAGAACAGTATCATGTTGCTGTATTCCGCGATATCCGGGAGGATATTGGTATTGTTGCGCTGTTTGCCCACCGGCTCGCAGCCCCAGACGTGCTTGGCACCCCAGTACCACCCTTCCCAGCTGTCCGGGTTGCGGGTCTGCCAGGTATAGCCCCCCATCAATCTCAACAGGCGCCGCGAGCACCCGTGGGCGGCGTGGACGGTCTTCGTCTCGCCGTGTCCGTCCGCCTGCGCCAGAATCGCCGTGGGCCCGTATTTCTTCTGAATCCTCCTGATTTCCGCGGCGATGATGTCCGTGGCTTTGTCCCAGGAAATCCTCACGTACCGGCTCTTGCCGCGATTCTGCGGATTTCTCTCGCCGTCGGGATTCCAGTCGACCCGTTTCAGCGGGTACATCGTCCGGTTGGGCGAATAGACCCGGTTCTTATAAGCCAGGGTGAAGGGAGGCAGCAACGTCCGCATGGTCGGCTCGAAGGTCTTGCCGCGCGCCTCGATTTTCCACGGCCGGAACTGCTCCGGCTTGTATCTCCAGTCGAAATGCAGCGGCCTGATTCTGACTATCTTGCCGTCCTTGACGTCAACCTGCGCGGCATTAGAGTCCTCGGTCACGCCGCCAAAGGACATTCCTTTTACCATAGACCTTTCTTTTTCCGGCATGTTTACCCCCAAATGAATTATTCAACAGGGCAATCCAGATTACCCTTTGTACAGCTCGATGTCGCCGATGTTGAC
>CAZPAS010000081.1:0-8963 GCA_964584575.1 uncultured Dehalococcoidaceae bacterium | reverse complement strand
TTACCACGTCGAAAATCCACTTCGCTGCCCGGTAACTCACCGCGTTGGTGTCCTTGCTGGGAATTCCGGCGCCTTCGTCGATACTCCGCAGGTCGACGGCATTACTCTTCGAAAGGGCGGATATCATACACACGTAGCACAGGTAGGCAAAGGCGCCTCCCATGTCCATGGCGACCGGGAAAAGGGGTATCTGTGAAGGGCAGTTACCGGTAATCATGCAGTCCTGGTAGCCGAACTTGTCCAGGTACTCCCTCAGCAACCTGGGGGCCAGGCGTATGGTAGCCAGGTCCTGGGCAATATTGCCCATACAATAGGACAGCGGATAGAGGGCTTTCTGCCCCTGCTCCGCGGCGGTAACCGCCTCGATAATCTGACAAACAATACAGACACTCAAGGGGAAGGGCGAGCTGGGCAGCCAGCCGTGGAGGTCGGTGCACAGTATAACGCCCCGGTCGGCATACCAGCCGACCAGCCTCATACCATTCTGACTCCTTTCCACAAGCTCCCGTATCGTCAGATTTTTAGCATAACTGCCGAAACCCAGGAAACCGACGCCTCCCCCCCATGTGGTCATGCCGGAAGCGATGGCGATTTCCCCGCCGCCACCCCGCGGACTGAAGGCGGCATCGATGCTCTCGATGAGCTTGCGGGTCTTTTTCACGCCCTGGTTGATGATGGGATACCCGTTGAGCAGGGGCTTGCCGGTCCTCTCGCATTCCTTGAGGATTTCTTCAATCTTCTCATACTGGCCGAGCCGGGTATAGCTATCGGTGGTCACCGGAATCAGGACTACGCCCGAATCCCTCAAAGACCGGCAGAGTTCTATCATGTCTTTAAGTATCGGCGTACCGGCCCGGGGAAAGACACTCATCCTGCCTTCCTCGTCCAGCTTCTTCATTACCTTCCACCAGATTTTGCTGTCGGGCAGGCTTTTCTGATATGCCACGGCTTCCTCGAAATCAACCTCTTTGCCGGTGGGCCACTTATCCAGTTCTTCCCGCCGCTTCTTCATCAGGATTTCATCGTCTACCTTCTTGTTCCTGACCCTGAGTTTCTTCATTATTTCCTCCGCGTAAAAGCTTCTGCATAGGCCGGCATATACAGGCATGCTGTGATTGATGTACCGTTCCCGGTCATGATAAATCGGCGGACTATTTTGTTATGGCCACCATCTTTTTCAAGGACGCCTGGTTCATCTTCTGCCAATCGGAATTACGTTCATAGCTCAAGATTTCTTCGACATAGCAATAACGCGGGGATGCATCGGCTATCATGACGCATGCCGTGGCTGAACCGGCAAGGCAGAGTACCCTCTCACCCGCGGGTATAAGGCCGTGTTTTACCGCCAGCGCCAGACACCCCACGCAAACGCGGAAACCCTGGCTGATTATCAGGAAGGAAGATGTATCCCAGCCGACATCAACACTCAACGGGTCGATATGAAACGGCATCCACGGCGATAACTGCTCTCTCATGTGTTGCTGCTCCGGGGTTGGAGCCATCGGCTCGCCGAGTCGCAGGTCGTCATTGAGATAGCAGACCTTGATGCCCTTCCCCTCAAGTTCCTCGCGGGTCTCGTCGTCGATGGACACGCTCCTGCCCCCCATCGTACCGCCCCTGGGATTGGTCACCGTCGTGATATCCAGCTTGATTTTAAGGTCTCCGGTAACTTCCAGGAACTTGCGCAGGGTATACCCGCTGGACCAGGCAATCATGACGTGACGTACGTCCATGTCCTTGATTTTAGGCTTGATGAAGTCCAGCATCTTGTTGGTGTTGGACCTGCCCGCCGGTTTTATAAAATACAGGATTTCCTTTATTTCCGTATTCCTTCCCTTAATAGTGTCCATATTACGCTCCTTGCAGGTGATATTACCGAATTAATCACCGCTATATTTCAGGCAACACCGCCCCCGAGGACGATTGCCTCGCCGGTTATATAGTTCGATAGGTCGGAGACCAGGAAGTAAGTCAGGTCGGCTGCTTCCTCGGGCGTGCCCAGTCGGCCCCAGGGTATGAACGAGCTTAACGCCTCGTGGTCCCTCTTTCTGGCTTCTTCCCAGGTAATGCCATCGGCCTCCGCCATCCTGGTAAAGGAATCGTCTCGAAGGTTGGTCACTATCATGCCCGGGTTGATTCCGTTGACGTTTATCTTATGCTTCGCCAGCTCCAGGGCAAGGCTTTTAGTCAGCCCGATGGTACCCCACTTTGCGGCGGCATAAGCGGCGCTACCGGGTACTCCCTTAAGTCCCGCGCTCGAGCAGAAAATGACTATCTTGCCGCCTTTTCCCCTGTCTATCATGGCTCTGGCGACCGCTTTACAGATTAAGAACGAGCCGACCAGGTCGACATCCATAATGGCTCTTATATCCTTTTCCGAAAGCTCGATGACGGGGACCCCGACCGGACCCCGGATGGCGCCGCCTTCCGCCATGGTTACGGCCGATGTTAAACCGGCTGTCCCGGAGCCGATTACCACAGCGTCTGCCTGCACCGGTACGTTACTCATTTTTGTCTCTCCCTTCTCAATTGAATATCCGGCTTCTCTGTTGCGAGTTTACCTTCAACCCACCGGCAGTGACGGTGTTTTCTTAGATGGTATTGTTAATGCTTTTAGAAATCCGGCCGGCGCTGGCTATCAGCTCTTCAGTTATCTCTCCGGCTCTCGGTCTGATGCGGCTTTCGGGTCCCAGGATGCTCAAAGCAACCGGATGAGAGTAATTTTTTACGGGAGTGGATATACATATCGCCCCAATAATCCTCTCGCCGTGACTCACCCCGTATCCCCTTCTTTTTATTTCTTTTAATTGAGCCATTAGTTTATGCCCGTCTGCGGTATTTCCCCCGGTGAGTCTTGATAAACCTACCTTTTGCATGACTTCCTTTATTTCCTCCTCATCCAGTTGTGACAGGAGTACCTTGGCAGTGGCTCCGACGGCCAATTTCATTTCCTGATCGGAATCGACTTCGACGATTTTAAGCTCCTGTTCGCTGGGGATATAGTGGAGCAGTACCGTACGAAGCTGGGCCAGGACAGAGAGGTTAATGGTCTCCCTGCTGAAATGGGACAGACGTACCATCTCCGGAAGGGCATTGACAAGCAGGTACCGATGGGCATCGGCTTGATTGGATAACAGGTGATTGATTACCGGACCCAGGTAATATTTTTGGTTGATACGGTCTTTTACTACCCATTTCAAATTCAGCATTACATTAAGGAATCTATGCACGGTAGAGGTGCTGTATTTACAGTACTCGGCGATTTCTGTGTTCGTGTCGATGCCGTTACTGATGCAGATAAGAATGTTGGTAGCGCGGACCATTGAGGTGTTCGTGTAAGGTTTACTGTCACCAATAATGTCCATTTCCCGTATTTTGGGATTGATTTGCCAAAAATTCATGATTTAATATATTATACATTATCCAAATAGATGTCAAGGTGAGGTTTTTGCATGGGTGAAGTTATGGATCCGGTAACATACCTGGATAAATTCAAGGACAATGATATTAGAATCAGGGCTTCCGCCATAATAGCCTCGGGTAAAGCCGGCGACAGGAATGCCATCAGGTCACTCATAGAAATACTGGAAAACAAGAGCGAGGTTGACTGGCTGCGCGGATGCGCCGCCATTGCCCTGGGAAGACTATCCGGTGAAGAAGTCCTGCTTCCTCTTATAAACGCTTTGCAGGACGATAGCAATGTCGTTGCCCGAGCCGCTATCTCTGCCCTCGGCGACGTCAAAAACGAGCAGGCAATATCGCCTCTGCAGACAATTCTGGAAGACGAGAATAAAGAAGCACTACATGCTATCACTATCACGGTGCTGGGAAAAATCGCCGGTTATGAAATCATGCCAATCCTGCTCCGGACTCTGGAAAGCTCAACCCGCAACGCCAGAATCCGGGCGGCTCTGGCCCTCGGTGATTTGAGGACTGAAGAGGCGGTCGTCCCGTTTACGAACCTGTTGAAAACCGGTGACGGGTGTCTGCGTGCGATTGCCGCTTCTTCACTTGGACTGATAGGGGAGAAACGGGCCGTAGAACCTTTGATAGAGGCTTTAGATGACCGGGACGAAAATGTGCGGGCGATTGCCGCTTCCTCTCTGGGTTGTCTTAATGACATCAGGGCGGTTTTACATCTCGAAAAAGCCTCAGACGATGAAAGCCAGCTTGTACGTAAACAGGCTGCCTCGGCTTTATCAAAAATCAGGCCGGGGATAAAACAGGAAAAGCAGGGCAGCGGTAATAAACACGCGGGCGGACGTAAAACATGCAGAGTGGAGATAAAAAATGGCTAACCTGAAAAATGAACTGGTTGCTCTTGTTGGCGAGAACAGTGTCAGGGATGACCCGGAGACTCTGGACATATATTCCAGAGACTGGAGTCTTGCCCCGGCGATTAAACCTTCATTGTTAGTAAGAACGGAAAACGTGGAGCAGGTACAGGAAATAGTGAGATGGGCCAATGGCACAAAGACGCCTCTGGTACCATTAAGCTCCGGCCCGCCGCATTTCCACGGCGATACCGTACCCGGCGTGCCCGGGGCTGTCATAGTCGATTTAAGCGGTATGAAGAAGATTATGAACATCAACCGCCGCAACAGAATAGCGGTAATCGAGCCGGGAGTAACCTATAGCCAGCTACAGCCGGCTCTGGCACGGGAGGGGATGAGGCTATCAACTCCGCTACTCCCGCGGGCAAATAAATCGGTGATTACCAGCCTTCTGGAGAGAGAACCGCGGCTGAACTGTCGATTGCAATGGTCGTCGCTCGACCCTTTACGCTGCCTGGAGATAGTCTGGGGTGACGGCAACCGTCTCTGGACCGGCGACGCGGGTATGGACACCCTCGACCTGGAAAACCAGTGGTCCCAGGAAAAATGGCAGACGCAGTCGGCGGGACCAGCCCAGACGGATTTCTACAGGTTTCTTTCGGCAGCCCAGGGAAGTATGGGCATCGCCACCTGGGCATCGTTGAGATGTGAGGTATTACCCCGGCTTCACAAGTTCTTTTTCGTGCCGTCCAAGAAGCTCGGCGACCTGCTGGACTTCGTATACAGAATTCTGAGGTTCAGATATGCCGATGAGCTTTTTTTGATGAATAACACCAATCTGGCCTGTGTCCTTGACGATAATCCTGAGCGAATTAATGAGTTGAAGAAAAAAATTCCGCCGTGGGTCGTCATCGTCGGCATAGCCGGACGTGAAGAATTACCCGAAGAAAGAGTCGAGTTCCAGGAAAAGGACATCTCGGAAATCGCCGGGCAATTCGGACTGGAACTCTTGCCGGAGGTGCCGGGGGTTAAAGGGGAGCAGGTACTGGATGTGATACTCAAACCATCCCGGGAGCCTTGCTGGAAACTCGACTATAAGGGCGGCTGCCAGGACACGTTCTTTTTAACCACCCTGGAGAAGACGCTGGGATTCCTGAGCACTATGTACTCGACGGCGGAAGCCGCGGGCTACCCGGCATCGGATATAGGCGTTTACATTCAGCCGCGGCACCAGGGCGTCAACTGTCACTGCGAGTTCAATCTTCCCTATGTTCCGGACGATGCAGGAGAGGTATCCCGGGTTCAGGCACTCTATACCGAGGCCAGCAAGGCACTGCTAGAGCAGGGGGCATTTTTCACGCGGCCTTATGGTATCTGGGCAGATATGGCATTCCGTAAAGACCCGCAGAGTACGACTCTGCTGAAAAAGATTAAAGGCATCTTCGACCCCAATGGTGTGATGAATCCGGGTAAGCTTTGTTTTAAGCAGCAGGAAACGAGGGAGGGATAACTTATGGCACTGGAAGATTACCGACCTGATCAGGAGAGATGCAGCTACTGCTCGTACTGTAAATGGATTCCACAGGATAAAATTAAAAGCTGGCGGTTCGCCGAAGGCTGTCCCAGTATCGCCTACAGTAATTTCAATGCCTACTCCGCGCGCGGCAGGTTTGCCGTCGCCCGCTCGCTTCTGGACGGACGGAGTGATTATAGCGATAGAGTGCTGGATATAATTTACCAAGACCTGGGCTGCGGGTTATGCGATGTTTCCGACAAGGTCTGCCGGTATAACCTGGAGCCACTGGGGAACATACTGGAACTAAAAGTGCAAGCCGTCACCGATGGCCATTTACTGCTACAACATATGCCTATCATCGATAACCTCAAGAAAGAAGACACGATGATGCTGGGGATGGTCAGGGCCGACCGCGGCAAATGGGCAAATGGGCTGGATGTCAAGGACCTCACCGTGGATAAAGCCGAGGTCGTTTTTTTTGCCGGCTGCCGGTACAGCTATGATGAAGAGCTGCAAAAGATACCGCGGATGGCGGTAACCCTGCTGAAAAATGCCGGTGTTGATATCGGTATCATGGGCAGCGGTGAAAGCTGCTGCGGCGGGCGGGCTTATCAGATAGGCTACCGGGGAGAATTCGTAAAGTTCGCCGAACACAACATCGATGCCTGGAAGACCGCCGGAGTGAAAACCGTGGTAACTTCCTGTTCCGATGGGTATTTTACGTTCAAGCGCCTTTATCCCGAACTCGGTTCCAAGGTGGAGGTTCTACACACCGTCGAGTACATCGAGCGTCTTATCAAGCAGGGGAAAATAAAGTTAAAAAAGGCTATCCCGATGAAGGTAACCTATCACGACCCCTGCCACCTGGGAAGACAGGGAGAGCCGTACGTCCCCTGGGAGGGCAAGGAGAAGAAAATACTTAACCAGGTGGTGGTACATGAGCCGCGAAAGCCCAGATACAACGGGGCATGGGGTATTTACGACCCGCCGCGGAATATACTGAAGAGCATCCCGAATCTACAGCTGGTAGAAATGGAAAGGATACGGGAGTACTCCTGGTGCTGCGGCGCCGGCGGCGTCTGTATTGATGCTTATCCGGAATTCTCCGCATGGACAGCCGGAGAGAGGATTGAGGAGGCGAAAGCCACCGGCGCAGAAGCCATAGTAACCGCCTGTCCCTGGTGCGAGCGAAACTTTCTCGACGCGGTGAGTGAGGACGGTCAGAAGATGAAGGTTTTTGACATTATCGAACTGGTACAGCAGGCGATGTAAAAAGGAGATATTAGATGGTGTTTTCAAAGGATATATACCAGGAATTTGAGGGTATTGTCGGGCCGGATAACATCTCAGATGACCCGGCGCTGCTGGATACCTATGTGACTCCCCTGTGCCAGAGCCAGCACCACATGGGGCCCGTTTACAATGTTTTCACACCTAGGGGGCTGGCCGTCTTGATGCCCGGAAGCACGGAGGAGGTTCAGGCTATAGTAAAGCTGTGCAACAAATACAGGATTAAATACAAGGCCTCCAGTACGTTCTGGACTTCCCGCGGCAATATTTCCGACGACCACGCCATCACGCTGGACATGAAACGCATGGACCGGATTATAGAAATAGACGAGAGGAACCAGTTTGCCGTCATCGAGCCCTATGTAACGGGCGCCACACTTCAAGCCGAGGCAATGAAAGTAGGACTGAATACCACCATAATCGGGGCCGGCTCCAGTTGCTCACCACTTGCCAGTGCCTGCGCTAATGGCGGTCCGTCACCGTTCGCGTTTTATGGCGGTCTCACCCGCGAGAACCTGCTCGCTTTCGAATGGGTCAAGCCCACGGGCGAAATTATGAGGTCGGGGTCACTGGGTTCAGGGCTGGGCTGGTTTTGTGACGACGGTCCGGGACCGGGCTTGAGGGGTATAATGATGGCACAGGCGGGCAGTATGGGGGCACTGGGCGTATTCACTAAATGCGCCATCAAGCTGTTCCCATGGCCGGGACCACCCACGCTGCAAAATGAAGGCATCATTCCCGCCTACAAAGCGGTATTACCGCCGAACATCGTGGGTCATACCGTCGCCTGGCCGTCCTGGGAAGCTTTTGCCGAAGGCGTTTACAGGATATGGGACAGCGGAATCAGCGGCTATTATGCCCACCGGCAGTATAATATGTTCGGCAGGGACCTGAAGGGCGCCATGATAAGAATCCTCACCGACCCTGAAAAAACAATCGACGACCTTGAAGATTTACTGAAAGACCCGGAAGTACGCCGGCAGACGGAGGAGATGAAGCGCGACTTCCAGATAATACTGGCGGGGATGACACCAAGAGACATCGACTGGCAGGAGAAAGTGCTGGAGAAAATACTCGCTGAGACCGGGGGATACAAGGCGTCGATGATGGAAGAACCGGACGTAAGAGACTGGAGTCTACTCTTTTTGCTCAGGCTGGGACATAAGAACCTGAATTTCGTATATGCCGGCGGTTACGAGGGGTGTTTTGGGGTTGGCGGGGTGCCGGACTATTCCTGCCCGAAAATCGAAACTGTGGCTGAATTCAAGCGGCGATGGGAACAGGAGAAAAACGCGTTCGTCCAGGCTGGCGGCGACTGCATGATGGGAGGCATGGGCGGTATCGGCGGGGGAGGATTTACCACCTGGGAAAATTTTACTCATTTTGACTCCCATGATGGGGATTCAGTGCAGGGAACGTATAATTTCTTTGAGGCTACGTCCAGGTACGGTATAGAAAACGGCTTTGGCGCCATGGAGAGAATGTATGCCATGTGCCGTCAGGACGATGGCTACGCGCGGACAAAAGAAGACCAGGAACAGACACTGGCATCAATGACACAGCCGCTCGTATATGAGTACCAGTGGAAAATCAGAGAGGCCCTGGACCCACATTATCTCGGTGATGGCTATTACATGACACTGGAGCCGAAGGACGGGTGATTGTAGTATAGAGTCATGCGGCACACCAGGAAGCTGTCGATTAACTGGTCCAGTGACGGTAATTAGATTGACATAAAGCTCTCTTTTTCCCGAACCAGGTGTTCATGATTCAAGCTAAAATGTAGCAGGTGCGGGCACTTACCCCGATATTTTTCTCACCGTGGTGATATATAGTTCATGGGGTCGGAAACGGTGTTGGGGTCGAAGGTCTGTTTTATCCGG
>CAZPAS010000080.1:0-9089 GCA_964584575.1 uncultured Dehalococcoidaceae bacterium | reverse complement strand
ATTGCACGAACACCGGGATGTCTGTAACACCTGGCTATTAGTAACTCTCATATAAGACCTGATACAACTGCTTGGAGGAATGTCAGGGCTGAATATGTCGCTGCTCAGGCCGTTAAAAACTGGGTGTTTCGAGTAATAGCTGGACTTCTCCGGGGGCTCCGGAACGGAACCCCCGGAGATAATGGTTATTCGTGCTTATAGATACCGTGACATGGATAGTACCCCAGTAAGACAACCTCGCCATTTTGGACCTGGTCGATACGCATTTCGTCAGCGCCTTCAATATCACTGGGCCCGAAGGTCAGCGGCGGGGTTAGATCGCCGGTGCTGAGGTTCTTAATCTGGTAGAAGCCGTATTCCAGTACGTCAACCGGCTTTAATTCGTCGGCCGGCACCTGCAGCATGGCAAGCCGCAGCGCCTCAGTCTGGAGCATGGCTTCGACCATACCCGCCAGGTACATGATGTGGGTCACTTCATTGCCGGGGCGGTACTTATCCTGTAACTCATGACAGAAGGCGATGCCCGGAACTTCGGTGTGGGTCATGGGAGGGTAGCTGCCAGCAACGACAACGCCGTCACCCAGAGTGCCCATGGCCGGGGCGAAGACTGCCAGGTGGCTCGGGGCGGCAAAACCGAAGGTTATCTTATAGTCCAGGTGCGGTCCCATGCCCAGCCTGACCGCCTCCTTGATGGTCGGCTGCGAGCCGGGGTTGATCATAAAGCCCATAGCCAGGTCAACTCCATTTTCCTTCAACCATGCCAGCTGGGTAGTCGGCGGAGCGGTAGGCACCAGGGGCACGAACTGCTTGCCGACAAATTCGAACCCTATACCCGTCAGATAGTTTTCCATTTCCGGTATGTCAATTGACCGTCCCGGGGCGGCATCGGCGGTGAGGTAGGCGACCCTCGGTGCCCTGGTTTCCGTCCAGCCCTCCAGGAACCAGTCGGCAATGGCGCCCATCTCATCGGTATACAGCGGGTAGTTGGTGAATATCGTCCTGGGCGGCGAGAGGAGATAAGCGCCGGCGGCCATGCTGGTGGCACCGATACGGTCTTCGTTCAACAGTTCCATTAATGCCATTGCGATTTGTGAGGCAGGTATCCTGTAAACCAGCATGCCCTTGGCTTTAAGTTCATCATAGATAGACAATGCTTTCTCAGGACTGAGTTCGTCGTCCCGCCAGAGCACTTCCAGATTAGCATTATCGGGGAATTTCTCACTCCTCCAGGGCGCCATCATCTTGGTCTCGTTTACATAGTTGGCGTAGTCCTCATAACCGGCCAGTACCGCCGCTGTATCCTCGGCATAGGCGCCGGTCAGTGAAAAGGTGCTGCCGATATAGAGCGTTACCGGCTTAGGTGCAGGTTCCGACGGCTTAGCCGGTTCGGAGGGCGCAGGAGTGACGGTTTCTTTACCGCAGGCTACCAGTACCGACGAAGCGAGTATCACGATACAGGACAAGACAAATACCAGTTTAAACTTTGCCATTTTTCTCTCCTTTCTATCTTTATTTGGTGCGGCATGTAAGTCATTGTTATCCGATTCCAATCACCTCCCTTCATCTCTATTTTTAATGTGAGAAAGGCCACCGCCTGTAATATGATTTGATAAGTTCCCAGCGGTGCACCAGACCCCTGGGTTCGAAGATAAGGAAGACTATTATTACCAGCCCGCGCATGATAAGGCCCAGTGAAGCGGCTGCCTGGGCGGCAATGGCGGGGAAAATATCGGCCAACACCGGACCGAAAATAGTGACAAACTCATCCAGCAGCTTGAGGAACACGGTGCCGAAGATGGCCCCGGTGATACTGCCCATGCCGCCGACAATAAGCATACCCAGGTACCATACCGAATTCATGAAAGGAAAAGAGTCAGTACTGACGAAAGCAAAGTAGTGGACCAGCAGGGAACCGGCCACGCCCGCAAAAACGCAGCCGATGAAGAACGCCGTAAGTTTATATGCCCATAAATTGACGCCCATGACCTCGGCTGCCAGGTCGTTATCCCGGATAGCGATAAAGGCCCGACCTGCCCTGGTCCTGACGATGTTTTTTGCCAGATAGGTTGCCAGGCAGGTGAAAATCATCACCATGTAAAAGTAGCTGGCCTTGGACTTTATCACCAGG
This sequence comes from uncultured Dehalococcoidaceae bacterium, assembly GCA_964584575.1. GTDB lineage: Bacteria > Chloroflexota > Dehalococcoidia > Dehalococcoidales > RBG-16-60-22 > JAFGPF01. The sequence goes on along the minus strand of CAZPAS010000080.1, from coordinate 6,961 downwards.
CCGCCTATCTCGGGCCTGGATACGGATAGCCCGTCGGCGCCGCCGGTGATACCGTATAGCTGAAGGATAACCCAGATAATGATAAAATGAGCCGCCACCGTCGCCATAATCAGGTAAAATCCCTTAATCTTCAGTGAAGGCAACCCGAAGACACTACCTACTATTCCCGCGCCCAGACCGGCACATGGCAGGGCCGCCCAGAAAGACCAGCCCAGTTTGGCGGTAAGGACGGCAGATACATAACCGCCGACAGCCATGAAACCGGCGTGACCGATGGAAATTTGCCCGCAGTAACCTGTCAGGATTTGAAGGCCGAGTACGCTAATAATGGTGATGCCCATGATAGTCAGGATAGTCAGCATTCTATCGCTGGAATATAAAGGCATGGCAAAGAGTAGTACCAGGAAGGCCGCCAGCAATACCCAGTGCGTCCGGGTGCGGAAGATAGCCATGTCCTGCGCATAGCTTTCCTGAAAAACTCCGCTAGGCAAACTCATTATTAAATCCTTTCAATCCTGGCCAGGCCGAATAGACCGTGCGGCTTAAAAATCAGCACAATGATGATAATAAGAAACGGAAAGACACTGGCCAGCCCGCCGCCCGAGGGAAGTAACGGGTCCAGATAGCCGGCGGCGATATTCTCCAGCATACCCAGTATTATTCCGGCGACAATCGCCCCCCCGATAGAGTCGAGCCCTCCCAGCAGCACCACCGCGAAGGTCTTCATACCGGCTTCGGTCAACGCCGTCGAAACCCCGGACACGCCGCCGAGAATGATACCGCTGATAACACCGACTACACAGGCAATTGCCCAGGAGATGGCGTATATCGTGGTTACCTTAATTCCGGCGCCCTGTACCACCTGTTCATCCTCGGCGGTGGCTCTCATAGCCAGACCGGTCTTGGTATAACGGAAGATAATCATGAGTATCGCGACCGTTATAATAGACACGATGATGCCAATTAGTGTCTCCGGGGGTACGGATAACTCACCGACTTTCAGAGTTAACGTTGGCAGTACGCCGTGGTAGGCTTTATATTCACTGCCCCAGACCAGCGTAGCCACCCCATCCAGTACCGTCCCCAAGGCAATTGTCATCATAATAATAGCCAGCACCGGCTGACCCACCAGGGGGCGCAGGGTCAGGCGCTCAATCAATAAACCCATAATAACCGCCACGGCTACGGCGGCTATGATACTTGCCCATACCGGCAGGTGGAAGGTTACCAGAAAGGTAAAACCCAGGTAACCGCCTATCATCACAAACTGTCCCTGGGCGATATTAAACGCCTTGGAGCACTTAAGTATGATGACAAAACCAATGGCGATTAGGGCGTAAACCATCCCCAGTCCGAAGCCGGTTACCACTAATTGTAGAAAGAAACTCATGATGCAGTCTCCTCAACCGACTTGATTTTAATAGTGGTCTTTATCTTTCCGATCCGTCCGTCACGATATCTCACCTGGGTTTCAACGGGCACATCAGTCTTATCACTATAAATCGCTCTGATAAGTTCGCGGTAACGCTCTTTCAGAAAGACCCTCCTTAACTTCCTGTTGCGAGTAAGTTCGGCCTCATCGGGGTCAAATTCCTTGTGCAGATTGACGTATTTCCTGACCCTGCAACCGAGCGGCAGGCTTTTGTTTACTCTGGCTATTTCCTGCTCGACCAGTTCGTAGACTTCTGACTTCTGGGAAAGGTCAGTATGAGTGGTATAAGTTACCTTTCGCCCATCAGCCCAATGACCGACGTTTTCATGGTCTATGATTATAATCGCTGATGGATACTGCCTGCCTGGTCCTGCCAGTATCCAGGCATCTTTAATATAAGGACTAAATTTCAACCGACTTTCGATATACTGCGGTGTCAGTTTGTCGCCGCACGTGAGTTTAACGATGTCTTCAAGTCGATCCACAAATACTAGATGTTTATCTTCAGTAAAATATCCGTTATCGCCGCTATTGAACCATCCGTCCTTGAGGACTTCCGCGGTAGCCACAGGGTTGTTATAGTACCCCAAGAATGTGCCTGGCTGCCGGCTGATAATCTCTCCGGCTTCGGTAATACTAACCTCGACACCTGGATTAAGCGTACCGACAGTATCCGGGCGAATATCATTGTTGCTGGTTCCAGTCAGTGCCCCCCCCTCCGTCGAGCCGTAGATACTTTTCAGAGGCACATTTATAGCATGAAAGAACCTGATAACGTCCGGGCTTAGCATCGACCCAGCCGTATAGCAAATCCTCGCGTTGGCAAGCCCAAGGCTGTCCCTGATAGGCCTGAATAGAAGCTGGTTCCCCAGCGCATTAAGCACGCCCCGGAGTAGTCCCGGTTTCTGATTTTTAAATTTGAAATCGGCCATTTTATAACCTGCAGGCATGAACAGGCGGTAGATGAATTTTTTAAGGCAATCGGCACCCTGAATCCTTGCTTGGACCCAGCTGGCCTGCCTCTCCCAGAGGCGGGGGTTATAAAATATTATCGTCGGCCCTATCTCCCGGATATCCTCCTGTTGAGTATCCGCCTCTTCGGGAAAGTTAATGGTGCTGCCTGATAGCAAATGGCAACCCAGACCAAACCACTGCTCGAATATCCAAGCCGGTGGCAGATACGAGACCATGTTATCCGTCTCTAACCATGTATCCAGGTGCAGGTAACACTCGGAGCCATGCCGTATTGTCTTGAATGAATACATGGCTCCCTTGGGAACCTCGCCGGTAGTTCCGGAAGTGTAGATAAGAGAGCAAACGTCATCAGCATTCCCGCTGGCTACTTTTTCCTCGAACAGACCGGGGTGGTTTTTTTCATAATCACGCCCGAGTTCCAGTACCTGCCTGTATCCGATGAGCGCGGGGTCCTTGTAATGGAAAAGACCCTTATACCGCCAGTAGATTATTTTCTTTAACAACGGCAGTTCGTTTTTTATCTGGATAAATTTGTCGACTTGCTCTTGGTCCTCGACGATAGCGAAAGTGGATTCGGAATTGGCTGAGATGTATTTTATCTCTGATTTCGTTAAATCAGAGTATAACCCCACACTAATCCCGTGATTGGACTGGGCTGCCAGTTCGGCAAAATACCATTCCGGTGCGTTATCACCCACGATAAGCAGCTTGTCTCCAGCCTTAAAACCGAGCGAAAGTAAACCGAGTGTCAGGTATTTTACGCTCAGGTAGTAGTCTTGCCAGGTGTAAGACTGCCAGATACCAAAGTGCTTGTGGCGCATTGCCTTGTGCTGGTCGCCGTATTTTTCATAGTTGTACTTGAGTACCTTAGGCCAGGTATCACCTTTGACAGTGTTTGCCTGGCTGATTTCAGTAATCATTGGTGAAACCTTTTCCTTCAGGAAAGCCATCTCTTTCTTCGTCGGTAATGCTTGACATCACGGAAGCTCTTTTGAGACCCTATCGCCGATAGCCCCATATAAAATTCTTTGACATCCTCATTGTCACGGAGCTTTTCGGCGGGACCATCGAGGACTATTCGGCCGTTTTCCATCACGTAACCATAGTCGGCGATGCCCAAGGCCGCTTTAACGTTTTGCTCTACCAATAGCATCGAAACTTTTTGCTCTTCATTGATTTTCTGGATAATTTCAAATATTTCCTGCGCCGCAAGCGGTGCCAGCCCCAGTGAAGGTTCGTCCAGGAGTATCAGCCTGGGATTTGCCATCAGGGCCCGGCCAATCACCAGCATTTGCTGTTCACCTCCTGATAAATATCCACTCGTACGGCGGCGAAAGTCCTTTAGCTTGGGGAAATAACCAAAAACCATCTCCAGATCATGCTTGACCGCGGCTCGGCCTTTGCGTAAGTAAGCGCCGACATTTAGATTTTCTTCCACGCTCAGGTGCTCCAGGACTCTACGTCCTTCCATAACCTGAGATACGCCCATAGCCGCGATATCCTCCGGCCCGTACCTTTCAATCCTCCTGCCATCAAGAACAATATTGCCGCTGGTTATCTCGCCCTCTTCTGTCTTCAACAATCCGGAAATAGCTTTAAGCGTGGTCGTTTTACCGCCGCCATTAGCTCCAATCAAAGCCACGATTTTCCCGTCACCTACTTCAAGCGATACGCCGTGTAAAACCTGAACTACCTTCATATAAGCTACTTCAATATTGTTTACCTGCATCATTGTTTCTATCCGCGCTATACTACTATAAAAATTCTCTGGCTAAGCCTGAAGCTCCTCACCCAGGTAAGCCTTAATAACCTCCGGGTTGGACTTAATTTCAGCCGGAGTGCCCTCGGCGATTTTATGACCGAAGTCAAGAACGACTATCCTGTCAGCAATATCCATAACCACGCCCATGTCATGCTCTACGAGGACAATGCTCTTAATGCCGTTTTTCAGAACCGGTGTGTCTGGATAGGTGTCTCCCTGGCCCTCATATACATCAATTATGAAGCGGGCGATGTCCTCCTTTTCCTCAAGATTCATGCCTGCCATGGTTTCATCCAGCAGCAGAACTTTCGGTTCCAGTGCTAACGCACGCCCTAGCTCGACCCTCTTGCGCATCCCGTAGGGCAGTATGCCGACCACTCGTTTCCTGATGGACTGGATTTCCAGGAAATCAATTATCTCCTCCACTATCTTGCGGTGCTCGATTTCCTCCTGATGAGACCAGCCGAAATAGATAGCTCCGGTGACGAAGTTCTGCTTCATGAGCACGTGGCGTGCCGCCATGATGTTGTCCTGCGTACTCAGGCCAGTATAAAGCTCGATATTTTGAAAGGTTCTGGCGATGCCGAGCCTTGCCAGTTTGTCCGGGCGCATACGGGTAATTTTCTTCCCGTTGAAATATATTTCACCCTTCTGCGGTTTATAGAAGCCGTTGATACAGTTAAGGAGGGCCGTCTTGCCAGCACCGTTGGGTCCGATGATCGCTAGTATCTCGTTATCCCTGACTTCCAGACTGACATCAATTAGGGCATGAACACCACCGAAGCTCAATGAAATATTTTCGATGCTTATTCGGGTCTTCTTTTCGGTCTTCGCCGTTACCGAATCGTCTACTTGAACCACAAATGTCTTCCTATACTATCCTGTTTCCTTCTTTTTCGTGCAGCATCCTTGATCTGGCATCGCTGCTAATATTTAATTATTGTGAGTAGAATAACGTAACTTTTTTAATAATCTGTAAAATTCAGTAAGTCGGTAATCACTTTAAAACAGGCATGGAACAAAGAAGGTCAGGTGGTTCTTGAACTACTCTAACACTCTTTAAGTACGTTTTATTATCTTTTATTTCCGGGCATGTATTTTATAAATTTCAGCCCAAGTATGAAACATGTGGGTATCTAGTTAAATACCCCTTTTAGGGTATTTTTGACATTTGAAATAAATAGTGATATATATTCGTATATGGCGAGAATGGCTGAAAGAGATTATCTTGATGTCTCCAATCTGATTTACCATGCCAACCGGTGCGAAGACATGGATAATCTTGTAAGCACTATTTGCCCCTCCATAATGCAGATGTTCCGTACGGAATGCTGTACCTTTCAGCTCATTGAAGGATACCCGCAGCATATAAAAATAGTGGAATCAAGGTCGTTTAAATCGGACGGGCTAAATCCCGTTGAAGATAAATATAACCCCTCGCTATATAAAGACGGGTTTTATCAGCATTCCCCACTGCTGAAAGAAGCTATTTCTTCCCCCCAAAATGTCCTTAAAATCGGTGACTCCATCTCTTTGAGAGATTGGGAAAATTCAGACTTTTATAATGAGTTTATATCACCCCAGCATTTGTTCTGGGAGATGTTCCTGCCGTTGCAGCTGAAAAACAACCTCGAAGGCATGATTACTCTATGGCGTTCTAGGAAACATCTGGACTATGAGACCAATGACCTATCTAAAGCTGAGATACTTACGCATCATTTGATGCTTACTGTGGATAATATCAAGAAGATTTCCAATATCAATAATTTAAAACAGCAACTGCTGTTCACTGATGAAACCAGGAATCAAGGCCTGCTGATGCTGGACCACAAACTGAAACCCATCTACTCCGACACAAAATCACGGGAGATCTGCCTGTATCTGTTCAGCAGAATACAGCCTAGTTTGCGTGACCTTGAAAAAGGTGAATTCCCTATCCCGTCCTGCATCATCAATGATTGCGGTGACCTTCTTAATCTGTTAAAAGCCGAAGAACGGCTTGCACTTTGGCCAAAAGAAAGGATAATTTTCGCGGACAACGGCAAACGGTTCCGGATAGAATGTTCACTCATATGGAAAGTTGACCGATTACTTACGTTACCTCGCTTCCTGGTTACCCTAACTGATTTGACCAATAAGAAGAGACTTAAAGCTACACTGCAGGCAAGATTTCGCCTTAGCCGGAGAGAGATAGATATTGTTTACTGTATTATCACTGGTATGTCTTACGGCGAAATAGCGGAAGAACTCTATATCAGCAAGTTAACGGTGCATACCCACATCAAGAATATATACCGTAAGCTAGGTGTTAAGAATAAAATAGAATTATTCAGGTGCGTACAATCAACATCCTGGCTGATGTGATTATACGGATAGATATAATTGATGAAAGCCTCACCTCTTGTGAGGCTCTCGAGCCATAAATCTGCTAGGCTATCCCAACTTTGGGTACGTAAGAAATCTCGAAGTCCCAGCACCTACAAAAAGAACTAGATTTCCATCAAGTACCACTTGCTTTTATTCTTCCTGGGGTGATGGTATTAGATTTGGTTCCTGCAACTAATAAAGACCTGAATAAATGTTATCCACACTTGTGTAGAAATATATCATGTATTTACGTTTTTACGTTAATTCTTCCCTCTCTGGAGGGGGAGCGATAAACGTCCTGGTTCTTGAAATTTTACCTTCTGACTTTTTGTTAAATAAGTTGAGACGCTTTAACATCGAGATAACTAGACAACCATTGAATGATATATCGTATTTCAGGTGGAGTTCGACTCTCCCCCGTCTCC
>CAZPAS010000079.1:0-9417 GCA_964584575.1 uncultured Dehalococcoidaceae bacterium | reverse complement strand
GGAATCTGTTTCAATACTAAGTAATTTCCCCCTCGTTTGGTCGTCGTCTTATAAAAAAAGGGGAGGGGGAGCCTGTATCGACTCCCCCTAAGTTTATTAACTGTAGTTAATGGGTAACCACTGGACAAACATCGGGATGTCTGTGTTTTCATCGTAACATATATCCTGTATTACTTCCCAACGATTATAATTGATTTTACCGCCATTGATAACAATATCGTTTAAAGATAACCTATGGTAGAATCAGATTATATAGGCTATAATACCACTTAAATAGCAGAATGATAATCGATGTATCAAGGCAGCTTGGCGAATGAAATTTTCCACATACCAGACCGAATCACATTATGATGAATACTTCAAGGCTGACGGGGTTCCTTGGCCAGCGATAGCACCCTTTATTCGTCGGATCGACCGACTCCCCAGGAAAGAAATCCTGCGCCGTAAAAGTGCCGCCGAATCAGCCCTGCTCCAGGCAGGGATTACATTTACTATTTACGGAGAACAGCAGGGACAAATAGACCGTATCTTTCCCTTTGATATCATCCCACGAATTATCGATGCGGACGACTGGTATATTATCGAGTGCGGTTTGAAACAGAGAATTTACGCCATCAATCAGTTTATCGACGATATCTACAACGAACAAAAAATCATTAAGGATAAAGTCATCCCCGAAGAGATGATTAAATCGGCAAGATCATACCGTCCCCAGTGCGCAGGGTTTCACCCTCCCAAGGGTATCTGGTGCCATGTCACCGGTACTGATATCGTCAGGAATTCCGATGGGCAGCTTTATGTCCTTGAAGACAACCTGAGATGTCCATCCGGCGTATCCTATGTGCTGGAGAACCGGGAGGTCCTCAAGCGCACCTTCCCCACAATATTTATGAAGATGAGTGTTTATCCTATTGATGATTACCCTAACAAACTCTACGAAATGCTATGCAACCTTGCCCCGGAAAACGTCGATTCACCAACCATTGCCGTACTGACTCCCGGCATTTTCAATTCGGCATATTTCGAGCATTCTTTCCTGGCCCGCCAGATGGGGGTGCAGCTTGTGGAGGGTAGAGACCTCGTTGTTATTGACGGGTTTGTTTACATGAAGACAATATACGGCTTCGAGCGTGTGGATATCATCTACCGCCGTATCGACGATGATTTTATCGACCCCCTCAGTTTCCGTGAAGATTCCGCCCTCGGCATCCCTGGAATTACCGAGGCGTACCACGCCGGGCGTGTTGCACTTGCCAATAGTCTCGGGACCGGGATAGCCGATGACAAGGCCATTTACACCTACATGCCGGAGATAATCAAATACTACATGGGAGAAGATATCCTTATACCCAACGTACCTACCTATCTTTGTTCGGATGAAAAGCAACGGAAACATGTTATCCGCAATATGAAAAAGCTCGTCGTCAAGTCTGTCAACGAGTCAGGCGGATATGGTATGCTCATCGGACCGCAATCCACCAGGGAACAACGGGCTGCCTTCGTTGAAAAGATAAACACAGATCCACGTAATTACATCGCCCAGCCGACGCTGGACATCTCCTGTGTCCCTACAATAATAAATAATCACTATGAATCCAGGCACGTGGATTACCGTCCTTATATACTTTATGGTGAGGATATCTGGGTCCTGCCCGGCGGACTGACGCGGGTTGCCCTTCCCAAGGACTCACTCGTTGTCAATTCATCCCAGGGAGGTGGCAGCAAGGACACCTGGGTACTCCAATCCCCCGGCAGGAAACCCGTTAGCGCCCCGGACCTGATAAAACCACACGAAGTAACGGCGGTTGAAAATGCTGAGTAGGGTTGCCGAATCTATATACTGGATGTCACGATATATCGAGAGGGCGGAAAATATTGCCCGGTTCGTCGACGTAAATTTCAGGCTGATTCTTGACATCCCCATGAATATCGCCCTGCAATGGGAACCGATGATACGGGTCACTGGTGACAATGATTTGTTCACCGAACGATACCATAGCCCCAATCAGGAAAACGTGGTCAATTTCCTCGTCTTCGACCGGAGTTATATGAATTCGGTTATATCCTGCGTTAACAAGGCACGTGAGAACGCCCGTACTGTACGCGAGATTATCTCCACCGAAACGTGGCAGTGCATTAATGAGTTCTACCTCTTCCTGTTGAATCCGATGGCCCGTAGCGAGGCGTTCACGAGCCCGAACAGTTTCTTTACGAAGATAAAGAATTACAGCCAGTTGCTGGCTGGACTGATGGAGAGCACGATGGTCCATAATGAGGGCTGGCATTTCTCCCGGATGGGCCGATTCCTGGAAAGAGCGGATAAAACCTCCCGAATATTAGATGTGAAATATTTCATCCTCCTGCCTAAGGCGGATTACGTGGGATCAACCTTCGATACGCTCCAGTGGGCAGCGCTCCTTCGTTCTGCCAGCGCTCTTGAAATGTACCGTAAACAGTACCACCAAATCACCTCGGCCAATATAACCCAATTCCTCTTCTTTGAGCCGGATTTCCCGCGGTCAGTCAAATTCTGTCTCAGAGAGTGTGATAACTCCATGCACGATATTACCGGGGCTCCGGTCGGGAGTTACTCCACGGTGGCGGAACGGCAGCTGGGCATGCTCCAAGCGGAGATTGAATATGCTGATGTTACCGAGATTATTCAAACTGGTCTCCATGAGTATATAGACACATTCCAGTTAAAACTTAATAAGGTGGGGGACTCAATTTCGAGTTCATTCTTCGCGGCGCGGCAACCGGAGACGTTGACCACCAAGAAGAGGACAAGATGACATTTTGTATCGGAGTCAAAGTTGCGAGAGGGTTGGTGGGTCTTTCCGACACCCGGGTAACCAGCGGCGTGGAATACTCCAGCGCCCCCAAGACCACGGTCATTCAGAGAGAACACCATTCCATGTTTATCATGACGAGCGGTCTCCGCTCCGCCCGTGACAAGGCTTTAACCTATTTCCATGAGGTGCTTGAATCAGAAGATAAATATTTCACCCGTTTATACACCGCTGTCAATGAGTTTGCCGAACAGGTACGCCGCGTGAGAACGGAAGACATGGAAGCGCTGAAAGACGGCGGCTATAAATTCGACCTGACCTGCATTATCGGCGGGCAGCTAGAAGAGGACAAGGAGCACAAATTATACATGCTTTACCCGGAGGGTAACTGGGTCGAGGCGTCCGAGGACAGCCCGTTCTATATCGTCGGGGAATCAGCCTTCGGCAAGCCCATCCTCCGCCGCGTTCTCACCTACCAATCAAGCCTGGTCAACGCCCTGAAACTGAGCTTTTTAGCCTTCGATTCCACCCGTGTCGCCGCTAACGACGTCGATTATCCTATTGACGTTGTTTACTACAAGAAGAACTCTTACTCGCTCATCGAGAGCCGGTTCGCGGCCGAGGAACTCCGCCCCATAAGCAACTGGTGGCAGGAAGTGCTGAAACGCGGCGTTTCCCGTATGCCCGCGGACTGGATACATTCCATTACGGACTGATGCCATGCGTTTGAGAATAGAACATACTCTTTCATACCGCTACTCGCAGCCGGTAACGCTGGATTCGCAAACGGTTCGTCTCAGGCCGCGTCCCGATACCCGGCAGCAAGTCCTTAAGTTTGATTTGACGATTATGCCTCCACCTTCCTATATCACGCACCACGCCGATAGTGAAAACAATACGCTGGCCACCGCCTGGTTCGAAGCAAGTTATAAGGAATTGAATATTTCAGCATGTTCTGAGGTCGAAACAAGCGAGCGGAACCCGTATGATTTCTTCATTACGGAGCCAACGATGAACCACCTGCCCCTTGTCTACCCGGAGCCGGACAAATCCTTACTCGCTTTGTATATTATGAATCATAAAAAAATATCCCGGGAGATAAATGACTTCCTCAAGCCAGTTCTTATTCAGGCGAAATACGAGACGGTCCCGTTTTTAGGCGGGCTGGTCACCTGTATCTTTGACAGGTTAAAGCGGGAAGAGAGGAAACACGGCGATCCCTGGGTCCCCGAAAAGACGCTCCAAAAAGGAAAGGGGTCTTGCCGTGATTTTGCCTGGCTATATGTAGTGTCCTGCCGCTCGCTCGGGCTGGCGGCGCGGTTTGTCAGCGGTTACCATCTGCCGTTCAATCCCCGGAAAAAACCGGAACTGCACGCCTGGGCCGAGGTGTTCCTGCCAGGAGCCGGGTGGCTTGGTTTCGACCCCAGCCTGGGTCTGACCATCGATGCTCGTCACGTTACTTTGGCCGCTTCGTATGACCCTATCCTTACACTTCCAACCGATGGCAAGTTCTGGGGTAAAGATGCTAAATCAGACCTGAAAGCTACTATTTCCATCCGCCCTCTGGAATAACGTCACCTGCCAGTAATACTCACCACTGCACAAACATCGGGATGGGTGTATTTCTATCGTAATATCTACTATTAGTAGTTTACTTTAGTTATGACTACCATTAATTATTAACCGAAATATTTAATCCCCGATGCTTTAGTTTCAATCTCTTCTATTTACTAATCTGTAGATGAGAAAGGTGACTAAAAGTATGCCTATAGCCGCGAGTATGCCGATGAGTATCCAGTTCATGCCCGATTCAGCTTCCGGTGGCGATAACTGCGCAGGCGGTTTTTCTGGTTCCGGTGTATCCGGCGTTTGTGTTGAGACTTCCGGCGATGGAGATGCAGGTTCAGGTTCGGGGGCAGGCTCGCTTTCTATTATAGGGGTAGGTTCGGGGGCGGGGGCTATCACAATATAGCTATCTTCAAGTCCGCTGACGTTAATAGTATAGTTCCCCGGTTCTTCCCGGTTGACCGTGAAGCTAACGGTAGCCACATTGCCGGCATTTACAGCCACGTTTTTAGTCTCTGTTTCTGTCCCGTCAATTTGAAGTATCACGCCGTAGTCCCCTGCCGTACCTCCCGTGTTGGCTACTTCCACGGTTACAGTGACGGTTTCACCGGGTGCTACCTCCGCCGGTACCACCGTAAGGTTGGATAGTGTGAAAGAGGCAGGTAATATTACCTCCTTGCCGAGGATAGCAAATTGGGTAAAATGGGAGACGCATGCCGTTATACAGTTGGTATCAGGGTCGCAGACGCAGTCGAGTTCAATCCATACCCCGTTTTCTTCGTCATAGAAGGCCAGGATAAGAGCTTCTTCGTCTACTCCTTCAGGCAAGTCCCCGGGGTTATAAGTAAAGGTTAATGTAATCGGCGGGTCAAAGGTAGCCCCATCAGGCTCAAAATTGTAAGGCAGACCGATGATATTCGCACCTTCGGGGGGTGGCGGAGGGTTATCGTTTTCGTTTACCTCCAGGGAGTGTAGTCCCTGCCCGGTTTCATTCTTGATAACGGTACCTTCGGGGATGAAAATCGTAAGCATACCGTCGGGGGAGGCTAATTCTAACGTATTCCGCACTTCGCCGGTGTAATTTGTAACGAGTGTATGACTTTTTCCCAGGACATCTATATGGTCATAGTAGTATTCAAAGCCACTACCCGGGGAAGCTGCTAGAATCCCGGTACCATTTATGGTCAGGTCGTAGGGATTCTCATTAGAGTCGTTGTTAGCGATGCTGATGGTCGCCGTCTTGGCGCCGGCGGATGTTGGCGTGAAACGTACGATGAAGGTGGTGCTCCCCGAGGCGACCACCGGGGATGTGGGCTGCTGCTGGATGCTGAACTGGTCGGCATCGGCGCCGCCGATAGTGATTGGAGTAGTCACGGTTAAGTCCAGGTCCCCGGTATTCTGGATGGTGAAGGTGATGTCCGTGGTGGCGTTAGTCTGCTGGCCGCCGAAATCGTGGCTGCCGCCGTCGGCGATATCCGTCGTGCCCTGCTTAACGTTGATTTCGGGCGCCAGTCCGGTCCCATTAAGGGTGAGGTTGTAAGGGCTCTCATCGCTGTCGCTGTTATTAATGGCTACGGTCGCCGTCTTGACACCGGTAGAGGTGGGGCTGAAACGTACGACGAAGGTGGTATTCCCCGAGGCGGCTACCGGCGAGACGGGCTGCTGCTGGATACTGAACTGGTCGGCATTAGCGCCACCGATAGCGATGGGCGACATTACCCATGATTCTTGGTTGCCCGTATTCTCAATGGTAAAGGTAACATCCGTATCGGTGTTCCCTAAATGAACGCCGAAATCGTAGCTGCCACCGTCGGGGATATCCGTCACGCCCTGCTTGAGATTAATCTCGGGCGCCAGCCCGGTCCCGGTGAGGATGATGTCGTACGGGTTCTCACCGCAGTCATTATTCACTATCGATATGTTGGCAGTCTTGGCACCCATCGAGGTGGGAATGAATTGCACACTAAAGGAGGTATTCCCCGAGGCAGCCACGGGTGAAACGGGCTGTGTCAGGATATTAAACTGGTCCGCATCGGCGCCGGTAATAGTGACGGGCGTGGTCAAGGTCAAGTCCGCCGTGCCATAATTCCGAATTTGCCAGAAAGAAGTTGATATGGAATTCAAACTTGAACTACCAAAATTGTGGGTGGAGCCATCGTTGATAGGTGTTCCACCCCACGTTATATGCATCTCGGGGGCCGGTAAGTTGGTGACCGTAACTACGGAGGCCGCACTGGTGCCGCCGTCGCCGTCGTTAACGGTAATACTTATAGAACGCGGCGCGTACGTCGGGTTGATGCCGTCCACGTTTTCATAGGTAAGCGCCCGGAGTAACGTGGTTACCCGCGCCGGCGTGGCGTCGGCGTTGAAGTTTACCACCAGGTCATTACCCTGGAAGATGGTGTTTCCCAGCGTCCCGATAACCGTGCCGCCGACGGATACATCGCAGCCCGCGCCGGTACAGGCGGTAGCCACGGTGCCGCCGGTGTAAATCCCAAGCTTATCCTCAGACGCGTCTTTGCCGGCGGTTATGGTAACGGTAACACTGCCGCCGCTGAAATCGGCGGAATCGGCGTCGGTGACGGTGGCGTCGGTGCCGTCATCGAGGAGAGATGCCCCGCCGGCACAGGCGTCGTAAATAAGGGAGTCCCCGTCCAGGTTGTTGATTACCGGGGGAGCAGTTAAGACGTTAACGGTGAATATTGCCAGATCAAATCCACCGCTTCCGTCATCAATCATGAGCAAAAAATCACGGGCGCCGAGTCCGGTGGGGGCGGCGTATTTAATATTTCTTATGAGGGTCGTAACCCTTGCCGGCGTGGCGTTAGCATTGAGGACGCCTATATGCAGGTCATTGCCGCCCTGGCCATCAAAAACGGCGTTAACCGTACCGACGGCTACTCCACCGACAACGATAGTTTCCCCGGCGGCGATGACAGCATCTCCGCCGGAGGTAACGTTGGCGCCGTCGACGCTGAGATTACCGTTAGCCGTCCCCGCGGTCTGGCTAATGTCTAAGAAGCCGGTGTTAAAATTGGGCGAGTCGGCGTCAGTAACGGTGGCGTCGCCGTTTTCATCAATGAAGCCGGCACTTCCACCGGCGATAACATCAACCGAGTCACCAAACAGGTTATTTATCACCGGTGAGGCGGCATAGACCGGCGCTGCGGGAACAGCCAGAGACAGCGCCGCCAGCACAAAAACCACAAGAATCCCTCTTATTATTAACTTAACCATTAGTCATGACCTCCCATCTATCGGGCAGAATAACTTTTTAAGATAGATAAATATAAACCGACCCTTTCGGGCCGGTTTCACTGCTGGCTCGCCGCCATCCAAGTGACCATCTGGGGCAGCGGTTCAAAGCCTCCCTCACTACTAAAAGCTGAGGATTATATGATAATATAAATATTTTCTTACTTTTCTATCAATAATCTCCTATTAAGTAAGCTACCCCTTTTCAGGGGCAGTATACTCTTATGAAGTAACATTGACAACTGTAATTGTTCCTATTTCGCTCTTCTACACTTAGGTATTTATACTTACTTAAGCAGTACTGTGCTATCGTAGGAAACCGCGCTGGCACCATCGGGGACTATGGGTGTTATTTAACAGTAAAAAAGGGGGAGCAGTACTGCTCCCCCTCAGTTTATTATCTCTGGTTAATGGGTCACCATTGCACGAACATGGGGATATAAGTCCAGCGATGCGTACGATTACTTGATACCGTTTAGCTTTTCCATTAAGGGCAATTAGATGATTAAATTTATATAAATTTGGTTATCTAATTAGTCTACCATCTTCGTCTATTTGAACGAATCGAATTTTTTCTGATTCAACTTTTTCGTGTTTGTCAGCCTCTTTATAAGCCTCATCTATTGCATTACTCACAATTTCTTCCCAATTTAATCTTTGTTTTAATCCTGAAATAACGTTATTTATCCAATTTTTTTGTAAATCTTGCGAAAAATGTGATTGAATTTCGGGTCTAGCCTCGATATTTTCACAATATGTCTTTAGGGAAACATAGATGTGTTCAAATTCGGGAAGGGGTTTTTTATATGTTAATACTCTATAGACTTCACAGTGTACGTTTGGTGCGTCTGGCAAATGAAAACTAGTTCCAACTACAGCAAAACTGCCTAAGGATATTTCATAAATATTATTTGAATGTATTTGACTAGTAGCAATGCTAGATATTTTTTGCTGGAGATTGAGTAGTGCGTTATGTTTTCCTATTGGCAAGAACACAATATTACCATCTGTTGTAATTACAGGTGCAATAAAATCAGTATCTTCATTAATTATTTCTTCTTCATGAACGGTATATATTTCTATTGGTATTAGAGATGATGTAGGAATGGATACAGTATCATGCGGACCACTAAGAGTAAAAATATATATCTTATAGCCCGAATATATTAGATTAGAATCACCTTGCTTCTTCTTTTTAAAAATATTCATAATAATCCTTTTTGTGCATGTGTTACTATGAAACAACAATTAACGATTCTTGGTATTTATCTATGTGTAAAAACCATGTAATATCTGGGATGTCTGCCATTTCATGCGTATGTACCAGTAATCCCTTTTTGCCTTTTATATCCTGTAACCGGCGCTCCTCTATTGCTTCCATATAGGCCTGGTATGTTTGCCAGTACAGGAGTTCGTTACTGTTCTCTCGTTTAGGGCTGTATGTCGTAGTCGCTCCCGGCACCTTCCATAAGTCAATATCTCCAGGCAATAGTCCCATCAGTGCTCCTGTTTTTCGCCACTTCCTCAGGCTTAGCTTCATTGCCGGATGCACCAATACTCTCAAGTTCCACAGTGGAGCCATCAGATGGTCGGGCAGCTGTACCTCTATAACCTCGGGTGGTTCCCCAACCCAATAGTTACGCTGTTCAGCCATATGTTCCTCCTTCTGGTTCTTATCTCACATCTTTTTGACACCCGCGTGTCACACAATCTGTTTATTTCTTTCGTTTCTTCTTATACAACTCACTCACGGCTTCCGCCGTCTCCATGACCGTTTCGCGGATTTCCGGCGGTTCCAGCACCTCCA
>CAZPAS010000078.1:0-9645 GCA_964584575.1 uncultured Dehalococcoidaceae bacterium | reverse complement strand
TGGAACGACTTCACCCTCCTGGACAGCGCCAACACCGTAATCGACGACATCTACTTCACCCAGACCGGCGACCCGTGGTATATCTCCGGCCATGATGCCGTTACTTCCTGTGTATACCGCGTGTCCATGTTCTCCTACACCAGGGTACTGTGCGTGGCTCTTGCCGCACCGGTTAACGACTTCATGCTGCGCGGTCTGCCTTCCGAGCCCGGCGTCGTTTATGCCGCTGACGAAGGCGGCACGGTACTCTACTACACCGCCGATGGCGGCACGGAGCGCTGGTACCAGCGCGGTTCCGTACCGGTCGGCATGGCTGACCTGGCGGTAGAGAGCGCCCAGGTCATCTACATCGGCGATGCCGCCAGCGTAAGCGTTTACAAGTCGGTCAACGCCGGCTTCGTCTGGGGCCTGCCGATAAACAGCCAGCTCAGCGGCTTCAACGCGGTTATCAACATGATAATCTGCGTCGGTGAGAACAACGTGGTCGTCGCCGGTAACGGCGGCGGCGTCGCCTACACCACCGATGGCGGTGCCACCTGGACCAATACCATGGGTGTGATGAATGCCTTTGGTACCCTCCAGATAGCCGCTTCCGGCCTGGCTGCCGGCGATTACCTCTTCGCTTCCGAAGAGGCAAACAACACCGTCTGGCGCTGCGAGCTCGGCCCCGGTAACCCGTTCGGCGAGTGGAAGTCAATGAACTTCCCGGCCACGGCACATCAAACCGCCGGAGCGGCGGTAGCAAGCAATGAGGTCAACACCGGCCTCCAGTACTACAACGGCGTGCTTTACGTCCTTCAGACGGATGTCTTGGGTACTGCTGCAGTTGCTCCCGCTCCTGCTGTTGCCGCCGGTACTTCCTACCTGACCCGTTCGGCGGCGGCTACCGTACCGGGTACGCATCTCGAACTTTTCTGGGGTACCAGATATGCCGAGACCGGCGCACCTTTCCTCGGCTTTGCCACCACGCTGACCTTCAACGTATCGCCTACCGCACTGAAGTGCTATGACGGTGCTTCCGGAGGCGTGACGCTGGCTGCTGTGGATACCGCCAGTTGGACCGGCATGGGCGTCAAATACTTCGATGACACTATCATCATGGGCGGACCCACCCTGATAGCCCCCGCCGATGGTAAGCGCATCGAGGTCATCGCCCCGATGATTGCTGGTATCGCCAACGTCAACTTCACCTGGAACCGGATGTCCAAGGCTACCGGCTACTTCCTGTTCATCGCCCTGGATGAGGCCTTCACCGAGATGGTATTGGCCCCGATTCCGGTTGCCAGTGTTCTTGACCCGGTTTCCAGCATCGTTGCCGGCGGTACGTTCCTGCCCGGTACCACCTACTACTGGAGAGTATCGGTAACCACCCCGATAAGCAGTGGCTTCTCCGAGACACGGAGCTTCATCGTCCAGACCACTGCGGCATCGGTACCGACCATATCCTCACCGGAGAACGGTGGCACCATCGCAAGCACCACCCCGGCATTCTCCTGGACTCCGGCAGCCGGTGCTAACATGTACCAGTTCCAGCTGTCCGCTGATCCGTCCTTCGCTACTACCCTGATGGACGAAGAGCTGGCCAATGCCGGTATCGTGTCCTCCGCAGCTCTCGAGAAAGGCAAGACCTACTTCTGGAGAGTTAAGGTCATCGATCCGGTTGATGGTGACTGGTCGACCGTTGCCAACTTCATGGTTGCCGCGGACGCACCTGCACCGGCACCTCCAGTGGTGATCGAGCAGACGCCTGCCCCGGTAATCAACATACCCGCAGCACCTCCGGCAACCGTTGTTGAGATTCCGCCCGCACCTCCAGTGGAGAAGATTTCTCCCGCCTACATCTGGGCGATAATCATCATCGGTGCTGTACTGGTGATCGCGGTAATTGTCCTGATTGTCAGGACCAGACGACAAGTCTAGGAATGACTTAAGGGACAATACTCCTGATACTCCGAGAGCCCCCCGGAAACGGGGGGCTCTCTCTTTATCCGAATATTATTTATTGGTTGGGCGACCTATATATCGTCGAGGCGGGGCGCCAGTATCTGTACCGGTACGATATCACCGCCCTTCAATGACTCCGTGCCTTCCGGAATACATATCAGGCTGTTGGCGCTGGCAATCGCCTGCAGACGACTCCGGTTCCTGTATAAGCCGACGCTGTAATTCCCTTTAGAATCGCGGGAGAGGGTGGCATCCTTGAATTCCGTCCACGCCAGGTGGCGGGTCTTCAGGTCCTCCGTAAGCCGGGCGGTGACCGTCTGGAGGGGGTGTATGGTATCGCCGCTCATCCTTAAAATCCCCGGCAGGGCAAGCTGCAGGAAAGCCATTTCATTGCTGGCGGGCCCGCCGGGCAGGCAAAACACGGGCTTGCCCTCCCAGATGCCGAAGGCGATACCTTTCCCCGGTCCCATCCGCACGTGGTGAAATATTTCGTCCCAGCCAAGCTGCGCCAGCGTACCTATTACCAGGTCACGCTCGCTTCCCCAGGCACCACCGCTGGTCAGGATTAAGTCCACGCCCGGCAGGTGCCTTTTTAATTCCCGCTTGATGTCTTCCTCGCTGTCATTGACCACGGAAGTTACACAGGATATCCCGAAGGATGTCAGCCAGGACTCCATGGTCACCAGATTACTGGCGTATAGCTGGCCGGGACTGAGGTCTTCGCCGGGTGCCACCACCTCGTCGCCAACTCCCACCACCGCTGCCAGCGGACGCCGATAGACACTCACCCGGCTGATGCCGGCGGCGGCGGCAAGCCCCAGGTATCCCGGCAGGAGCCTGCGCCCTTTCCGTACGATAGTCGCCCCCTCCTTTACCTCTCCCCCCGCACGCAGGATATTACGACCCGGTTCGGCGTCGGCGTTCACCGACACCTCTTCCGATTGCAGCTCCTCACAGAATTCCGCGGATACTACTGCGTCCGCTCCAAGTGGAATCGGCGCGCCGGAACATATCTTGACCGCACTACCCGTTTTCACCTCACCGTTGAACTTAAAACCGGCAAACACGGAGCCGGTCACTTTCAATACGATGCTGTTTTCTTTTGAGGCAGCCGCCACGTCGGCGGATTTTACGGCAAATCCGTCCTTGAGAGAAACATCGGAAGATGGATAGCTTACATCCGCCACCACGTCCGCAGCGGCAATGCGGTCGACGCTCTGGTCCAGAGTCATCTCCTCGGTTCCCACTGGCTTGACGCGCGAAATTATAAGCTCGAAAGCCTCGCGGTAACCTACATAGTCGGTACCTTCGTCGATTTCGTAATTGTCCGCATCCATAACTTTTAACAGTATATACTCCACGCCTGAATTTATTCAACATCGCATGGTAAAAAGAAAAAAGCAGAATTTTTAGTAAATTTTTAGAATTTTATTAACCTTTTTACCTTCGAGTGTACTATTATTATCGGTGGGGTAAATTTCGCCATATGGCTAACGAAGGGTCCTCCCGGAGGCAGGTCCGGCAAGCAGGATGGCTTGTTATGAAGTTGTTCGCTGTGTCAGCCGTTTTAGCTGCAATCGCGTTATCTTCCACAGCGACAGCGTCACCGGCAGCCGTTAAGTGGACAAGAGTCAACATTCCCGCCGAAGGCGAGGCGGGACACCGGGTCTTGGCACCCGGTTCCGACGTACAGCATCTTACCATGGCTAACGACGGCACCCTCTACGCTTACGCTGCGGGTCTTACCGATACGCTGTACAGGTCCAACGATGGCGGCACAAGCTGGATGGAAACCGGCAACGTCCAGGATATCATAGTGGATATAGCGGTATCCCCGCACGATGCGAATACGGTGTATTATGCCACCACGTCAGAGGTGTACCGTTCCGGCGACGGCGGCAAGACCTTCACCGAACTGCCCGCAATCCCTGCCGGAGTTGATAACAAAGAAATAACATCAATAGATGTCGCCCATATGGACAGCAACATCATCGCCGCAGGTACCAGAGATACCGATAGCGGCGAGTTCGGAGGCGTCTATACCCTGAACGAGGGAAATATCGTCTCCACGTGGACGGATACCGGCATCGGCAACTATGATGTGTACGCCGTGGCTTTCTCCCCGGACTACGCCAACGACATGCAACTGGTCGCCGCCGGAACCGACGAGACCGATACTTTTATCATCTTTAAAGCCGGGGATACGGACTGGAACGCCGTTACGGGTTATGCCAGATTGAACCGGGATAACTCGTCGAGCTTTACCCCCGTCGCGGCAGCCTCGTCGGCTACGTTTGCCTTCCCGGATAATTACAACGCCGACCCATCTTTCGGAAGCAGCGTTCTCTACGTAGCCATCGATAGCGGCGCGGGAGAAGGAGACGTATATGAAATCGACTGCACCGACGCTCCTTATGTCTCCACGGCTACCGACCTGAATATCGGCGAGGATTACGCGCTGGATAATTTAGATGTAACCGGTCTGGATATATCGGGTGAATACCCGTTGATTATCCTGCTCGCCGGAGCCGCCGATAACTCACAGACCTATTCCAGCACCGACGGAGGCATTAGCTGGACGGAAAGCCGCAAGGAGCCAACGGGTCACACGACCGAAATTCTTATTGCCCCGGACTTTGCCACCACCGGCAGGGCGTATGCCGCCACCAGCGGCACGGGCAGCGCCCTGTCCATCAGCCGGGACATCGGGGAAACATGGAACCAGCTTAGCTTGATTGATACGAACATTACCACCATCGTCGACGTGGCGCCTTCGCCCGGTTACGCGCAGGACAACACCCTGTTCGTGCTGACCTTCGGGAACGGACACAGTCTCTGGAGAACGCGGGACGGAGGCGAAACGTGGGAAAGGATACTCTCCGGCAATATGGATGAAATCGACAGTATCAATAGAGTCGGACTCCCGCCGGAATACGGCTCCGGCTGCCGGACGGTATTCGCGAGCGGGGAGAGTAACGGCAGTCCGTGTGTCTGGCAGTCCACCGACGACGGTCAGAATTACCGGTGCCGCATCACCTGCGACCCCGTTACCTCTAACCCCTTCGGTATAGATGCCTGGGCAATCGCCGGTGAAGATACCTTTTACGCCGCCGGCTTCGATGGCGCTAACGGAATGGTCTACTTGACCACCAATGGCGGGTTTTTCTACTCCGAGCGAGCATCGGCGGGCAGCCAGTCAATATATTCACTGGTGTTATCACCCGCCTACGAACGGGACGGCACCATCATGGTGGGGAACACCAATGGCTGGGTTTACCTGTCCAGCGATAACGGGACGTCGTTCCAGCCGGTGCCCCGGGACATTACCGTACCGCCGTTTACCGACTCCGTAATCGTCGCCTTCGACCCCGGTTTTGAGAGCAACAGCACCGTTTACGCCGCCAGCACCACCGCCGATGATGAAATTTACCGCTTCGTCATCGGCAACGATACGGAATGGGAAAGCATTGATGCTACCCTGCCCGCCGGCGTTATTATCAGCGGGTTAACCACTATTCCTGACGGCACATTATACGCCGTAAACTTCGATAGTGACGGCGGCATGGAGCGCAGTCTCAATCCCACTTACTCGCTCGGTCCCACTTTCGAGACTGTCACCCGCGGACTGGAAGACGGCGCCACGCTGCAGGGACTTTGGCAGTCCGGCAACCAATTATGGTCGATAGATACCACCAATACCAGGTTGATGACCTATTACGACACATTGACACTGCCGCCGGTTCAGATCACGCCGTTGGACGGCACGGCGGGCATCGGCAGCCTGACCGACCATACCGTGAGGAATATCAATCTCGACTGGGAGACGCTGGAGGGGGCGACCGGCTACGAGTGGCAGTGCGACTATGATACCGATTTCTCCTCCATACCCGATGGGTTCGAGGGCACCACCACCGGCAGTTCCGTCCGCCTGCCGTCGCTGGAGCCGGCGACCACTTATTACTGGCGCGTACGCGCCAGTTCGCCCGTACCCGGTCCGTGGTCGGAGAAATGGTCTTTCACCACCACCCTGGAAACGGAAGCCGTCACCCTCAAGCCGGAGAGTCCCGCCGCCGGAGCCGATGGGGTACCGGTGAAGCCACTCTTCCAGTGGACAGCGGTGGTGGGGGCGAACGCCTACGAACTCCTCGTAGCTAAGGATGTCGATTTCAGCAGCCCGGTCATCGTCAGGACGGATGAGTTCGCCCTGCCCACCAATGCCTGGCAGTGCGATATCCGGCTGGACTACGAAACGACATATTATTGGAAAGTCAGGGCTACCAGCGACAGCACCCGCAGCGGCTGGAGCTCCATCGGCGTCTTTACCACGGAAACGATGCCCGCATTAACTACGGAGACACCGGCGTCTGGTGCGGAAATCCCGCCGGAGAAGATTCCGGAGATAACCCCCTCCATGACCAAAGCCGCCCTGCCGACAACATCCCCTACCCTGGAAACGGAACCGCCGACTTTCTCGTCGCCATTGCCGGAACAAGCACCCGCACCAATCAAAAGCCAGATAGAGAGTACACCGTCCTGGGTAATTTACATGGTAGGCGTGCTGCTGCTGGCGATTATCCTGGCGCTAATCATCATCCTGGCGATGGTCATGAAGATGAAGCGGTTTTAGGGGAGAGAGATAGAAAGATAACATCACTCCTCTGGAACACCTCGTATATTTGACTCCCCACACGCAAAGCATTACACTTTTTTACAGGAAAACCAGCAGGGAGGGTAAATATGCCGCTAGTAACCATTAAAATCATCGAGGGAAGGACCGTCGAACAGAAGCGCGGTCTGGCTAAAGACGTCACCGCGGCGATTGTTAAAAATATCGAGTGCCCGGAATCGGCGGTAATGATAGACATCGTCGACCTCAAGCCGGAGAACGTCGCCCAGGGCGGCAAGTTGTTCAGCGACGGACGTTAGGGAGTTAATTTGAGAGTCCTGGGTTTAATGGGAAGCCCGCGTATCAAGGGCAACAGCGACCTGCTTATCGACGCGGCGCTCAAGGGGGCGGAGAGTAAAGGGGCGGAAATCGAGAAGATAGTCGTGGACAAACTTAAGATAGCCCCCTGCAAGGAATACTACGGCTGCCTCAAGGACGGCAAGTGCGTCATCCACGATGACATGGACGACCTCTACCAGAAGATACTGGACGCCGACGCCATCATCATAGCATCGCCTATGTTCTTCTATACCATCAGCCCGCAGCTCATGCAGCTTATCAGCCGCTGCCAGGCGCTCTGGGCGAGGAAATACGTCCTGAAGAACCTGGATATCCCCGTGAAGAAGGGCGTGTTCATCGGGGTGGGGGCGACAAAAGGGGCACAACTTTTTGATGGACCCAGACTGACGATTAAATACTTTTTCCAGGCGATTAACGCCGATTATACGGATGAACTGCTAATAAGAGGCGTCGACAAGAGGGGGGAAATCAAAGACCACCCCACTGCCCTCGCCGACGCCTACGTAATTGGCGAAAAACTCGCTTCCGGCTAATTTTCCTTAATAAAGCCCATCAGTGCCTTCCATCTCTCCTCGCCGAGGCACTGTTTTGCCGAGGGGCACCACTCGATGCAGGAAGGCGTCTGTTCCTTATAAACGTAATTGCCGCACTTCTTGCACTTAATGCGGAGTTCGTCGGAGAACATCTCCACTTCATTGCCGCAGTTAGGGCATTTATACATCGCCGCCCTGAGGTTCCTCATGTCCTGTCCGGGGCACTTGGCTTCCATAACTGACACCTCCTCGAAAAGCGGTATATTGCTACTTTCCCAATTATAATACACAATTATCACGACTGCCCTCAATGACTTTAGTCTCACGAGTTTGACTTATCATAGCTTAAAGTGCTATACAGAATTAGTACCCATTAACTACATTTTTCATTCGAAATCCGGAGGTTATTTTATGAAAATCACTAAAATCGAGTGCATCCCCGTTTCCATGCCCTTCGCCAAGCCGATGAAGATGGGAGGCGGCACCGCCGTCGCCTCCGACGCCGTGGTCGTCAAAATCCATACCGACGAGGGGATTACCGGCATTTGCGAGACCGGCGATACCTCGCCGTGGTACATGGGCGAGAGCCAGGACTCCATCATGTACAATATCAACAAGGTCTTCGGTCCCCAGATACTCCTCGGCGAGAACCCATTCAACATCGAGAGAATCGTAGCGCGGATGGACAAAGCCGCCAAGCTCAATAATCAGTCGAAGGCGGTCATCGACTACGCCCTGCACGACCTCATGGGCAAAGCGCTGGGCATACCCGTTTACCAGCTCATCGGCGGTCTTTCCAACGAGAAGATAGCGCTGGCGTTCGTGATGTCCTCCGGCACCGCCGAGGAAGTGGGCGCGGAGGGTAAAACGCTGGTGAAAGCCGGCTTTAAAGCCATGAAACTGAAAGTCGGCGCCCGCACGCCCGATGAAGACATCGAGATGATAGGAGCACTGCGGGCAGCGGTTGGAAGCAAAGTCAAGATTATGATTGATACCAACGGCGGCTGGATGTACCACCAGGCGCTTTACGTATTACAGAGAATCGCCAAGTATGATGTCTACCTGTCCGAACAGCCCGTGCCCCGCTGGGACATCGACGGGCTGGCGCGACTCCGCAAAAAGGTGGACGTGCCCATATTCCCCGATGAAGCTGCCGCCGAACCCCACGACCTTATCAAATTAATCGAACGGGAAGCCGCGGACGGCTTTTTCCTGAAAGTCCCCAAGGCGGGCGGCATACATAAATCACGCAAGTGGGTAGCCGTCGCGCAGGCAGCCAACCTGCCGGTAATGACTGGCTGCATGATTAACTCCGGCCTGGGCTGTGCCGTCGAGGCGCATTTCCTCGCCGCCAACGACTGGACGGGGAAAATCGAGCAGGAAGCTATCGGGCCCCTCAACCTCTACAACATACACGATACGGTCAGCACTCCGCTGAAGGACGACCTTGCTATTAAAGTCCCCAGGTACGAAAAAGGCTTTCTCTATCCGCCGGATGGTCCCGGTCTCGGAGTGGAGCTTAACGAGGCGGCGGTCAAGAAGCTGGCGACTCCCGGCAAGAGTCCCACGGTAATAGGTAAATAACGGTCGCCGGAGGTATGAAATGAGTACGCCCGATAAGTCCGCGGCAATTGAAAAGTTATCTGCCAACGTGGTTGAAACCCCCTTTGAGAACTTCGATGCGGAAACGCTGGAAAAGACCAGGTACCGCATTATAGATACGGTGGGCTGCCTGATAGGCGGTTCCGGGGACGTCGGCAATCCGGAACTCGTTGAGCTTCTGCGTAACGAGGGAGGCAAGGAAGAAGCCACCATCCTCGTTCATGGGGGCAAGGTACCCGCCGCCAATGCCGCCCTGGTCAACAGCGTCATGGCGCGTTCTTTCGACTTCGAGCCGGTGAGTCCCCTGGTGGACGGCGTCAATACTCCCGGGCATGTCAGCGGGACCACCGTGCCCACCGCCATCAGCCTTAGTGAGGCAGCCGATGCCTCCGGCAAAGACATGATTACGGCGTTACTCGTCGGGGATGATATCGCGGCGCGTATTCTCGCCGCCTCCGGGTTTGGCTTCACGCTGGGCTGGGACGGCACCGGCACGGTCAACGCCTTCGGGGCGACCGCCATCGCGGGTAGACTGCTGGGACTGGACAAGCTCCAGATGAGAAACGCCTTCGGCATCGTCCTCAACCAGATAGGCAGCAC
>CAZPAS010000077.1:0-9650 GCA_964584575.1 uncultured Dehalococcoidaceae bacterium | reverse complement strand
AAAATGGCAGAACTTAAATATTCAAAATACATAATTTCCGACCCCAAACCTTTACCACCGGAACTGGAAGAAAAACTCAAGGCTGAACAGGCGAAGCGGAAGTCTACTGTAAAGATGACGCGCATTATGTCTGTAGATGACGAAATCGTTGAGGGCTTCTTTTACGTGGACTGTAACTGGCTCTGGAGTGGTTCGGCGGAGGACACCGCCGAAGAACCCCATGCCCATGATTTCGACGAAGTTATCGGATTTGTCGGCTCAAATCGGGAAGACCCCCGGGATCTCGGCGGGAAGATAACCATCTGGCTGGACGGTAAAGAGGAAGTCCTGACCAAGACATCCCTGATATTCGTGCCGGCGGGTACAAAGCACTGCCCGATTCTTTTCAACCGGATAGACAGGCCCATATTTTTCGTGACAATATCACCGGTCGGGAAATACACGCGCCAGACCGGAGAAAGCCAGTCTGTCCCGAGAGACCCCTCGCTGCCGAAGTACACCATTATTGACGAGGTCAAGAAAGATTTTGGCCCGGGTGCTGGCGGAAAAGATGCGCCTCCGCCCCCACCGCCCCCGCCGCCCGGTTCTTCTCCAAAAGGGGCTCGCGTGCTCCACATGGAAGATGACATCGCCAAGGGGTCTTTTTACGTGGACTTCGTCTGGATGTACGAAGGTTCCGGCCAGGCGCCGGCGCCGGTGCACAGCCACGAATGGCCGGAGCTGATAGCCATGGCAGGATGCGACCCCGAGCACCCGCACGACCTGGGCGGCAAGATGAGCGTTGTCCTGGGAGATGAGGAACATGTAATCACCCGGAGCAGTCTGGTCTGCATACCGAAAGGTCTGGCGCACTGCCCCTGGAAATGGGAGGATATTACAACGCCAACGCTGGCCTTTACCGCAGGACCCTCGGGAATGTACACCGGCTCGCACACAAAAGAATAGCAAAATAGAAATCAGGACTATAATGTCATTGCGAGTCCTTCTATTGAAGGACGAAGCAATCCGTTTCCTTATAGCATAGCTGTCAAATCCGGTCGTACAGGTCAAGCCACCCGGGATTTAGTGATTCTACGAGCTTGTTCTTTCTTGCCCTGGAGCTACCCTTTAAACGTTTCTCTCTCAGGATAGCGTTCTCAGGGTCATCGTATATTTCGTAATATACTAGTTTATTGATGCCGTATTTTTTAGTGAATCCTTTTACCAATTTGTTTTTGTGTTCAAAAACCCTTTTTTGTAAATTACCTGTTACCCCGATATATAACGAAACATTAGTTTGATTAGCCATGAAGTACACGTAATATTGTTTACTTGGCTTCATAATTTAATATTGTAACAAGACGGATTGCTTCGTTTCACTCGCAATGACGTGTAATTATAGATATTCTTATCCCTTCAGCGGCGGCAGCCCGGCTTCCAGGCGGGCGTCGTTGATGTGTATCAGCACGGCGTCTTCCAGCGGCATGCAGGAGAAACCGAACTCCTCCTTAGCTCTGGCGGTGCTGACCAGCCATGGTAGTCCGCGCCTTCCGCCGGCGTCCGGTTTCTGCGTGCCGAACTCTATTTTAGCATCCGGTATGTGTTTCAGTACCGCCTTGGCGACATCCCTCATACTGGCTGGCGGACCACCGACGTTGTAAGCCGGGTGTTTCGAAGACTTGGCATGTAAAAGTATTCTGGTGAATTCCGCTAAATCATCGGAGGAAACGGGCGAAATCAGGTGTGTGCCGTCGGACTCGAATTTAGCCGGCTTGCCCACCGCCGCCAGCGATACGAGGTCGGAGAAATCCCTGGCTCCGGGTGGAAAGTACGCCCCGTACCCGAACCCGATGGTGGGTCGCAGGGCGGTGAAGTTGATGCCGTACTGTTCGTGGAACTGGGCGGCGGTTATCTCGGCGAGTCGCTTGCAGAGGGCGTAGGAATGACTCGGCATAAGGCGGTCGTCCTCGGTAACTTCCCTTTCCCCGTACTCGTCCTGCGGTCCGTATACCGTCTCTGAACTGGCGTAAATGACGCGATTTACACCCATGAGCCTGGCAGCCTCGAAGGCATTACTCATGCCCAGCGCGTTAATTTTTATTGCCATGCGGGGATTGGTTTCTATTTGTTCACCCATGAAAAACGCCCAGTTGACCAGCTTGTCAATATCGTAGACTTTCATCGCGTTCAGGATGTCCTCTATCTGCGATACGTCCCCGCGTACGTAGTGAAATTTGTCTTTATATTCCTCGATTGCCTTAATAAACCAGTCTCTCGGCGGAACGATATCCAGGGATACCACTGTTTTAACGTCCATGTCTCTTAGCAGGTGAATGCACGTCTTGCGCCCGAAAAGTCCGCTGCCTCCCATAACCATTACGTTCATATCCAACCTCCGTGATGTTATTTGGGGAATTTACCGCCTCGATTATATCATGTTTTAAGGTAGAATAATACGAGAGTCATACTGAAAAATCGGTTGAATGCAGCGATGTGGAATCTATAGTAACTATGGCGACCCCGGGGGGATTTGAACCCCCGATCTCCACCGTGACAGGGTGGCATGTTAGACCGCTACACCACGGGGCCTCATAAAAGAGTCTAACAAAGGTGAGTTACGGTGTCAAGACATACCCTGTCCCAAAGAGCCGGTTTGCTAACATAACATTGTTGTCTCCCATTTCGGTTTATGGTATAATAGCGTGAAATTCGCTTAGGATTAAGGAAGTGGCAAGGAAAAAACAAGAACAGCAGGTAGAAGACACCAGGTTACAGGACTATGAGATGGTTTTTATCCTGAGTCCTGAAGTAGCCGATGAGGCTCTGGAAGGTAAAATCGAGGGTATCAGCCAGTTCATTACCGGCAGGAACGGAGTTATCGACGCTATTGAACCGTGGGGAAAAAGGAAACTGGCTTATCCTATAAAGCAGCAATTGGAGGGTAACTACGTTTTAGCCAGGTTCAAGCTAAGCCCGGCGCGATGTAAAGAGCTGGAAGCGAACTTGAAGATATCCGAAGAAGTCCTGCGGCACCTATTGATTAAAGTAGGCGGTTAAAACCGGGAATCGTTAGTTCATGAGTTGTATCGGGGAGGTGCAGAGGTAATGCCGAGTCTGAACAAAGTAACGATTATAGGGAATGTCGGAAACGAACCCGAGATGCGTTTTACCCCCAACGGAAAACCGGTTACGTCTTTTTCCGTGGCGACCAACTGGGTCTATACATCGCCGGAAGGGGAACGCCGTCAGGAGACGGAATGGTTCAACGTGGTAGCGTGGAACAGGTTAGCCGAGCAGTGCAACCAGTTCCTCGCCAAGGGCAGGCTGGTTTATGCCGAGGGTAGAATCCATACCAGGAACTGGGAAGGTCAGGACGGGCAGCCTCACTCCAAGATAGAGGTTATTGCCAACAGGGTGATATTCCTCGACAGGCGAGGGGCGGGAGGCTTCGGCGAAGAGAGAAGCGAAGACAGCACGCCCATGCCTGATGAGAAGGTGGAAGAGGGCGCCGTCGCGGAGATGGACCCGGAAGACCTTCCGTTTTAACTAAAGACAAAAATTTAAATTAATATAGAGGACGGGATGACACAGACTAGAGATACCAGGACCAGGAGAACGGGTAGGTCGAAGTATATACCCAAGCGTAAGGTTTGTTTTTTCTGCCGGGACAAGGTCAAGCATATCGACTATAAAGACCCGGCGTTACTGCGGCCTTATATTTCTGATAGAGGCAAGATTGCGCCGCGACGCAAAAGCGGTGCCTGTGCCAAGCACCAGCGGGCACTGTCTACGGCTATAAAGCGGGCGAGGCACCTGGCTTTGCTGCCGTACGTACCGGCGCACATCAGCAAGACGGGGGGCATTGGCCTCAAGAGCTGATATTCCTGGTGTCTCCCATTTCATTTTTCCCATTCACCGGTATATTGGTCTATTATTAGCAGGGAGTTAAAGTGCCAAAAAGGACGTATCAACCGAAGAGTATTCCGAGGAAGCGCGAGCACGGTTTTCTGAAGAGGATGAGCACGCGCGGCGGTCGCGCGGTCATTAAAGCGAGGAGGCTAAAGGGACGGCACAATTTGACCGTCGTGTGATGGTAGCGTGTGCCAGCCCGGGTGGGGCAGCCGTGAGGGGAGAACAATATTTAACCAGGAAAGCGCAGTTCGAACTGGTTTATGATAAAGGCGAAACCTGGATGGACAGGGAACTGGTTCTCAAAGCCCTGTCCAACGGGCTTGAAATATCCAGATATGGCTTTACGGTCAGTCGGCGTGTGGGCAAGGCGGTGGTTCGTAACCGGGTCAAGCGTCTGCTGCGGGAAATAATGAGGCAGACGCCGCTGCAGTCCGGTTGGGATATCATCTTTATCGCCCGTTCTCCAGCGGCGTGGGCTGATTTTAATGAACTGGAAAAATCGGTCGGGAAGCTATTGCTCCGGGCCGGACTGCTTGTGGGGGAACATGAAGGCGTTAGCCCTGGAGCTAATTAAAATATATCAGCTTACGTGGTCGAGGGTCATGCCTCCTTCATGCAGGTTCCAGCCGACCTGCTCCCAGTACACCTACGAAGCCATAGAAAAACATGGAATATTTAAAGGAATAGGTCTGGGCATCCGGCGTATCGTCCGGTGTCACCCCTTCAATCCGGGTGGTTATGACCCGGTACCATGACAGACTGTTCCTTAAAGGAGAATATAGTGAAATCAAAGGGTAAGTGGCGGGTGTGCCGCGTGATTATCCTGGCGGTAATGATGCTCGCTGTTGCTCTGGTCAGTTTCGGGTGCGTCAAGGGAATGGCGGCAATCGGGTGGTCAGGCGGCCAGGTGTCAGACGGTACCATGTTCATCGGTTCCAGAGAAGGGCGCCTGGTAGCGTACAATCTCGCCGATGAAAGCCGTCTCTGGGCGGAACCCCTCAAACCGGTCAGTTCTCCGGGACTCTTCGGCTGCTCTCCGGTTACCGGTGGTGGCGGTTGCGGTGGCGGGGGTGCCAGGGTGGCTATCTATGGCACGCCCGTGGTTAACGATGATTTGGTCTATATAGCCGCATACAATGGTAAGATATACGCTTATAATATCGAGACCCTGGGATTGCGGTGGGTCTATCCCCGTGAAAATTACATTGACCCGTTCGTCGGCGGGCTGACAGTTTATAATGACACTCTTTACATAGGTAACGAGGACGGTAAGGTCTACGCGTTTGATGCCGAAACAGGTGACCTCATATGGGAGTTCCAGACCGAAGACCAGATATGGGGAACCGGGACGATATATGAAGACGTGTTATTCATCGGCTCTTTCGATAAAAAGCTGTACGCCTTGAATACTGCTGACGGCAGTATGAAGTGGAACTTCACCGCGGAAGGCGCCGTTATCGCCACGCCCCTGGTCTATAACGATACGGTGTATGTCGGCTCTTTCGACCGGAACCTGTACGCCGTAAATATCCATGACGGCAGTCTTAAGTGGAAGTACACCGGTGAGAACTGGTTCTGGGCGCAACCCGTAGTTATCGACGACGTAATTTACGCACCGTGCCTGGACGGCAGAGTATATCTTCTTAAGACGGGCAACGGGGCTAAAGTTGATGAATATGACCTAGATGATCCATTAGCCTCAACACCGGTAGTTATTGATAATGCGGTTATCTTCGCGACGAGGAAAGGGGTCGTCTACTCGCTGAACACGCTAAACGGTGAAATTTTACAGCTGGCTGACTTCGAACAGGGTGTGGACGGTCCGCTGACCGCTTATAATGGCATCGTCTATGTACATACGGAGGACATGGCATTACAGCGTATCAACGCTGAAAGCGGGGCGATATTACGCTCTGTCTCTCTGGAAAGTCAGAATTGAGGTAGCATAGTTTGAATCCCTGGGAACTGATAATACAGCAGCCGGTAACCAACGTCCTGATAGTGATATCGCATTATCTCGGCGATAATTTCGGTCTGGCTATCATCGCCCTTACCATCATCGTCAATCTCTGCATGTTCCCGCTGACCCTGAGCCAGATAAGGTCTTCCAAGGCTATGCAGGACCTGCAGCCGAAGATAGCCGAGCTTCAGAAGAAATACGGCAAGGACAAGCAGAAGCTGACCCAGGAACAGATGAGGTTGTACAAGGAGTCCGGCGTCAAACCCGCCGGATGCTTCCTCACCATGATAATCCAGATGCCGGTGTGGATTGCCCTCTACCAGTCGATTATGCTGACGCTGGCGGCCGTCCCGGAGGGCTTACTGAACCTTTCCAAGTATCTCTACCCCTGGCCGATTGTATTCTCTGTAATACCTCTGGACAAGAGTTTCCTGCTGCTGGACCTTGCCAAGCCCAATTTTATCCTGGCTATCCTGGTGGGCGTTACCATGTGGATCCAGCAGAAGATGTCGACGACGCCTCCCACCGACGCGCGGCAGGCGAGCCAGGCGCAGTTGATGCTCTGGATGATGCCGATGATGTTCGCGCTGCTGGCGTTATCCTTCCCGAGCGGTCTGGCTCTGTACTGGGTAGCTAACAGCATTGTCCGGGTAGTCCTGCAGTACCGTGTTACCGGCTGGGGTGGTTTGCGTCGTCAGCCCAGGGATACAGCCACTGACAGCGAGAAGAAATATATAAAGTTCGACGAGGCGGAACAGAAGAAGTCCACCGATGATGTCGGTGCGGACATAGTCATTAAAGATACTCCCGCCACCGGGAAAGAAATCTATAAGCAGGCTAAGTCCAGCAAGACCAGGTATCAGCCGGGTAAGGACAGGGCACAGAAACGCCGCAAGAAGTAGCGACAAGAGGTTAGGTAGATATGGATATTCCCGAGGAACAGACTGAATTATATGAAACAGCCAAGGGCACACTGGAAAAACTGCTCGAATTACTGGAATTGCCCGCGGTCGTTACATTATCCGAAGAATTTACCGTTATTGACGATGATGGCAATGCCTCGTCCATCGGACTGAATATAGAGGGAGAAGACCTGGGAATATTAATCGGGCGCCGTGGCCAGACCATGGTCTCCCTGCAGCATATCGTCAGGCTGATAGTGTCGCACCAGACCGAAGAAAGGTTACCCATCGTACTTGACGTTGAAGGTTACAAGCAGCGCCGCTGCGAAGGGCTGCGGGCTCTGGCGATGAGACTCGCCGACCAGGTAAAGAACCGCAAGATGCCTTTCACCATGGAGCCAATGACGGCTTTCGAAAGGCGCGTTATCCACCTCGCCCTTGCCGACCACCCGGACGTGATGACGGAAAGCACCGGCGTGGGCAACGCCCGTAAAGTTGTAATCTCGCCGAAAAGAATCCCGCACTATTGATTTCTCTGACACATTGTGTTAACATAAAGCAGATAAAGGCAGTGACGGAGAAGAGTAGGGACGATAAAAGGATATCAAGCGAGTCTGGTACGGTGCGAGCAGATATATCCTCGTCCTGAAAATCACTCCCGAGTTGCCAACCGAAAGTCTCGGAAATACCGGGACGAGTAGGCTTGGTCGGTTTCGTCAACCGTTATCAACGACGGGGGCATGAAAATGTGCCCTGATAAGTGCTCCTTCTTCGGAAGGAGAAATAGGGTGGTACCGCGGGAATTTACCAGTCTCGTCCCTTTTGGACGAGATTTTTTTATTTGGTAGGGAGGTATGTCATGTTTAAACCAGTTGAGAGTCGTACAAGCTTCCCCCGCATGGAGGAAAGCATCCTCGAACAGTGGAAGAAAAAAGATGTCTTCCGGCGTAGTGTGGAGGCGCGCGAAGGGGGACCACGCTTCGTACTCTTCGATGGCCCGCCTACGCTGAACGGTAATCCGGCGCTGCACCACGTGCTGACGTCCATTTTCAAGGATGCTATTCCGCGCTACAAGGTGATGAAGGGGTATTTTGCCCCGCGCATCGGCGGGTGGGATACGCACGGCTTGCCGGTGGAACTGGAAGTCGAAAAGAAACTGGGCATATCCTCCAAGACGCAAATAGAGGAATACGGTGTCGACCGCTTCAACGAGCTTTGCCGCCAGAGCGTCAACGGCTACCTGAGTGAGTTCGAGAAGCTCATCGAACGCGTCGCGTACTGGGTGGACCTGGAAAACGCCTACGTCACCATGAAAAACGAATATATAGAGTCGTGCTGGTGGGCAATCAAGCAGATGTGGGACAAAGAACTGGTTTACCAGGGCTACCGCGTTACCCCCCATTGCCCCCGCTGCGGTACGTCGTTGAGTTCTCACGAAGTATCCCAGGGCTACAAGGATGATACGGAAGACCCCTCGGTTTACATAAAGTTCAAGGTGACGGGTAAACTTCCGGTAGACTTGCCTGGTGACAAGCCGGTCTACCTGCTTGCCTGGACGACGACCCCCTGGACGCTGGCGGGTAATACGGCGCTTGCCGTAGCGCCCGATGCCGAGTATGTTCTCCTCGAAGTTAAGGAAGATTATCTCGTCATGGCGGCGGGACTGGTGCCAGCGGTTGGTCTCGACGACTATAACGAGATAAAGAAGCTGGCAGGAAAGGAACTCGTTGGAATAGGGTACCAGCCGCTTTTCAATCCTCACGAGTTCGACGTGGAACGCCTTAAGTTTCAGAAGGACGGCGGCTTGCAGGCGCAGAAACCTGTAAAAGACCTGACGTATAAGGTCATCAGTGGCGACTTCGTTACCATGGAGGACGGCACGGGCATCGTGCATATCGCCCCGGCCTTCGGCGAAGTGGACTATGAGGCGGGTAAAGAGTGGGGCCTGGACTTCGTCCAGCAGGTTGACCTGCAGGGCAATATCATCGGCAGTTACCCGTTCGCCGGGAAATTCGTTAAGGACGCCGACCCCGAGATAATCGAGGACTTGAAATCGCGCGGGCTGCTTCTCCGCAGCGAGACGATAAAACATACTTATCCGTTCTGCTGGCGTTGCGAGACCCCGCTGGTGTACTACGCCAAGGCTACCTGGTACATCAGGACCACCGCTATGAAAGACGGGCTGATCTCCGGTAACGATGCGATAAACTGGTACCCGGAGCATATCAAGTACGGACGCTTCGGGGACTGGCTCCAGAATAACATCGACTGGGCATTTTCCCGTGAGCGGTACTGGGGCACGCCGCTGTCGGTCTGGCGCTGCGAATCGTGCGGTGCCTTTGAGTGCGTTGGTGGCACGAGCGAACTGAAAGAGAAAGACGGGTTCTCCGGTTTCAAAGAGCCCCTCGACCTGCACCGCCCGTACGTGGATGAACTCACTTTTAACTGCTCCAAGTGCGGCGGTACTATGAAGCGCGTCCCGGAAGTAATCGATTGCTGGTTCGATTCCGGGGCGATGCCCATCGCCCAGAGCCATTATCCGTTCGAGAACGAGACGCTGCTGGAGGACGGGAGGTTCCCGGCGGACTATATCTGCGAGGCGGTAGACCAGACACGCGGCTGGTTTTACAGCCTGCACGCTATATCGGTGCTGCTGTTCGGCAAGCCGTGCTTCAGGAACGTAATCTGCCTGGGGCATATATTGGACGCCAAGGGTGAGAAAATGAGCAAGCGCAAGGGGAACGTCGTCTGGCCCTTCGAGGTCGTTGAAAAATACGGCGCCGATGCCCTACGCTGGTACCTCTATACCGCCTCGGCTCCGGGCAATCCGCGGCAGTTCGACGAAAAGCAGGTGAACGAGGTATCACGTCGCTTCCTTTCGACGCTCTGGAACGTCT
>CAZPAS010000076.1:8088-9868 GCA_964584575.1 uncultured Dehalococcoidaceae bacterium | reverse complement strand
GGAAGGACTCGCAATGACAAAATAAGATAATAATGCCCAAGACATTAGCCGAAAAAATATTGAGTGAAAAGTCCGGCACGGACGCTAAGGCCGGGGACATCGT
This sequence comes from uncultured Dehalococcoidaceae bacterium, assembly GCA_964584575.1. Taxonomy (GTDB): domain Bacteria; phylum Chloroflexota; class Dehalococcoidia; order Dehalococcoidales; family RBG-16-60-22; genus JAFGPF01. The sequence goes on along the minus strand of CAZPAS010000076.1, from coordinate 9,765 downwards.
CATCACTAAAGTGGACCTGTCCTTCGTTCAGGATACCACCGGCCCGCTGACCGTCCGCCAGTACCGGAGCAGCGGCATGGGCAAGCTGGCGAACGCCGCCAGAACGGTGCTGTTCATCGACCACGCGGCGCCCAGTCCCAACGCCAACCTCTCCAACGACCATATCCTGCTGCGGGACTTCGCCCGGCAGAGCGGTTGTATCCTCTCGGAAGCGGGCGACGGCGTCTGCCACCAGCTCGTCGCCGAATCCTATGCCCGACCCGGCGACGTCGTCGTTGGAGCGGACTCGCACACGGTCACGGCGGGGGGCCTGGGGGCTTTTGCCACCGGCATGGGCTCGTCCGACGTGGCGGTGGCTTTCGGACTGGGCAGGACGTGGCTGCGTGTGCCGGAGACATTCAAGATAGTTGTCACGGGCGACTTTCAACATGGAGTATCGGCGAAAGACCTGATTCTGCACCTCATCGGTAAAATCGGCGCGGACGGCGCCACGTACAAAGCCCTGGAGTTTCACGGCAATACCATCGAAAAAATGGACATAAGCGGACGCTTCACCATCGCCAATATGGCCGTGGAGGCGGGTGCCAAGGTGGGTCTGTTCGCTTCCGATGCGACGACGAAGAAATTCCTCGAGGTGGAGGGGCGGGGGAAAGACTATAAGGCGCTGGCCGCCGATACCGGCGCCGTCTATGAAAAGACGGTAAACATCAGGGTGGCCGGACTCGAACCTACCGTATCAAAGCCCCATACCGTGGATAACACGGCGCTGGCAAAAGAGCTAAAAGGAACGAAGATTCAGCAGGTGGTCATCGGCACCTGCACCAACGGCCGTCTGGAGGACCTGGAAACGGCGGCGGGTATTTTAAAGGGTAAGCATAGAGCCCCGTCGGTGAGGCTGATAATCGCCCCGGCCTCGCGGCGGGTCATGCTGGAAGCCATGGATTGGGGCTATATTAAAGATTTTATAGAAGCAGGCGCTATTATCCTGCCGCCCGGCTGCGGGCCTTGTCTCGGACTTCATCAGGGGGCACTGGGCGACGGCGAGTCGTGCCTGTCCACGGCCAACCGCAATTTCCAGGGGCGCATGGGAAATCCTAAGAGCTTTATCTACCTCGCCAGTCCGGCCACGGCGGCGGCTTCGGCGCTGACCGGCGAGATTACCGACCCCCGGGAGGTGATGTAAGTGCTTAAAGGCAAAGCCCACAAGTTCGGCGACGGCATTTCCACCGACCATATCATACCGGGTCGGTACGCCCACCTCCGTAGCAACCTGCCGGAGCTCGCCCAGCACGTCCTGGAGGATGCCGACGTTAATTTCGCGAAAAAGGTGAAAGAGGGCGACTTCGTGGTCGGGGGGAGCAACTTCGGACTGGGGTCGTCCCGCGAGCACGCCCCGCTGGTTATCAAGATGGCCGGGGTCAGCGCCATACTGGCGAAAAGCGTGGCGAGAATCTTCTTCCGCAACGCTATCAACCTGGGGCTGCCCGTGCTGATATGCGATACGGATAAAATCAACGACGGCGACGAACTGGAAGTCGATTTAGCGGCGGGGAAGGTCAAAGACCTGACCAATGGCACCGAGCTTACCTTCGGCAAAATACCCGACGTCATGCTGAAAATCCTCGACGAGGGCGGAATTATTCCTTATATACAGAAACACGGCGACTTTAAATTATA
>CAZPAS010000076.1:0-7988 GCA_964584575.1 uncultured Dehalococcoidaceae bacterium | reverse complement strand
CCCGGCGACGGCGTCGGCCCCGAAATTGCCGAGGCGACCCGCCGCGTCCTTGAGGCTACGGGCGTGAAATTCAACTGGGAGCTTGCCTATGCCGGCGCGGACGTAATCGATAAGTACGGCACGCCCCTCCCCGACTCCGTCCTGGAATCGATACGTAAGAACAAGGTGGCTATCAAGGGCCCGGTCACCACGCCGGTTGGCACCGGCTTCCGCAGCGTTAACGTCGCCATGAGAAAGGCTCTGGACCTCTATGCCTGCGTGCGGCCCTGCAAGACATATAAAGGCGCTCCTACTCCCTTCAAGGACGTGGACATTGTCATCGTGCGGGAGAATACGGAAGACCTCTACGCAGGTGTCGAGTTCGAGAAAGGCACGGAAGAGGCTGACGAACTGATTAAGTACATCAACAGCAAGAAAGGCGACGTCATTAAAGATGACTCCGGCTTGAGTATCAAGATGATTACGGAATCGGCCAGCCGCCGCATCGTTACCTATGCCTTCGAATACGCCCTCAAATACGGACGCAAAAAGGTCACCGCCACCCAGAAAGCCAACATCATGAAATATTCGGACGGGCTGTTCCTCTCGGTGGCGCGTGAGGTGGCGGCTAAATACCCGGACATCGAGTTCCAGGAAGCGCTTATCGACAACCTCTGCATGCAGCTCGTACGCCGGCCGCAGGAGTACGACGTTATCGTCGCCCCCAACCTCTACGGCGATATTATCTCCGACCTCTGTGCGGGGCTGGTCGGCGGACTGGGCCTGGCGCCGGGCGCCAATCTCGGTGATGAGATAGCCCTCTTCGAGCCGACCCACGGCAGCGCCCCCAAATATACCGGGCAGAACCGGGTCAACCCCATGGCAATGATGCTCTCCGGCGTGATGATGCTAAGACACCTCGGGGAGACTGAAGCCGCCGACCGACTCGAAAAAGCCATTGCCGCGGTCATCGCCGGGGGCAAAAGCGTCACCTACGATATGAAGCCCACCCGCGACGACCCGTCAGCCGTCGGCACGTCTCAGGTGGCGGATGCCGTTATAAAAATTCTCTAAATATCATTGACAAACGACCGCCTACTTACTAGAATTGTCGTACCAATAAGTAAGGGGGGTAAAAATGAACAAGAAGGAAATGTACGAATTTATTACGGCTAATCCCATGGGCTACATGGCTACGGTGGAAGGCACCAAACCGCACGTGCGCGGGATGGGGAATTTTCGCGCCGACGAGAACGGTATCATCTATTTCACCAACCATACTAAGAAAGTAGCCAAACAGCTTATGGCGAACCCGGAAACAGAGGTCTGCTACTTCGCCAACGGCACCCAGTTAAGGGTCAGCGGTCGCGTGGAGGAAGTAAAAGACAACGCAATCAAGCAGGCAATCGTGGATAAATACCAGTTTTTGAAACCAAATATTGAAAAACACGGCCTGGACTACATGGCGGTTTTCAGGCTCAAGCCTACCGAGGCTTCCACCTGGTCCATGCAGAACATGACGGGTGACACGACGCCGGTCGAACTATAGAAAAGGAGATATTACGTGGACAAAAAAGAGATACTGGCATTCATTACCAAAAACCCAATCGCCTACCTGGCTACGGTAGAAGGCAACAAGCCGCATGTGCGCGCCTTGGGTACATTCCGGGCCGACGAAAACGGCATCATATTTTCCATGCAGACGGACAAAGACGTCACCAAACAGCTGGCGGTCAATCCTGAAACCGAATTCTGTTATTACGCCGACGGTGTTCAGGTAAGAATCAGCGGCCGGATGCAACCGGTAGACGACCTGGAGCTTAAAAAGGAAATCGCGGAAGCTCGCCCCTTCTTGAAACCGGGCGTCGAGCAGCACGGCTGGGACTACGTGGGCGTGTTCAAAGTGGTTAACGCCAGGGCAACCGTCCTCGACATGAAAAATCCGGCCCCCAAGACTTTTATGGATATTTAGGCTGGGAAACATGAGCCCTGAAGAGAGTAATACCGACTGCATCTTCTGCAAGATTGCATCTGGAGAGATGCCCTCGGAAATCGTTTACGAGGACGAGGATGTCGTCATTTTCCCGGATATCAATCCCCTGACGCCGGTGCACCTGCTCGTTATACCCCGCAGGCACATAACTTCGCTCGCGGAAATGTCGGACGAAGATACAACCATCGTCGGCAAGATGACCCGCGCCGCCAATCAGGTAGCCCTTGAGCATGGCCTCGCGGAAAACGGCTACCGGCTGACCATCAATAGCGGCGCGGACGCGGGGCAGGTTATCTTCCACCTGCACATGCACCTCATGGGGGGCAGGCACCTCGACTGGAAGCATTAAGGGCCGGCTTTTTTCAGGTACTCCAGGTAGAACAGCACGCCGGCGATGGTCTTGCCGTCCTCGACCGCATCCGAAGTAACGAGTTCGACTGCCTGCGTTACGGGCACGGGAACCACCTCGATGCCGGGGGTGTCCTCGGCGGAGAGGGGGTCATGCACCAGGTCCTCGGCAAGATAAAGGTATAAATACTCGTCGCAGAAGCCCGGCGTGGTATAAAATCCGCCGAGTCGTTTTATTTTTCGCGGACGATAACCCGTCTCCTCGCGCATCTCCCTTACCACCGCCGCTTCGATATCCTCACCTTCATCGATGCCGCCCGCCGGTATCTCCAGCAGGTCTTTCCCCACCGCCTGGCGGTACTGCTTCACCAGCAGGATATTGCCTTCGGCGTCCACGGGGATAACGGTGACACAGGCGGCATGCTGGACGACTTCCCGGGTGCTTTTCCGTCCGTCGATGGTCCTGACGGTATCCACGCGCAGCGTGAGGACACGGCCTTCGTAGATAATCCGGGTGGAGAGTGTTTCCTCCGCCAATCTAGGTCGTCTCCCCGGCGTGGTAGATAAGCGCCGTCTCGTCACAGTTGGGGAACTTGGGACAGCGGAAACAGTCCGTCCAGACCTTGCGCGGCAGTTCCGCTTTGTCGATATCGACGAACTTGTGCTGTTTGAAGAAGTCCGGCTGGTAGGTAAAGCAGAAGACGGTGTTGATACCGAGTGCCCCGGCTTCTTCCAGGCAGGCTTTTACCAGCTCGCTGCCCAGGCCCTTCTTCTTGCTTTCCTCTACTACGGCTATCGACCGTACTTCCGCGAGGTCTTCCCAGCTGACATGCAGCGCCCCGCAGGCGATAACGGTATCGCCCTCTTTGATGACAAAATAGTCGCGGATATCCTCGTACAGTTCGCTCAGGGGACGCGCCAGCATCTCTCCTTTGCTGGCGTAGTCGTTAATCAACTTATGCATCTGGGGTATATCCGGTATTCTAGCTTTTTCTACCTGACTCACCTTGTTTTCCTTTCAATTTATCCTCGAGCGAACTGTAGAAAGACTCCCGGGGACGAATCCTTAAAAATTTCACCGTGTGGGGACTGCGCCTGACGATAACTGTATCTTCGTTGGACAAAGTCAGATTGATATGCCCGTCCACGCTTAACGCCGCCGGATGATACGTATTCAACTGTAGCTTAAGCTCCGCGCTTTCCGGCAACACCAGCGGGTACGCCGAGCTGAGGTGAGGCGCTATCGGCACCAGCAGAAAGTCGCGCGACTGCGGGTACATAATGGGACCGTGCGCCGCCAGCGCGTAGCCGGTGCTACCGGTAGCCGTCGCCACGATTATACCGTCGGTCTTATATGTGGTCAGGCGCTGGCCGTCGACGCTGGCATCGACTCTTATCAAACGGGCGATTTCCCCCCGTGCTACCACGGCATCGTTCAGGGCGTGGTATATCTGCGATTTCTTGCCGGAGGCGTTTACTTCCACTTGAAGCATCGCCCTCTCGTCAATCCAGCCTTTTGAATCGATTAACTCCGGTAATTTTTCATGGGCTTCATCCGCATCCAGCTCCGTCATGAAACCGAGTTTGCCCAGGTTGATTCCGGCAATCGGGGTTGTCCCCGGTATAACCGCCTGTACCGCTCGCAGTATCGTGCCGTCCCCTCCCACCGTAAGGACAAGGTCCGTCCCGTCGAGACTGCTGCTGGCTTTTTTCGTGTCCCAGGCGGAACATACCCACACGGAAAGCCCCTTCCCCTTGAGAAACTCTTCCAGTTCGCCCGCCTTTTTACGCGTGGCTTCCACCTTGGGATGGTACAGTATGCCTATTTTCTTCACGATCTTTATCCTGCGTTTCCCGCCTGTTTCTATTACCGGGGAAACAAGAAAAGTGTAGCAATTCCGAGTTCACAGTGTCAAGCAGAGGGATTTGATATATTTTCTCTCCCTGCCCCCCTCGGTGTTATCTATTCCCACCCTGACCACCCTCGTATCATCGTCGGCTTATCCCGGAGTCTTTTACGGATTTAGCCGCGTAAGTCCCGAGGGTGGGAAAAATAAATCCCGTGGGAAGGAGGCGGCGTCCTTTCTCAATCATTAACAGCTTATCCCTTAGGTTATTTCTCCCCTTCCTTGCCACTTTTTACCTGACACTTGCCAATTACCCCTATGGGGCGTCTAAGAGGGGCTTCGCCCCTCTTTCAAATTTATTCCCCCTCTCCAATCAAACAATCTCCCGCTCTAATTATATGCCTCTGATTGGAGAGGGGGTCAGGGGGTGAGGTTATAATAAAACACCCCTTCCAACCCAACCTCAACTTGCCACTATATCCCCAAGGATGTATCATAAATATGCAGCTACTATGGACAGCGAATTAGTACCCCCTGGACTCACCTACCTTGCCGATAATATCATCTCGCGGCAGAACATCCTGGGTGTCAACAAGGAACAGGGCGCCCGGTGGGCGCAAAAACTCGACCTTCCCAAGCAAGCCGAAACCACCTTCTTCGCCGGCTGCGGCTACCAGTACTCCGCCCAGCTGGAAAGGCTGATGTCCCTGGCGCGGGGAGTGGACAAGAGCGTCATCGGCTCCGAGCTGCCGATGCGCTTCGCCCGCTTTCAGAAGAAGCTGGGGCTGAATTTACCCGGTATCTACAGCAACGTCCTTTCCTTGAGTATGCTGCCGGGCAAGGAAGAGGCAAAACCGCTGGAAGCGGCAATCAGGGTGCTGCGCAACCTGGGCATCCGGCCGGGCTACCTCGCCGAGGAAGAGCCCTGCTGCGGGGCGCCGCTGAACCACGCCGGCTTGCAGACTAAATTCGCGGATAATGCCCGCCGGGCCTACGATAAACTGAAATCGTTCGGCGTTAAGCAGATTATCGGCATCGTCCCCTACTGTACCCACGCCGTACAAAAGCTCTTCCCGCTCTACGTGGACGGCTACGACCTTGAAGTCAGGCACTTCCTGGAAATCGTCGCCGAGAAAATACCCTCACGCAAGCTGAAATACCCCAGGAAAGTAAAAGTAACCTACCACGACCCCTGCCAGCTGGTGCGTTATTTGAACCTGGTCGAGGAGCCGCGTAAGATACTCAAGTCCATCGAAAATATCGAACTGGTAGAGCCGGAATGGACCCGCGGGGAGTGGGCGACCTGCTGCGGGGGCGGCGGAGGCTTCGAGACGGTCTTCCCGGAACTAAGCCAGGTGCTGGCGGTCAACCGCGCCGGCGAGCTTCTTGAAACCGGGGCGGAGATTATCGTCACACACTGTCCCGGCTGCATCATGCAGCTCAAGGACGGACTGCGCGAACTGAAGGCGGAAAGCGTCGAGGTGCTCGACCTGTCACAGGTCGTCGCCGCGGCGATGGAAACATGAAAAAAACGTCCGAATTCAAGAACTACAAGAAAGAAATCATGGGGGCGGCGCATAACGACCGACTCCGCTTGGCGCTGTCCCGCGCCGTCAAGAGCTTCCGCGCCAACGTGAAAAACGCCCTGGAGAAGTTCCCCCACACTGTGGAAATGGCGGAAGAAGTCAGGAAAATAAAAGAAAACTCTATCCCCCGCATGGAAGAGCTTACCCGTCAGGCGATTGCCGCCATCGAGGAGAACAAGGGCAAGGGATACATCGCTAAAACGGCGGACGAGGCGCTGAAAATCATCGCCGACCTTACCGGCACGAAGAAGCTGGTGGTCAAAGGCAAGACCATGACCGGCGAGGAAATCGGGCTTCGCGAGTATCTGGAGGAAAAGGGCAACGAGGTCTACGAGACCGACCTCGGCGAGTTCATCATTCAGAAAATGGGCTCGCGCCCGATGCACATCCTGTCGCCCTCGATTCACGTCCCCCGCGAGGACGTCGCCCGACTCTTTACCCGGGTCATGGGACAGGAAATAGCCCCGGACTCCGAGATTGCGGACATGGTGGCGGCGGCGCGGGAATACCTGCGCGATAAGTTTTTCCGTGCCGATATCGGTATCAGCGGCGCCAACGTCGTTTCCGCCGACACCGGCACATTGTTCATCATCGAGAACGAGGGTAATATCCGCCTCGCCACCGGCGCGCCCCCCGTGCATATCGCCCTGGTGGGCATGGAAAAGCTGGTGCCCGCCCTCGGCGACGCGTACAAGGTGTCCGAGGTAACCTGGCGCTATGCCAATTACACGATTCCCTCCTACGTGAGTATGGTGTCTGGTCCCAGCAAGACCGGCGATATCGAGAAGGTGACCACCTACGGCGCGCACGGCCCCCGGGAATTCCACGTCATCTTTCTGGACGGAGGCAGAACGCGACTCGCCAGATACCCCAAACTGGCACAGGCTCTCTATTGCCTGCGCTGCGGCGGCTGCCTCTATGAATGTCCCGTCTTCGCCGTGACCGCCGGGCACTTCGGTGACAAATACTTCACTGGTATCGGTGCGGTCTGGGCGGCCATCGTCAACCAGGACCTTGAGAAGGCGGCTTCCATCGCCTATACCTGCCTGACCTGCGGACGCTGCCGCGAACGCTGCCCCATGAAGATAGATGTGCCGGAAATGATTATCGAGTTGAGGAAGCTGCTGGCGGAAGGCGATTTAGCTAATGCGTGAAATCAAAGCCGGTGATATTACCGCAGCCGTCGCCAATCTCTTCAAGCAGGCGAACTACGAACTCGGCGAGGACGTGCTGGACGCCCTTAAAAAGGCGCGCCGGGAAGAGGAATCTCCGGCAGGACAGGAAGTCCTCGACACCATCCTGAAGAATGCCGATATCGCTAAAAACGAGCGAATCCCCCTCTGCCAGGACTGCGGCACCGCCGTCGTATTTCTGGAACTCGGACAGGATTTACATATCACCGGCGGTGACCTTTATGCCGCCGTCAACGCAGGCGTGAAACAGGCTTACGAGGAAGGCTACCTCCGCAAGTCGATAGTCGCCCGGCCCTTCTCCGAGCGCGCCAACACCGGCGATAATACCCCAGCGGTCATTCATACGGATATCGTTCCCGGCGACAGGCTAAAAATCACCGTCCTGCCCAAGGGCGGCGGCGCCGAGAACATGGCAAAGCTGGGCATGCTGCTTCCCTCGGCGGGTAGGCAGGGGGTGGTGGAGTTCGTCGTTAACGCCGTGGACGAAGCCTGGAGCAAGCCCTGTCCCCCGGTCATCATCGGGGTGGGCATAGGGGGCACCGCGGAAAAAGCGGTCGCCATGGCCAAGCACGCCCTCCTGCGCAAAGTCGGCGAACCCGGCCCCGATGCCGAGGTAGCCGACCTCGAAAAAGAGATTTTAGAAAAGGTGAACAACCTGGGTATCGGCCCCATGGGTTACGGCGGCAGGATTACCGCCCTCGCCGTGCACGCGGAGACCTTCCCCACCCACATCACCTCCCTGCCCGTGGCGGTCAATTTACAGTGCCACAGCGCCCGCCACCGGGAGGTTATACTTTAACGAACGTCATTGCGAGGGCGCAGCCCGAAGCAATCCGTTACCGATATCGATGTGAATAAAGGAAAAAGCAGAAACAAAATTAAAATGGGGAGACGGATTGCTTCGTCCCGACTACGCCGGTACTCGCAATGACATGATAATTATTTATACAGGACATATATGGTAATAAAAGTAGATCTGCCCTTAACCGAAGCAACGCTGGCTGGACTAAAAGCCGGTGACAACGTCCTCCTTTCCGGCGTG
>CAZPAS010000075.1:0-10056 GCA_964584575.1 uncultured Dehalococcoidaceae bacterium | reverse complement strand
CCCGCACCCAGTGGGTGATGCACTGTCGATTTGCCCAGGCGTAGTTGGCGGCGCAGCGCATGGCGGCGAGGTAGTTCTTCCCCTCTGGCGAACTTACCGGGGCGCAGGCAAGCTGTCGGTCGGGGACTTCGATGCCATACTTCTGCATCGCCCTGACCATCTCCTTGATATAGTCGTCAGCGACCTGGTGGCCCAGTCCCCGTGACCCGCAATGGACGTACAGCATGACCTGTCCCGCCTTATCTATCCCCATGACTTTCGCCGCCTCCGGCTCGTAAATCTCATCGACGACGGCTACCTCGAGGAAGTGGTTGCCCGAGCCGAGCGTCCCCAGCTGGGGGGCACCGCGCTCCCTGGCCCGCCCGCTCACGCGTGTCGGGTCGGTGTCCTTCATCTCGCCCTTTTCCTCGGTGGTCTCCAGGTCCTCCGGCCGACCGTACCCCTTCTCCACCGCCCATCTCGACCCTTTTAGTAATACCTCGTCGATTTCCTTCGCGCCGAGCTTTATCTTGCCTTTCGAGCCCACGCCGGAAGGCACGGCGTAAAATAGTGCATCGATGAGCGTTTTAATCTTCGGCGCCACCTGCTCCCGTGTGAGGTTGGTGCGCATGATGCGGACGCCGCAGTTGATATCGAATCCCACCCCGCCCGGCGACACCACGCCGTCGCTGACGCGCATCGCCGCCACCCCCCCGATGGCGAACCCGTAGCCCCAGTGGATATCCGGCATCGCCAGGGAGTGCCCCACGATTCCGGGCAGGAATGCCACGTTGGCGACCTGTTCCGGCGCCTGGTCATTTATAATCTGCTGCAGCATGGACTCGTCGGCGTAGATAATGCCGTCGACGCGCATACCCGCCTTATAGCTTTTCGGTATGCGCCAGCGGTAGTCGTCTACCTTTTCCAGCTTGCCTGCCCACTTCGGCATGACCGCACCTCTTTTAAGGCTGATTCGTTTTTCGTTTTTCGAAACTTTTTATTTTTCCCATAGCTAATCAGCTTCAAATATTCGTTATTCGTTTTATGTCAATATAGCGTCCCGTAACCCAGATACCCATACCTTAAATCTAGAACAAAAACAGTCCAAAAACAACCGATTAATGTCGCGCGCTACACATCGAAAATCACGCGCACCCGGTTCTCCTGCCGGTCCACCTCCAGCAGGTGGTAGGTGGCGGACTTTACGCCCGTCTTCAGGCGGTGGCGGGAGGAATCGTATTTTTCGCCGCGGCACTCCGCCGCCAGACGAGTATCCCCGAACTCCAGCATATCGAATCCGCTGAAGAGCAGGTTTTCCACGTCGAAGTAATAAAGCAGGCTGTTCAGCCACTCGAACAGCAGCCCCTCGATGTCATCGGCGTTTACCTCGATGCGGCGGGATTCCACCTCTTTCACGCTGTCAATCTCGGCGATTATCGAGAACATGCCGCGGGCGGCATTAATAAAAGCCTCGCCCAGGCTCTCTCCGTAAGCCGCCAGGCCGATGTCCGAAGTATGTTCGATAAGCTCGTACTTTTTCATCGCAGGCTAGAATATTATATCTCAACCGGGTCAATGTCAAGAGTTAATCAAATAGATATGAAGAGGGGGGTACGAGGGATTAGCTAGCCCCGCGAAGGCAGAGTAACCACCGCCGAGCCCGTCACCGTTTTATCGCCCTGGGGATTTTCCGCCCAGATCTCCAGTCGCGCCAGGTTCCTGCCGTCCTCGACGTATTTCCTGGTGACCCTGCCGTTGCAGATGATGTCCTCGTGGACGGCATTCATGCCCCGGTAACTGCCGCCCAGCTTGACCAGCGCGCCCTTCTCGCCGAGCCAGTCCGTCACCATCTGCCCGAGGAATGAGAGCGCCAGCCACCCGTGGACGATGACGCCGGGCAGCCCGTTGGCCCGGGCGAAGTCCTTGTCGTAGTGTATCTGATAATAGTCACCGGAGGCGCCGGCGTATTTTACTAACTGCATGGTAGTGGGATACTTTACTAACGCAGGTATTTCGCTGCCCGCCTCGATGTCTTCGTAATAGACCTGTTCCGCCATCTGTCTCCCGTCAGTACTTGATATACGTGTTCTTCCCCTTGACCACCACCTCGCCGTCCTGGTTGGTGTAGGTGACTTCCGTGAACATGAAAAGCGTGGTGCCCTCTTTGCCCTCCACCTGGCGCAGTCGGGTCAGCCGGCCGGTCACGGAAATAGTATCGCCCACCTTGATGGGCTTCACATATTCCAGCTCGCTGGCGCCGTTGAGGAGTCTTTTAAGCGGTATATCGGCGTTGAAAAGCTTATGTAGAAGTCCGGTGGGCACGAGGGCGGCGGCAAAAGTGGGCGGTGCCTCCTCCTGCCAGCGCGGATTGGGGTCTTCGACGGCCTCGGTGAATTTCTTTACCATGCCCTTCTCAATTTCATAGACCTCGGGCCCGAAGTCCACGTTCACCATGTTCTGCAGTTCTTCGCTGATTACCGATTCGCCAGCCACAGGGACACCTCCGCCGTATTATAGCTTAAAGATTGCGGGCATGACCAGCCGCGCTCAAGCCCTCAGCTTCTTCGCCAGCTTTGCCAGGTTCTTGCCGAAGTTCCAGGCGGTTTTCATACCCTCTTCGTCTTTGGATACCTCGCCCTTTTCGCGCCCGAACGCCATGTTCCAGTACGTTGAGCCGGGGTTGATTATCTGGTTGATGTGAAACCAGAAAAGCAGTTCGGCGAAGGTGAAGTCCTGCCCGCCGCGCCGGCCTACCACCAGCGGTCCGCCCACTTTCCCCGAGAGACCGCGCGTACGGCGCGCCATGAAGCCCGCCCGCTCCAGTAACCCTTTTATCAGGGACGTCGCCGAGCTGTAATACACCGGCGACGATACGATGATGATATCCGACTCCACCATCTTCGCAACCACAGGCTGGACGTCGTCCTCGATGGAGCAGCCGTCGTGCTCGAAGCAGTATCTGCAGTCGTTGCACCCCTTGATATCGAGTCCCGCCAGCGGCGCCAGTTCCGTATCGATTCCCTCCTCGGCGATTGCCTTCAGGCAGTGCGCCGTTAATATCTCCGTATTGCCCCCTTTGCGGGGACTACCGACGATTCCTATTGCTTTCAAATTGTACCTCCTGAAGTTACGTATACAGCTTATGCTCTTTGATGTACTCCGCCACGGACTCGGGAACGAGACTTTCAATGGATTTGCCGTCCGCCGCCATCTTCCTGATAGCCGAGGCGCTTATATCCACGTGCGGCTTGTCCAGTAATACCACCCGCTGCGAGATGCCGGGCAATTTTTCTTCCAGGGCGGGAACGTCCGGCTTTTCCCAGCCGGGTCGGGGCACCGCCGCCAGCTTGCACATGCCCAGGATGCGTTCCGTCTCCCGCCACCCGGGTAACTGCTCCAGGCTGTCCCAGCCGATGACGAAGTATATCTCGTCATCTTCGCCATACTGCTCGCTTAGCTCCGCGATGGTATCCACAGTATACGATGGTCCGGGACGTTCCATCTCGATGGTGGACACCTCGACGCCGGGCATTCCGGCGACCGCCAGGCGCAGCATCGCCAGCCGGTGTTCCGCCGGAGTGACGGGTTCGTCGCCCTTGAACGGCGGCTGACCCGCGGGCACCACGAGCAGGCGGTCAAGAGACAGGCTGTCCCTCGCCGCTTCGGCCACCATGATATGCCCCCGGTGCACCGGGTCGAACGTCCCGCCGAGCACGCCTATCTTCATTTCATCACCATTCCCAGGTAAGTTCTCCGCACCTTATTTTATCACCGGGCTTTATCCCCGCCTTCTCCAGCACCTTGTTCGCCCCCATCCGCTTCAACTGGTGGTTAAGCTGCCAGCGTATATCGGCGTTGGTCGCCCCCACCCCGGCGAATAACCTCTCCAGGTCCGGCGCGTTAATAACATATTCCCCGTCCGTCTTGCTCACGGATATCCCCGGCTGTCTCGGCTGTGGCCTGAATACCTTCACCGGCTTTTCCTTTACCTCCTCGACTGTTACCTGCGTTTTCAGCAGCCGGTGAGTCTCCTCCATAAGCTCGGATACGCCCTGCCCGGTCGCCGCCGAGATGTAATGCGCCTTCACCCCTGCGCCGGCAAGCTCCTTCTTAATATCTGCCAGCCTTTCCTGCACTTCCGGCAGGTCAATTTTATTGATGGCAATTATCTGCGGCTTGCGCGCCAGTGATATATCATAGCTGGCAAGCTCCTCGTTGACGCTCAGCATGTCCTTGACGGGCGACTCCACACTTCCATCCACCACGTGCACGAATACGCGAGTGCGCATGGCATGGCGCAGGAACTCGTGCCCGAGTCCCTTACCCTGGTGTGCCCCTTCGATGAGTCCGGGTATTTCCGCCATCACGAACGTCTCCATGCCGATTTCCACGACACCCAGCACCGGTTCGAGGGTGGTAAAGGGGTAGTCCGCCACTTTCGGCTTGGCCGCCGAAGCCGCTGCCAGCAGCGTCGACTTTCCGGCGTTGGGGTAGCCGATAATCCCCACGTCCGCTATCAGCCTCATCTCCAGCCGGATATTTCTCTCTTCTCCCGGTTCGCCCTTCTGGGCGATGTGCGGCGCCTGGTTGGTCGACGACGTAAAATGGGTGTTTCCCCAGCCTCCCTTGCCCCCCACCGCTACCACCACCTCGTCGCCGGCCTTCTCCAGATCGGCAAGTACTATGTCCCCACCTTCCTCAGAATCCGTTGCTACAATCGTCCCCGGCGGCACCGCCAGCACCAGGTTATCACCGTTCCTCCCGTGCTTGCGACTTCCCCCTCCGTTTATCCCTTTGCCCGCACGGTACAGCCTGTTGCGCCGGTAGTTCCTGAGGCTGTCCACGGCCGCGTCGGCTCTTATCATTACATCGCCGCCGTTACCACCGTCGCCTCCGTCGGGACCGCCGTACGGCACGAATTTCTCCCGCCTGAACCCGACCACGCCGCTGCCTCCGTCACCGGACCTTACCCTTATATCTACCCTGTCAATCACAATATTAACCCCGAAGATGAACAATAACTTAGTAAGATTATACTATAACATGGATATCATGTTCTTTAATAACAGCACTAACAATAATGGGGTTGAGTGAAACATCCACTTTGTAGCTGGATGTCGAAGTTTTACGCTCGGTACAGGTAAAAGATAACCGCAAAATACCCGCAATATACAAACAAAACAAACGAATAAAACGGAAAAAACGAACCACTGGTAAAAATCGTATACTTATCGAAAATCATGATAAATGGAAAAGGGAGCGTCAGACCGAGCGGTTCAGGCGGCGTTCTTTGCGTTTGTTTTGGGGTGCAGCTGGCGGTGGATGTCGCGCAGCTTGCGCTTGATGTAGGGACTGTCGCTGATATCGCCGACTATCTTTTTGCAGGCGGTGGTGACCGAGGCGGCGTCGCGGTTGCCGAGTTCCTTGCCTATTTGCACGAGCGAGCAGTTGGTCTCCTGCCGCATGAGGTACATCGCCAGCCGGCGCGCCATGGTGGTGTCCTTGTCCCTCCTGCGTCCGAGTAGTTCATCCATGGACAGCTGGAAGCACTCCGCCACGGCTTCTACAATCGAGCGGGGCGTGATATCGTCAGCGAGATATTCCTTGCTGGCGACGTCCTCGAGGGCTCTCTCGGCGATTTCCACGGTGGGTACTTCGCCCAGCAGCTTGGAATAGGCGACCACCCGGTTCAACGAGCCTTCCAGCACCCGGATATTGCGTTGCGCGTCCCGGGCGATTAACTCGAGCACTTGGATATCGACGTTCACCCCGTTGTTCCGGGCTTTCGACTGAATTATCGCCAGGCGCGTCTCGAAGTCCGGCGGCTGGATGTCGACGATTAACCCCCATTCGAACCGCGAGCGCAGTCGCTCTTCCAGTAGCGGCATGGACTTGGGCGGGCAGTCGCTGGTGATGACAATCTGCCGGTTGGTATTGTGCAGTTCGTTGAAGGTATGGAAAAAACTCTCTTCGGTCTGCTCCTTGCCGCCGATGAACTGGATATCGTCGATGAGGAGCATGCCGATGCTGCGGTACTTGTTGCGGAACTCCTCGGTGGTCTTGTCGCGCAGGGCGACGACGAACTCGTTGGTGAACTGCTCGGCGCTGGTGCAGATGACGTTGATGTTGCTGGCGGCTGTCGCCTGCCCGATGGCGTGCAGCAAGTGGGTCTTGCCCAGTCCGGCGCCGCCGTAGATGAACAGCGGATTGTAGCTGTGCCCCGGGTTCCGTGAGACGGATAAAGCGGCGGCTCTGGCCAGTCGATTGCCGCTGCCTTCCACGAAGTTGTCGAAAGTGTAATTGGGATTTAACCTGGTGTAGGATGGAGGAGTCGGGGGAATCGCCTGTTGCTTGGTGCCGTTGCCGCGGTGATGGCCATTGCCGTTAACCTGGAACACTATCTGAACGCCATTCCTGGTCAGGCCCGTAAGAGCCTTTTCGATTAGTGAACGCTGGTTTTTCTCGAGATATTCGGCGGCAAAGGTATTGGGGACACCGATGACGAACTGGTTGTCCTGGTAACTCAAGCCGGTGGTCTTGCTGAACCAGGTCCGGTAGTTCGGCTTGCTGACCTGAACCTGCAACTCTCCCAGAGCGGCTTCCCATATTTCTTGAGGTGTGCGATTTCGAGACGGTTCCATAAGTTATACGCCCGCCTTGAACTTCGGCGCAGGCAAAAATACCCCCCTATCCTGCTTTTGGCACGAGCATATATCGCTTCGTTTTTTGTCTGGAATTCCCGTCATTTGGGACGGGTTCTGTGGAGCTAAAAGTTAATAAATGATTAAATTATTAACACCACCTAGCATACAACCGGCGCCCCCCCCGTTGCAAATTTTTTAGGGACGGCAACCAGCGATTTCTGTCGTATTTTGGCTCTTGATACCTCTTAAAACCTGTGTTTTCTTGCCGTTTTCATGGGTTGCCAGCCCAAAACAGATAGTTGTTGTAAAATATTTTTTTTGTTAAAATTCGGGGGTCTGGAGGACATAAATGCGAGTTGTTTTCATGGGTTCTCCCGGGTTCGCCGTCCCGGCTCTGGAACGCCTTATCCTCGGCGGTTATGACGTCGTCGGCGTGTATACCCAGCCGGACAGGCCGGCGGGACGGGGACGCGCCCCGGCTTCCCCGCCGGTAAAGAATGCGGCTGTACAGCGGGGACTGCCGGTGTTCCAGCCGGAAAGCCTGCGGTCGCCGGAAGCGCTGGCGCAGCTGGAGCAGTTGAAGCCGGACGTAATCGTGATATGCGCCTTCGGGCAGATACTGACGCAGGCGGTCCTGGATATTCCGCCCCGACAGTGCGTCAACGTCCATTTCTCGCTGCTGCCCCGGCACCGAGGCGCCTCGCCGGTGGCGGCGGCTATTTTAGCCGGGGACATATTTACCGGCGTCAGCATCCAGCTCGTCAGGGTAAAGCTGGATACGGGGCCGATATTGACCAGGGCCGCCGTCCCGATATCCCCGCATGACAACACCGGCTCGCTGACGGAAAAGCTGGCGCTGGTAGGGGCGGACCTGCTGCTGGAAGCCCTGACCGGCTGGCTGCGTAACGAGATAACCCCCCGACCCCAGGACGAGGCGGAAGCCACCTATTTCAGCCAGATTGACAAGGAAGCGGGGGAAATCGACTGGACACTCCCGGCGGTGGAAATCTGGCGGCGCGTGAGGGCGTATTACCCGTGGCCCGGCGGATACACGACCTGGCGCGGCAGGCAGTTGAAGATATTGGAGGCGGAGGTTCTAACCGGAGAGAAATCGCCGGGGGCGGGCAAAGTAGTGGCGTTATCCGGTCAGCGTGTTGGCATCGGAGCCGGGAAGGGCGTACTCGGCGTGCTCCGGGTACAGCTGGAAGGCAAAAAAGCCATGACCGCCGCCGATTTCCTGCACGGACAGCACGACTTTGTCGGGTCGTTGCTGCCTGGCTAGCATTATTTCTTCCTCGTTATGTTGCCCCACCTGCATTCAGCCTGTATAATCAGGGTTATGGAAGAGTCGTCGTCTTTGCCGCGGGACTTGAGAAAATTCGATTCGTTCGTGGAGATAATCGCCCGATTGCGTGCCCCGGACGGCTGCCCCTGGGACCGGGAGCAGACGCATCAGTCGCTGCGGTCGCACCTGCTGTCCGAGTGCTACGAGGTGCTGGAAGCCCTCGACGGTGGCGAACCGGACAAGCTCTGCGAAGAACTGGGCGACCTGCTGTTGCAGATACTGCTCCACGCGCAGATAGCTAGGGACGAGGGCGAGTTCGATATCGATGACGTTATCGAAAGCATCGCGACCAAAATCGTACGCCGCCATCCGCACGTGTTCGGGACGGAAAAAGCGGCCAGCGCCGAGGAAGTAACCCACATCTGGGAGGAACAGAAGAAAGGGGAGAGGGAGGAAGGGACATCCGTGCTGGAGGGCGTGCCGGACAGCATGCCTGCCCTTGCCCGGGCGTACGAGATATCCCGCCGGGCGGTACGGATGGGCTTCGAGTGGGAGGATATCGAGGGGGTCATCGATAAGCTGGTGGAGGAGATCGGGGAAATCAAGGACACGGTCACCCGGGAGGAGAAAGAGAAGGAGTTCGGCGACCTTTTATTTACGCTGGTCAACGTCGCCCGCTGGGAAGGCATCGACGCCGAGGCGGCGCTGCGGGAGGCGAACCGTAAATTTAGCAGGCGTTTCGCTTACATGGAAGAGCTCTGCCGCCAGCGGGGACTGAATTTTCCGGAGCTTTCCTTCAAGGAAAAGGACGGCCTCTGGGAGGAGGCAAAGAGGGGGGTTGATTAAGATGGTCGGGGCGCCCGGGTTTGAACCGGGGACCTCCGCGTCCCGAACGCGGCGCGCTACCAGGCTGCGCTACGCCCCGCCAGCACTATTATAGGCGTATTGAGACTCCGTTGTAAACCGGAGAAGTGAAAAAGATGAAATACATCGTACTGATAATCGACGGCGCCGCCGGACTGCCCCTGCCGGAGCGGGATAACAGGACGTGCCTGGAACTTGCCCGCACCCCCAACCTTGATGCCGTGGCATCGGGGGGTCTGGCGGGGATGGTGCGCACCGTCCCGCCGGGCATGGAGCCGAGCAGCGCCTGCGCCTGCATGTCCGTGCTGGGCTACGACCCCGCCGTGTATTACCGCGGACGCGCCTCCATCGAGGCGAAGAGCATGGGCATCGACATCGGCAAGGGGGAGGCGGTCTTTCGCTGCAACCTGGTGAATATAGAAGGCGGCAGGATGAACGACTACAGCGCCGGGCATATTCCCTCCGGCGAGGCGAAGGAAATTATCGCCACTCTCAACGAAAAACTCGGCGGCGACGATATCACGTTCTACCCCGGCGTCAGCTACCGGCATATATTGAAAATAAAGGGGCACGAGGAGACCCTGCAGGCCGTCTGCACCCCGCCCCACGATATCCCCGGCAGGCCGGTCGAAGAATACCTGCCGCAGGGCGCGGGCAGCGACCTCCTGCGCGACCTCATGGCGCGGTCTGAAGACCTGCTGAGAAGCCATAAAATCAACGTGGCGCGCCGGGAACACGGCGATGTGCCCGTTACCACTATCTGGCTTTTCTGGGGCAGCGGCGAGCTTCCTGCGATGCCTTCGTTCGAGAAGTCCTACGGCCTTACCGCCGCCCTCACCTCCGGGGTGGATTTACTCAAAGGGCTGGCAAAGATGGCGGGCATGCACGTGCTGGACATCAAAGGCGTGACGGACGGCCCGGACAACGATAACGCCGCCCAGATAAACGGCGCGCTGGGGGCGTTGGAAAAGTACGACCTGGCGGTGGTGCACATCGAGGCGCCGGACGAGGCCGCCCACGGAGGACTGATTGACGAGAAGATAGGGGCTATCGAGAAGATAGATGCGGAGGTCGTTTCGCGGCTGCTGGAATGGCGGGGCAGAGACCTGCGGGCGCTGGTCATGCCCGACCACCCCACCCCCATAAAGCTCCGCACCCATTCGCCCGACCCCGTGCCCTTTGTAATCTGGGGAAAGGGCATAGAGGCAAACGGCGCGGCGCGGTTTACCGAGTCGGAAGCGGCTAAAACTGGCGTTTTCATCGGGGAAGGGTATAAAATCATGG
>CAZPAS010000074.1:0-10116 GCA_964584575.1 uncultured Dehalococcoidaceae bacterium | reverse complement strand
GGGGTGAAACCCCTCTTTTTTGTTATTCCCCCTCTCCTGCGGGACGCCTTGCCAGAAGAGGGGGAACACAAGGGGGTGAGGTATATAAATACTCCCCGATCCTTTCCCCACCCAAGCTTGCCCGTCGTAGCCTTGGCGTAGTCGGGCCATCCTGTATCATCCTCTCCTTCGCGCACAGAAACATGTCCCATAAGTACCCTTACGATATTAACCTTTGAAAGGTTACTAACGGGTGATTTACATTCGCGGATAGCGGTTATAAACTGTAAATAGAGGTAATAAACCAGATGAGTGATATGAGGATTTGCTATGAAAATACTATTCAATATGCTTCTCCTCATGTGCGGATTGTGCGGCATGGGCATAGCCTTTCTGAGTGACGTAACCGTATCTTCCACAGTGGACTTCCTCAACGGGATGAAGCTTTCCATCGTACTCGGCGCGTTCTCCATTATCGTCATCATCAATTCGATTATGAACATGTTTTCCAGCGACCATTAAACTAACCCCCCAGCTTTCCCCGTGCAGCCCGAGCGTTATATACTGTTAACTGACGATGCTAGTGAACGTAAGGCGTTGCTTGATTCCGGGAAGGCTGGGGGTTGCTTTATTGCTGGCGGTGGTGATGTGGGGGGCTTACGCCACCCCGGCGGGCGCGCTGGACCTCGACCCGGAAGACTACCTGGAACTGGACTACAACCCCGTCACGTTCGATAAAACCGGGATACAGGGTAACGAGACCTTCCATGCCGTCGTGTCCGGTCGCGTTATCTGCCACCAGGACCTGCCGGCGATACTGCCCGTGCGCGAAGCCGAAATAGACACGCAGGTCATCGCCCGGCACGCCGTCAGCGGCGCCGAGGTCACCCTCAACACCGGTTATAACATCAAAATCAAACCCTTCCCGGATGATGCCGGCGATTATGTCGATATCAGCCAGACCGTCCCCCTCCAGTTCCCCTCCGGCGCAAGCTCGGGCGAATATACGGTTATCGGCAGGATTACCAGGGCCAAAGTCAAATTCCTTATCGGTTCGATGGATGTCACGGAATTCCTCCCCGGAGAGCATACAATGGGCACGGTAACCTGCAACATACCGACGGAAACACCCGCGCCGGCGCCGCCGGCGCCGACATCGCCGGAACCCTCGACGGAAGAAAATACGCCTTCACCGGCACCCGCTGCATCAGAATCGCCGTCGCCGACCCCCTCCCCCGCTCCAGCGAGCGAACCCGGGCCCGGGTCCGCGCCGTCACCCGCTGTCACTCCCACTCCAACACAAGAGCCAGAACAGGTCGTCCCCTGGTGGGTGGGTCCGGTGGTCTTCGCAGCCATCGCCATAACTGTCCTCAACATCGCCTGGTTCGTCAGCCAGTGGCTTAAAAAACACGTTCACTAATATTTCCTCACGGGGTGTCCAAGAGGGGTGAAACCCCTCTTTTTTGTTATTCCCCCTCTCCTGCGGGACGCCTTGCCAGGAGAGGGGGACAAAGGGGGTAAGGTCATAAATATTCCCCTCCTCTTCTAAAAGGTATATACTGATAATAGAGGCAATTATCCATGACGGCACTATGGTTGATAATCGGGGCGGTGGCGGGGGGCACCCTGGGCTGGCTGCTCGGGCGCTTCAACAGCCGCCGCAACAAGGACTGCAAAACACCCACCTGAGGCGCCACGGCAAGTCCCCGGGCGGGGACCATAACGGGCATCATCCTCGGGCTGCTGGTTGCTTATATCGTCACTTTCACGGCATAATAGTACCATGCCGCAGTTCAAAATAGTCTCCGATTTTCAGATGACCGGCGACCAGCCACAGGCGGTGGACAAGCTGGTGGAAGGTCTCGGGAAAGGCTACAAGCACCAGACCCTGCTGGGCGTCACCGGCAGCGGCAAGACTTTCACCATGGCTAACGTCATCGAGAGGGTGCAGCGACCCACCCTGGTCATCTGCCATAACAAGACCCTCGCCGCCCAGCTTGCCAGCGAGTTCCGGGAGTTCTTCCCGGACAACGCCGTCGAGTACTTCGTCAGCTACTACGACTACTATCAGCCGGAGGCGTATATCCCCCGCCGGGACCTGTATATCGAAAAGGACGCGGACATCAACGAGGAGATAGACAAGCTGCGTCACGCCGCCACCCACGCCCTGCTGTCACGACGCGACGTGCTCATCGTGGCGTCCGTGTCCTGCATTTACGGACTCGGGGAACCGGGCGAATACCAGGGGTTCGTGGCCACGCTGAAGAAAGGCGAGCGCTACGGACGGCAGCAGTTCCTGCGCCAGCTGGTGGACATGCAGTACACCCGCAACGAGCTTGACCTGTCCCGCGGCAAGTTCCGCATCCGGGGCGATACCCTGGAACTCCAGCCGGCGTACGAAGAAATTGCCCTTAAAATCGAGTTCTTCGGCGACGACATCGAGCGCCTCCTCTCCATCGACCCCCTCACCGGAGAAATCCTGAACGACCTCGACGAGGTAAGCATCTATCCCGCCAAGCACTTCGTGACCTCCCGGGAAAGGATGGTCAGCGCCATCGAGGCGAT
Source organism: uncultured Dehalococcoidaceae bacterium (assembly GCA_964584575.1). GTDB lineage: Bacteria > Chloroflexota > Dehalococcoidia > Dehalococcoidales > RBG-16-60-22 > JAFGPF01. The sequence continues at coordinate 7,572 of CAZPAS010000074.1, read as the reverse complement.
ACGCGTGGAACTGGCGGAACGCATCAAGGAATTTAACAAAGAGGGCAAGATAGTGGAGGCGGCGCGCATACAGGCGCGCACCGAGTACGACCTGGAGATGATGATGGAGGCGGGCTACTGCTCCGGGGTGGAGAACTATTCACGCCACCTGGCGGGCAGGCCCGCGGGCAGTTCGCCGTCGACGCTGCTGGATTATTTCCCCAAGGACTTCCTGCTGTTCATCGACGAATCGCACATGACCCTGCCGCAGATACGGAGTATGTACCGCGGCGACCAGTCACGGAAAAATACGCTCGTGGAATACGGCTTCCGCCTGCCCTCCGCCATGGACAACCGTCCGCTGAACTTCGATGAGTTTCAGTCGTGCATTAACCAGGTGATTTATACCTCGGCGACGCCGGCCCCTTACGAGTACGAACACAGCCAGCAGGTGGTCGAACAGCTGGTGAGACCTACCGGCCTGCTCGAACCAGAAATCGTGGTCAAGCCGACCCGGGGGCAAATCGACGACCTTCTGGCTCAGATAAAGAGTCGGGTAGACAAGGGGAACCGGTGCCTGGTAACCACGCTGACCAAGCGGATGGCGGAGGAACTGGCTGACTACATCGCCGAAATGGGCGTCAAGGCACACTACCTGCACTCGGAGGTGGACACGCTGGAAAGGGTGGAAATCCTGCGTGACCTGCGCCTCGGCGTGTACGACGTCATCGTCGGCATCAATCTGCTGAGGGAGGGACTCGACCTGCCGGAGGTAAGCCTGGTCGCCATCCTCGACGCCGACAAGGAAGGATACCTGCGGTCGAAGGGGGCGCTGATACAGGTGATGGGTCGCGCCGCCCGGCACGTCGACGGGCAGGTCATCATGTACGCGGACAACATCACCCGCTCCATGCGGGAGGCAATCGAAGAGACGGAGCGCCGGCGCCAGATACAGGAGGACTTTAACCGCGAGCACAACATCACCCCTCAGGGCATACGCAAGGCGGTCAGGGACATCACCGAGCGCGTCAAAGCGGTCGCCGAGACCCGCGCCGAGTATAAGTACGAAGCCCCCGCCACCCGCGAGGATACCCTGCGGCTGGTGAAGGAACTGGAAACGCAGATGAAGCAGGCCGCCAGGGCGCTGGAGTTCGAGAAGGCGGCGTTAATCAGGGATAGAATCATCGAACTGCGCAAGGAACTGGTGATTGAGGATGGACAGCAGTTCGCACGAAAAGAACCGAAGGAGATAGCACATGACGCCAAAGACCAGGGAAGAAGCGATTAAAACGGTATGTGAAAAAGCGCGTGAGAACCTGCCGAAATTCGGCAGTTGAGCTTACGGCACCGTTCTTGCGTTGCAGGACACGTTCGATTTAAAAGACGAGGCACTACTGAAAGCCTCCGGCGCCCTGACGGGGGGTATCGGGGGACTTGCCGATACCTGCGGCTCGATGATAGGCGCCACCCTCATACTGGGGTCGGTCTGCGGGCGGGGTCGGCATGACGGCGAGGCAGGCATGGAGAAGCTGCATGAGTCCGTCAGGCAGGCAGCCGATTTCTACAGGTGGTTCAAGGAAGAAATGGGGTCGGTGAACTGCCGCGAGCTCGTCACCGGCTACGGCAACGGCACGTTTTACGACTTCGGCATACCGGAGCAGGCAAAGGCGGCAGTGGAAGCCGGCGTGGCACAGAAATGCGACGAGCAGATACTGATGGTGGTCACCAGGGCGGCGGACATACTCTGGGACGAGCTTTACGGGGATAAATGATGGCGGACGAACCGGAAAAGACCAACGGGGAAGACATCCGCCAGGCGCGCCGCGAGGAGAAGAAGCGCAAGGAAAAAGAGCGCATGAAAAAGCACGGCAAGAGCCTGGGGCAGATATACCGCGACGCGGTGGAGAAGCGGAAGAAAGATACGTAATTCCCTACCAGCAGGTCATCGAGTCCAGGAAAAGCTGCTTTAAATCGTCGGGGGTGAAGGGGCGGGGAGAAAGACTGATTACCCTCTGCTGCGGCAGCGTGCCTTCCACCAGTTTATCGACATCGGCGGCGGTATAACCGACCGCGCTTAGTCCGTTGGGAATCCCCGTTTTCTGCATCAATGCCACTACGGCATCGGCGAGTAAGTCGCCCGCATCTTCTGCATTTACACCCGTAATATCCACGCCCATGAGACGGGCGGCTTCCAGGTGTCTTGCCGGGTTCGCCGGCGCCGTGAAGCGGAAGACCGCCGGGGCGCACAGGATTACCGACATCCCGTGCGGAATTATCGGGTGTCCGACATTATAATCGTCGGGCACGTAGTCGCGCACCATCCCGGACACGGGATAGGACATGCCGTGGGGCAGGTGGACCCCGGCGTTGCCGAAGCCGATGCCCGCAAAGGTGGCCGCCATGAGCATCTGGCTGCGGGCTTCGTCGGCGGCGGGATTTTCAATCACCCGGGTGATGTTGCCGCTGACCACCTCGATGGCCTTCGCCGCCCAGATATCGCTGATGGGATTCGAGCCCTGATAGGTGGGCCTGACGCGCGGATTTTCCGGCGCGGGACGGCTGTCGAAGGGAAGGGCGGTATAGGACTCCAGGGCATGCACGAGAACGTCGAAGCCGGTGCAGGCGGCGACCATCGGCGGGAGCGTGCGGGTGTTATCGGGGTCGACGATGGCGAGGGTGGGACGTATCGCCCGGCTGGCGATGCCCGTCTTAGCGTGCATGGCAACGATGTCGAAGATGGCGATGCCGGTCGTCTCGCTGCCCGTCCCCGCCGTGGTGGGCACGCAGGCGATGGGCTTGAGGGGCCTGGGCACGGGGACCGCCTTGCCGATGGGGGCGTTGACGTAGTCCAGGAAATCGGCGGGGCAGGTGGAATAGAGGTTGGCGACCTTGGCGGTATCCATGCTGGAACCCCCGCCCAACCCCACGAAACCGTCGAACCTGCCTTTCACGGCGAAGTCGATTGCTTCCTTGAGGGAGGCGTCCGTGGGCTCGTTGCGGGTATTATCGTACAGGACGGCGTCCAGCCCCTCGTCTTGCAGCGACTTCATCACGTTCCGCACGGGCGGCATGGGGGCGAGATTGGCGTCCGTGACCACCATGACCCGGCGGGCGCCGAGCTCCTTCATGTCAAACCCCACCTCCCGCGTGGCGCCGAAGCCGTACTTGATATTCGCCGAGGTGATATTGATTACCGTTTCATTGGGCATGATGGCTCCTTGTTAAGGTATATACGCGGACAACGCTGTGTATTATAATACGGAAGCGGGGTAAGGGTAAAGGGGGGATATGTACGCAGTGAAGAAGCGGAGGAAGAGGTGAGGGGACGTGAAAAAATTAATACACTATAAATTGCCTAACTGGCTTAAGGCACTGATATTTATAATAACTATCTCTATAATCGGCTTCATAATAAACATTTGTGTAGACACCTTAATACCATTTTGGATACTACTTGGATTCTCCTTAATATTTTCCATCGAAAAATGGTATTCATATCCAACAAGAAAACACAAATATTTAGGTAAAGTTTATCGACTAGTATTAAATCTTTCAATATTATCTATACTTGGTATTCTTATCTGGTCAGGAATAAAACTATTCTCGCAAGACTTCGTTCAGAACTATCTTATCGGAAGCTTAATTTTTATAGGAGAATTCATTCTCTTTATATGGTTATGGAGAGTAGTCTCCAAGAATAGCTGGCGATGGCCCAGTATGAAGCTAACTGTTTTTTCATTAGTATGTTTATTCATATTATTCGCTTTTACTGGCGTGAAACCAATGTCATCTATTAAAGATGAAGTTTTTAACCGATGGGATACATATTGGGCAGAGCAAAAGATAAAAAGCGAAGAAAAAGCCGCTCAGGAAGAAAGAGAAAAAGCTCTAGCCGAAGAAGAGGCGCAAAGGCAAGCTCAACTTGAACGAATAAACAGTGAACAAAATATAATAAATGAAGAAAATACTGATGCTAATGGCGATAGTCTTATAGATAAAACAATAGATGCAGTAGATGACTTATGGGACACAAGTATAGAAGATTATGCTGTAAAATTTAACCAATATAGGCAGTCAGAAAGTTTAACTCCTTTGGAATTCACTGATGACCTGAATCAATTAGCTGAATTGCGACTAAAAGAGTTATATACAGATTTTAGTCACCATAGTAAAGGGAATTATAACGAACACTTAGCTGAAAATATAGCTATGAGTACTGGCTTCTTAAGTAACTCAGATGCTTTAGTAATGTGGCAAAATTCTCCATTGCATAATGCAAACATGCTTGATAGGGGTTATAAATACACTGGATATGCGATTGGTAACGGCTATGCCGTTCAATTATTCACTGAATATACTACTATAAATGGCAAACCCCAGCTTCCACATGGGTGGTACTGGCTAGATTAAAGAGATACAGATAATTATGCGTTTCTCTCATTATCCACTTAGTACTTCCACCTAATCCCCCTCCCCCTTCTTTCTCTCCGCCTTCTCCTGGCGCTTCTTTTCCAGCTCCTCCAGCTGCTTCTTCACCTTGTCCTCCCCTATTACCCGGTGCTTGTACTTGCCGGTCAGCCAGCTCCCCAGGAAGAAGTTGGCGCGCATGTTCCGTATCTCGTCCCAGGGGTCGTACTCCTGCCGCTCCTTCTTCTCCTCCGTGTCGTCCACTCCCGTCTCGATGCCGTACTTCTTCCGCGCCGCTATCAACTCGGGGTCGTCCTTATCGTACCCGAAGATTACGTGCTTCCAGAATGACTTGAAACCCATATCAACCCTTCCTGATCAAAGAATTACGCCGGCGCGTCCTGCCCCTCGAACTCCGGCTTGCCCATCACCGTAAAGATAATCGCCGGTATGCCGCACGGGAAAAACACCAGCGTGGCGGCAATCGCCCCCGCCAGAGCAAGCCCCCAGTGCTTCCTCCGGATGGCGAAGGCGCCCCCGATTATCCCCAGCACGCCCACCAGCGTAAAGAACCCGCCCATTATCGCGGATATAATTATAATTATTAGGAACGCTTCATCCGGCGATGAAGGGTAACTGTGATAATGATCGCCGTAATAAAAGGACGTATCGGTGACAAACAGTGACATCATCAGGATGGAAAACACCGTGCCTATCAGCCACAGCACCCCGATGGCTCCGGAGATGACGGACAGTATCCCGCCGACTTTCGCGTTATTCTGCATATCTCGCCGCCCTTTTCGTTCGAATCACGTGATAATATGTTATCACTAAAGACACGCGCATACAACCGCTGCTTTGACATTTCATTTCACGCCCGATATCATGAAAATAGACCATGTCGAATATCCTCTATGAAGATTTCATCTCCAGCGAAGATACCCTGCGGATTTATGAAAGCGGCAAGCTCGTTTTCAGTTCGCGGAAAGACCGGCTGCTGCCCCTCATGGAGTACATAGAAACGCGTGAATCGGTGGGGTTCGGGCTGTCCGTGTACGACAAGGTCATGGGCAACAGCGCCGCCCTGCTGGCGGTGAAGATAACCGCCGACGAGGTCAACAGCCCCCTCGGCAGCGAGATAGCCGTAGAGACGCTGGAAAAGTACGGCGTTAAGTACCACATCGATGAAATCGTTCCCCGCATCAAGCGCCCGGACGGCAAAGGACTCTGCCCCATGGAAGAACTGTCCCTCGGCAAAGACCCGGAGGAGTTCTACCGGGCGCTCAAGGAACGCATCGAATCAGGCACATAGAATTATTTATACGTCATTCTCGGGCTTGACCCGGGAATCCACACCACCACTCCCACGCTGGATTCCCGCTTTCGCGGGAATGACAGAACTGAATATGCACTCGCACACATAGAAAGGAGAACCCCCCTTGGAAAAGATAAGACTCGGCAGGACCGGCATGATGGTAACCCGGCTGGGCTTCGGCGGCATCCCCATCCAGAGATGCACGGAGGCTGAAGCCGTGAAGGTCGTGCGGAAATGCCTCGAACTTGGTATCAACTTCTACGATACCGCCAACGGCTACACCACCAGCGAGGAAAGAATCGGTAAAGCCCTGAAAGGCAAGCGGCAGGACGTGTTCATCGCCACCAAGACCTTCGCCCGCTCCCACGAGGAAATCCGGGAACACCTGGACCTCAGTCTCAAGCGGCTCGGTACCGACTATATAGACCTTTACCAGTTCCACCAGGTCGCCGACCTCGAAGCCATGAAAAGAATCCTCGACCCCGCAGACGGGCTGATGAACACCTTCGAGGAAGCTAAAAAAGCCGGCAAGATACGGCACATCGGCGCCACCGCCCATAAGCTGGACGTAGCCAAAGAACTGGTAAAAAGCGAACGCTTCGAGACTATCATGTTCCCCTTCAACTTCGTCACCTGTGAGCCTGCCGACGAACTGCTGCCCCTCTGCAAAAAGCACGACGTCGGCTTCATCAATATGAAGCCCATGGCCGGTGGCATGCTGGAGGACCCGGTCGTGGCCTTTAAGTACCTCCTCCAGTTCCCGGACATGGTCGTCATTCCCGGCATCGAAAAACCGCGTGAAATCGAGCAAATCGTCAGGATTTACGAAAGCCCCCGCGAGATGACCCCCGCCGAAAAGGAGAAGATGCAGCAGCTCCGCGACGAACTGGGCACCCGCTTTTGCCGCCGCTGCGATTACTGCCAGCCGTGCGAGCAGGAAGTGCCCATATCCATGCTCATGACCTTCCCGTCCTTCGTCAAGCGCCTACCGCCGGACTGGTACCTGAAAAATCCCTTCATCCCGAGCATGATGGAAAAAGCCACCGCCTGCATACAGTGCGGCGAGTGCGAGGCTAGGTGCCCCTACAACCTGCCCATCCGGGAAATGATACAGGAAAGCTACGACCTCTTCGAGCAGGTAAAGGCGAAATATTCCTGACGGATTTCTTGAATAAACGCAGGGACATAAGTATACTTACGGTATATTAATTCCCGTAAACACATACAGGAGGTGACGATATGTCAAGAGCCGAACTGGAAAAATACTTCAGAGACAGTGTGGTGAAAACAGAGACCCCCCACCCCGAGGTCTCCGCGCCGCGCCTGGGACTGCACAGCGACAAGGACTATGGCAAAAAGGACTTCTCGATGAGCTGGTGGGCAATCACCGAGCCGTTCGAGATGGTTACGGAATGCCATGCCCATGACTTCGACCAGTTCCTTATCTTCGTGGGGGGAGACCTCACCAATATGCCCGACCTGGGCGGAGAGGTGGAGCTTACCCTGAGCCTGGACGGCAAGAACCTGGAGAAGTTCGTTATTACGAAAGCTACCACCGTGTTCGTCCCCGCCGGACTCTACCACTGCCCGCTCAATTTTAAGAAAATCAACGACCCCAAAAAACCCATCCTTTTCCACGACCTCTTTTTCTCGCCGGAATACAAGAGAAAAGAATAAAACACGAGTAAAAGACTTAAAAGGTTAGATAACAGCGGGTGTACATCGATAGAGAGATATTGGAGTATGCCCGCTTTTATCTCCAGAAATTTAGGGAGGTAAATAATATGGATATGGATATCAAGGAGAAATTCCTGAATCTCTGGAAGAAATATTTCAACAATGCCGAACTGCCCATCACTTTTTATTATACG
>CAZPAS010000073.1:7477-10270 GCA_964584575.1 uncultured Dehalococcoidaceae bacterium | reverse complement strand
AGCCGAGGTGATAACATTGCTCCCCGGTTTCTTGATACCCCTCATAATCATGCACAGGTGCTCCGCCTGGACCACCACCGCCACTCCAACCGCCTTGATTCCCTCGGTAATAGTATCGGCAATCTCGGTGGTCATGCGCTCCTGTACCTGGGGACGGCGGGCAATCGTCTCCACCACCCTTGCCAGCTTGCTGATGCCCACGATTCGCCCCTCGTCGTTGGGGATATAGCCCACGTGGGCCACACCGTAGAACGGCAGCAGGTGGTGCTCGCACATGGAATAAAAGGGGATATCTTTTAAAACCACCATTTCCCGGTGCCCCAGTTCGAACCCCACCTCCAGGTCTTCCTTGGGGTCCTTTTCCAGCCCCGCAAAAAGCTCGGCATACATCTCCGCCACCCGCTGTGGAGTGTCTCTAAGTCCCTCGCGGCTGGGGTCTTCGCCGATAGCTTCGATTATATTCAGTACCGATTTTTTTATTTTACCCTCGTCAAACATGCTCCTCCTCCTTCTTCATCACGGTTAAAAAACCACCTTTGTCATTGCGAGGAGCCTAGCGACGAAGCAATCCGTAAATCTCTTACGATGTTAATAACGGATTGCTTCGTCCCGACAATATCGGGACTCGCAATGACCAGCCAGATGTACCTTCTAGTTACATCCATCCCAGGGCTTTCTCCACCGCCGCTAAATCATCCGGAAGCTCCAGGAACGACGGCGCGTTCTTCAAAGCCGCCTCCGTATCCTTGAGTCCGCTGCCGGTAACCACGCAGACGATTACGTCCTTTGAGAAGTCCCGACCCTGCGCCTTCAGCTTTATCAGGCCTGCCAGCGGCGCCGCCGACGCCGGTTCACCGAAAACCCCGGCTTCCGACGCCATGATTTTCTGGGCGGCGAGTATTTCCTCGTCGCTGACCATGTCGATGATGCCGCCGGACTCGTCGCGGGCGGCCTCGGCTCGCTTCCAGCTGGCCGGATTGCCAATGCGTATCGCCGTGGCAATCGTCTCCGGCTCCTCGATTGGAAAGCCGCGGACAATCGGCGCCGCGCCTTCCGCCTGGAAACCGTACATCTTCGGCTTTTTAGTCGCCTTATTCGCCTCGTAATACTCCTTAAAGCCCTTCCAGTAGGCGGTGATGTTGCCGGCGTTGCCCACCGGCAGGAAAAGGTAGTCCGGGGCGTCGCCGAGGACGTCGATTATCTCGAAAGCGGCGGTCTTCTGTCCCTCGATTCGATACGGATTCAACGAGTTTACCAGCGTCACCGGGTGCTTTTCGGTTAGAGCCAGCACGATTTTCAGCGCGCGGTCGAAGTTGCCGTCGATGGCTACTATCTTCGCGCCATGGACGACCGCCTGCGCCAGCTTGCCCATGGCGATATTGCCCCGGGGTATGACGATGATACATTCCAGCCCGCAGAAAGCCGCGAAAGCGGCGGCGGACGCGCTGGTATTGCCGGTGGAAGCGCAGATGATGGCTTTACTGCCGTTTTCCACCGCGTTGGCTACCGCCATTACCATGCCCCGGTCCTTGAAAGAGCCGGTGGGATGGCAGCCTTCCAGCTTGAAATGCAGTTCCCTGCAGCCGTACTTTTCCGCCAGCTTATCGCACCTCACCAGCGGGGTATCTCCCTCGCCGATGGTGAATAAAGGTGTTTTAGAGGTAACCGGCAGGTATTTTTTATATTGAAGTAATACTCCCTTTTTCATGGCTAACCGCCTTCTATATCCTCGACCCTGATAAAGTTGCTGATTTCGTTGACCACATCAAGTTTCTCCAGCTCGCCGAGAGCCTTCCGCATGGCTTTCTCCACGGCGGGGTGGGTCATTATCACGATTTCCGCCGTCTTCGTCTTATCGTCCGATTCCGGCTGAATTGCCGAGGCGATGCTTATACTGTTTTTCCCGAAGACAGTAGCAATCTGCGCCAGCACGCCGGGCTTGTCCGCGGCGTTGAGCCGGACGTAGTACTGTGTCTCGATTTCGTCCATGGGCTTGATTTTCCTGCCCGCCACCGCCTTCCGGGTGGATATGCTGCCGATACCCCGGGCAATCTTCCGCGCCGAGGAAACCACATCCGCGACGACGGCGCTGCTGGTGGCATTTGCCCCGGCGCCTTCGCCCATGAATAGCACCTTGCCGACGAGGTCGCCCTCCACCTGGACGCAATTATAGACCCCGTCCACCTTCGCCAGGAAGGAGTCCGCGGGAATGAACACCGGGTGCACCCTGGCTTCGATGGAGGCGTTGCTCTTCTTGGCAATCGCCAGCAGCTTGATGGCGAACCCCAGTTCCCGCGCGTAACGGAAGTCCCGGGCGGTCAGGCGCGAGATGCCCTCGCGGTAAATGTCCTCCGGTCGCACCTGTGTCTGGAACGCCAGCGAAGCCATGATAGCCAGCTTGTAGTTGGCGTCTATCCCTTCCACGTCGTTTTCCGGGTCAGCCTCGGCATAGCCGAGGTCCTGCGCCTGCTTGAGGGCGGAGGCAAAGTCCATGCCCTCCTTCGCCATCATGGTGAGGATATAGTTGGTGGTGCCGTTGATGATGGCGAAGATGCCGCTGATATCGTTAGCCACCAGGTCGTGCTTGAAAGGGGCAATCAGCGGGATACCCCCGCCGACGCTGGCTTCATATTGCAGGCCGACGCCGTGCTGGCGCGCCAGCGCCAGCAGTTCCGTGCCGTGCTTGGCGATGAGTTCTTTATTGGAGGTGACGACGTGTCTGCCGCTTTCGATAGCCCTTTTATGGTAGTCCAGCGCCGGGTTCACGCCGCCGATGGCTTCCACGACGATATC
>CAZPAS010000073.1:0-7377 GCA_964584575.1 uncultured Dehalococcoidaceae bacterium | reverse complement strand
TTTATCCATCTCCTTTACCCCCCCGCTTGCTCCAGTTCCTTCAACGCCCGTTCCATCGCCCACTGGTTTAAATCGTCGGTCAGACCCGAATCGTCAATGACGAGGAAAGGGTCGGAAAACAGGCCGTTGACCCAGTTGCTGTAGAGCTGGTCCACGAGATAATTCCGGTCTTCACCGCTGATGGCTCTGTCTTCTTCCCTGTCAACCGCCTCCACCAGCCAGTATCCGCCCGTACTCCAGTACTTATCGTCGCGAATGGGGTCGCTCCATTTCCCCAGTTCCGTTTCCAGGGCGAAAACATAGTTATCGAAAGGCTCGCTTATCTGTTCGGGCAGCGTGTACCCCAGTTCCCCGTGCTTATCACGCGAGGGACTGTAATTGGAATACTCGTCGGCGATGGGACCCAGCGCCTCGCCGGCTTCCAGTCGGGCCTTTATTTCCCGGGCTTCGTCCTCGCTGCTCAGGAAGACCGCCGATACGTTTGCCGAACCCTCTTCCGGTATATCGTTAACCCTTATCAGCCAGTATCCCAGCTGCTTGGACTTTTCCTCATCGAAAAGCGGCTCGCTCCATACCCCCGGCTCCGCGCTGAAGGCATAATCGATTGCCACGGCAGAACCGAGTTGAACCTCGTAAATCTCCCTGGGATGCCAGCCGTAGTCGCCCTGGTTCATGTTCATAGCATAATAATCCAGGGCGTATTCCTCCACCAGCTCGGTAAAGTTATCACCGCTGAGCAGTTGCCCCCTGACCTTCAACGCCAGGCTCTCACTCTCCAGCAGCATCGCCCTGGCATGCACCTGCTCCCCCGACTCCGGCACCTGACTGCCGAAGTAATCCGTTTTAAGCTTGGAGTCAATAAGCTGCGACTCAAGAGTAAATTTATATCCGTAGGTTACCGGCAGACCCAGGCTTTCCAGTCTCTCGATTACGTCTTCCTCATCCACGGTAATACCGAGCTCCGCAGCTTTCTGCTTGGTTACTTCGATCTGCTGCATCTGCTGCATCGTAGTCTGTCCCAGCATGCCGATATCGGAATCAGGCTGCCCCTCCTTTATCATTTTCAAAATCTCGATATACTGGCTGGTATTAAACTTGGTATTGTTTACCTGGAGGACGGTCTTATGCAGCGGGAGATAATCTCCTATCAGCCAGCCTATCACCACGATTAAGACGACCGCGGCGATGACCGCAATCCCCCCGAAGAAGATAAGGCGCTGACGCCGCCTTTGCTTCTGGAGGCTGGATAACTGGCGACGGGTATACTCACGCTTGGGTTTTTCTGTTTTCTTTTTCTTAGCCAAAGTCTTTCCCTTCCATGATAAATTTGACTTATTGCTGTTATATTTATAATGCAAAAGCCGGTGCTATTTCAAATGACAGCTACAAATTTGCATATAAAAAAACCCGGGCATTTCTCCCGGGCTCATCATGCATCTCCTGACGAACGTCTAGTTTACAGCGCGTTCCGAACCGGAGACACAACGAGCCCGCCGGGGCGTAGTAGTAGCCTGGCTGTTATTCGGGTCCGGTTGTATCTTGCGGTTCATATTAGCCAATTTCTCTCTTCCTTTTATCAAACGGATAGCCTGATTATATAACGGCTGATATCAGAAGTCAATGTCCTGAACTGCGCTCTGGTCTGAAAAAACGCCTACTTTCGCCAGATGATGCGGCGCTGCCATTCGGGACTGCTCCGCGGGAAGTCAGACCGGAAATGGGCGCCCCGGCTCTCCTCCCTGATGAGAGCCGCCTCCGTCAGCAGCCGCCCGGTTAAAATCAGGTTGCTCAATTCGTAGAAAGGCTGGTCGGTGGGCGGGGTCAGGGCCTGCTGCCACGCCGCCAGGATAGCCGCCGCCTGTTCCAGTCCTTCTTTTTCCCGGATGATGCCCACCTTGTCCCAGTGCAGCTGCTGGAGCGCGGCGAGCCCCGCCGTGGGCAGGTCATCGGGGACGTCCCATTTGCCGGGCGCGGGATAAACATCATCGGCTTTCTTGGCGCCGGTTATGCTGTCCTTCGATTTATCCCGGGTGCGCTCGATTATCCTCTTACTGAAGACGATGGCTTCCAGGAGCGAGTTTGAAGCGAGGCGGTTCGCCCCGTGGACACCGGTGCAGGCGACCTCCCCGGTGGCGAACAACCCGGCGATATTGGTCTCCCCCCAGCTGTTGGTCTTGATGCCGCCAATCATGTAATGCGCCGCCGGCGCCACCGGAATCAGGCTCCGGGTAATATCCAGTCCGTGGTCGAGGCAGAAACGGTAGATATGCGGGAAACGGGTGGTAATCGTGTGGGGAGGCAGATGGGTGACATCCAGGAACACCCTGTCGGAACCCGACTTCTTCATCTCATTCACGATGCTGCGGGCAACGACATCGCGCGGTGCCATGTCCCCGCTCTTATGATAGTCCGCCATGAAGGGCTGATAATCTGCGTTACGCAGGATGCCGCCCTCCCCGCGCACCGCTTCCGATATCAAAAACGGGATGACGCCGGGCATGCGGAGGGCGGTGGGGTGAAATTGAAAGAACTCCATGTCCGCAATCTCGGCGCCGGCGTTATAAGCAAGAGCTATCCCGTCGCCGGTGGCGATATCCGAGTTGGTATTATACTTGAAAAGCTGCCCGGAACCGCCGGTGGCCAGAATAAGATAGCGGCAGTTAAATTCCTCGATGGTGCCGGTACGGCATTCCAGCGCCCTGATGCCGGCCACCTTCCCTCTTTCCACCAGAATCTCGGTCGCCAGGAAATTCTCCAGCACCTGTATGCCGGACGCACGCACCTGCTGGCTTAACGTGACTTCGATATATTCGCCGGTGGCGTCTCCACCGGCATGGAGGACGCGGGGCACGCTGTGCGCCGCCTCCATGGTCAGGGCAATCTCGCCGTCGAGCGTATCGAACGGCACCCGGTAGCCGACAAGGTCGGCGATGCGTGCCGGGGCTTCGTTCGCCAGTATCCGCACCGTTTCCTCGTCGGAAAGCCCATCGCCCGCATTGATGGTATCCCGCAGGTGCAGCTCCGGCGAATCGTCCTTGCTGATGGCGGCGGCGATGCCCCCCTGGGCGTACTTGGTATTGCAGTCGTCGATACTGCCCTTGGTGATGACCAGCACGCTGCCCTGTTCGCGGGCCAGCAGGGCGGTGTACAGCCCGCCGATGCCGCTGCCCACGACGATGTAGTCGTACCGGTCCATCCTAGACCTTCAGTCCCTTTAAAATATCGCCGGCGATGATACGGCGCTGCTTTTCCAGGGTTAGCTCGACAGCGGCGGATTCCATGGCGCGGCGACACAGCCTCGCCATGGGTAGTCCTTCCGTATAGCCGGGTCCGTTGAAAATGTGCGCCACACGGTCGGCGACGGTCTGTACCATCTGGGTGCTGTACAGCTTGACCATGGTGGCTTTATTCCTTAGCGTTTTACCGATATCCGAGTCCCAAGCCGCCTCGTACACCATAAGCCTGGCGGCGTTGATGTTCATGGCGATATCCGCCAGCGCCGCCTGGATGTTGATGCGTTCGAAAACGGGCTTGCCGAACGTCACCAGCGACTGCGCCTGGACGGATGCTTCGTCGAGCAGGCGGCGGGCAACCCCGACACACCTTGCACCACGGACCAGTCGCCGCTGGGGCAGCCACTTGCTCCCCAGCTGGAACGCCATACCTTCCTTGCCCAGAACATTCTCCACGGGCACACGGCACTTTTCAAAGAGCAGGGACATGGGCTCCCGTACGCGCGTCAGCCACCCCGTATTTTCTTCCCCGCCGGAAACGCTGAAGCCCTCCGTGTCTTTATCCACCAGGAAACAAGTTATGCCATCTTCGGTACGGGCGAAGACGACCGCAAAATAGTCGTCACTAGCCTGGGAGAGAGATAATTTCCTGCCGTTGAGTACGTAATGGCCTCTTCCCTTCTTTGCCGTCATCTTCATGCTGGCAGGGTCGGTGCTGCCGCCCGATTCCATCAGCGCCAGGTAGGGTTTCTTCTCGTAGTCGAGCGCAGGTTTGAGAAATTTCTCGCGCTGCCCTTCCGAACAGTCGAAAAGCAGGGGGGTTACATCGCCGAAATGAAACGGTACGACCGTCTGCGCCAGTTCTTCTTCCACCAGGCAGACCGTGAAAGAGTCCAGCCCGGCGCCGCCCAGTTCTACCGGCACGCCGATGCCCCACAATCCCATATCTTTGGCCATCTTAATCAGTTCCGCTTCCTTTTCCGGTGGCAGGGAAACATGGGCATCGGAAAGGTCGGCGGACCGCCCCAGGATATCCCGCTCCAGGGGCTTGAGTCGCTCGTTGACAAAGTCGCGAGCCAGGCTCTGTATCATCTTCTGTTCTTCGGTCAGCTCGAAATCCATATATATTTCACCCGTTAAAATCAGCCGGAACTGACGACTTCCTCGAGGAAGAGGTCTAAATCCGGTTCGTCTTCATCGCCGATTCGTCTCCCGAGGTAAGACATCACTTCCACCATGCGGTTGTTGACGACGTAATTCTTAATCGTGGTATCCACCTGGGGGCATACGAGGACGCAGGCGTTACAGAGGTCGCAGTCCTCCCCGACGATGCTTTCCAGCGCCATGGAGGTGCGCTGCTCCGTCCTGTCGCGCCGGGAAGGTTCGCGGGAGAGGAAGGGGCAGATATCGACGCAGTTGCCGCAGCCCAGGCATTCCTTGTGTCCGCTGATATCCTCGATGATATTCAATGAGTGCGCCGTGCCGAACCCGCTGGAGAGCAGGCGGCACCTGCCCACGGGCGGACACCGGGTATTGAGGACTTCATTCAAAATCCTCTCTATCTCTTTTATATCCCTCTGTATAGGTAGCGGCATATTGTTACTCCAGAATGGTGTTCTCTATATATATTATAATACTTTTCCGGTATATGCGTGACCGCGCCTTACATAGTCCGGCAGCAGGCGCGGCGAGACCGGGCGTTTTCCTGCCAGCCCGGCCCCCTCCAGTTCCTTCTGCCACCGGCGCACGTGTTCTAATGTCGGGCTGCCCCTCTTCACCCCTTTGGCATACCTTGCCGCCGCCGTGCCTGCCCTCCGCCCGAAGACGAACAGCTCCAGGGTAGAGTTGCCGATGAGGCGGTTCCTCCCGTGCACGCCGCCGGTACACTCTCCGGCGGCATAAAGACCGGGTACGCTGGTGGCGCCCTCGGTGTCAATCCTGATGCCGCCGTTCTGGTAATGCAGGGTGGGATAGACCAGAATCGGCTCGCGGGTAATATCTATGTTGAAGCGGCGGTACTGCCGCACCATGGCGGGCAGTTCCCTCGCGATTGTACCCTCGCCGCGGAGGATATCGATCATCGGCGAGTCCAGCCAGACCCCGACCTCCCCGTTGGGCGTGCGGAGTCCGCGCTGATGTTCCCGGCACTCGCGGATAATGGCGGAAGCGACGATGTCCCGGGGTTCCAGGGGCATAATGAACTGCTCCCCGTTGGAGTTGACCAGCTGCGCCCCCAGCGTTCTTACCTTCTCGGTAACCAGCTGCCCGAGAATCTGCAGCGGATAGACGGCGCCGGTGGGGTGGTACTGCATCGTATCGATGAAAATCAGCCCGGCGCCGGCGTGGTAGGCCAGCACCAGTCCGTCGGCGGTGGCGCCGTAATGGTTGGTGGTGGGAAAGCCCTGGATGTGCAGCCTGCCGATGCCGCCGGTAGCCAGGATTACCGCCCTCGCCCTGACGATTATCAGTTCTTCCGTCTCCAGGTTAAGCAGGATGGCGCCGGCTATCTGCCCTTTATCGTCGAGTATCAACTCGACGGCCGGGGCGAACTCCAGATAGTCAATTTTCCGGTTGAGAAGCTCGTCGCGGAGGACGCGCATCTCCTCGAGTCCGGTGTAGTCCCGCGCCGAGTGCAGTCGCCGCCGGGACGTGCCCCCGCCGGAAAGCTCGTGCATGGCGCCGTCCGCAGTCTTGTCCCAGTTCACGCCCAGTTTCTCCAGCCACTTGATCGCCGAGGGGGCGTCCTTGACGAGGACTTCCACGAGCTCGGGGATATTCTCGAAGTGCCCGCCGCCCATGGTATCCAGGTAATGAATCGACGGGGAATCGTTGGGCCTGTCGGCGGCTTGAGTCCCCGCCTGCGCCCCGACCGTATTGGCGTCGCCCAGGCGCAGCTTGGTGGTCACGAGTACCCGGGCGCCGGCTTCGTTAGCCAGCAGGGCGGCGGAAGCCCCCGCTCCGCCGCAGCCGATTACCAGGACATCCACGTTATAATCGGGTATGGAGGGGTCGATTTTATCCGGGTCGATGCGGCTGTTCCCTTCCAGCAAGTCGGCAAGTTCAACGGGGGCGGAATCACCTTTGTTGACACCCACCTGCAGCTTGCGCATCGTCTCGGTGATATAGTCGGGGTGGTACTGCCGCAACAGGTCGGACTTTTCATCCGCGTCCAGGCGCGGGACGGCCTCGATGAGCCGCCTCACGCGGGTATCTTCCACGAGGTGTATATATTCTTCCAGATAGCCGGGGTACATCTATGTCACCTCTATTCCCATTGCTGTTCCAGAGCCGGTTCCATGTCCCGCTCCGCATAACGCTGGCGCAGCTCTTTTTCACCGGCTTTCTTCAATTCATTTATCTCGGCATCGAAATCGCCGGACTCGATTTCTTCTATCCTTTTTTCCAGGTGTTCGGAGGACGAGGAAAGGTAACGCCCGTACAACCGGCGCGCCAGCAGGCCGATATTATACGGCACCAGCCCCTGCGGGCACCTCGCCGCGCACAGTCCGCACATCACGCAGTCGAAAGACCTGTCCGCCACTGCCCGGATATCGCCCCGGAGGGCGTCGGTCATGAACCACATCACCTCGAGCTCCTGGGGGCAGGCCTTGGTGCAGGTATTGCAGCCGAAGCACTTTACTATATCAGGGTACAGGACTTTGATTATATCTCCTTCCGCCTTGATCTTTTCCAGGTCATACGTGGTCTTAACGGCGGGGAAGAAGGGTATCTGCACCAGGCACATATCCGGCTCGACGGACTTCTGGCAGGCGAGGTCGTACCTGAGCTGGGGGTCGTTCTTGAAGTTATAAATGGTGGCGCAGGCGCCGCAGAATCCGGCGCGACAGCCGCAGCCGCGGAGCAGGCGGTAGCCGCTGTATTCCAGTGCCGTCAGGATGGTAAGCCCCTCCGGGACCTGGCAGTGCCTGCCCATGATGTAGATATCGATTAACCTGGCCTGCTGCGTCATCTGATTCCCTGTGTTTAGTTAATGTTTTATGTCAACCTGTCTTACGGGAGTAAGGGTAACGGGTGAGTTATTTTACGGGATTATCAGCTTAAAAGTAAAGGGCTCAAGCCCATATATTTCTATGGTGCCGAGGGGGAGATTTGAACTCCCACGCGCTTACGCGCACCACCCCCT
>CAZPAS010000072.1:0-10700 GCA_964584575.1 uncultured Dehalococcoidaceae bacterium | reverse complement strand
TGGCTATCTTCTTTTGAAGCTGCTGCACGCCGTAGATGAGGGCTTCGGGGCGGGGAGGGCAGCCCGGCACGTAGACGTCCACCGGGATTATCTTGTTGTAGCCCGGCACCACGTTATAAGACGAGCGGAAGATGCCGCCGCTGATGGCGCAGGCGCCCATGGCGATGACCCACTTGGGCTCCGGCATCTGGTTGTAAATGCGCCGGACGACGGGCGCCATTTTCCAGGTAAGCGTGCCCGCCGTAATCATGAGGTCGGCCTGGCGGGGGGAAGCCCGCAGGATTTCCATGCCGAAGCGGGACATATCGAATCGTGGGCCTTCCGCGGCGATGAACTCGAAGGCGCAGCAGGCGGGGAAGCATATCGCCGTCCACAGGGAGGAGCGCCGCGCCCAGTTCAGGACGGCGTCCACCGAGGACAGCATGATGTTTTTCTTGACCTCTTCTTCCAGCCAGGCATCAGGGTCGGGGATAGTTTCCTTGGCGCCCGACTTTACCTCCTCGATAAGCTGTCCCTCCTGCTTATCCAGATCGGAAGAAGTGTAGATATACTCTTTGTCGCTGCTTATTTCCATTCAAGGACCTTCTTTTTCCAGGCGTAGATATAGCCGACGAGGACGATAAAGACGAGTATCAGGACCACCCACAGGCTGAAAAGCCCCAGAGACCGGAGCTGCGATGCCCAGGGGTAGAGGAAAACGACGAGGACATCGAGAGCGAGGAAAATGAGGGCGTAGAAATAATAATGGAAGTTGAACTGAACCCAGGTCTTCCCGATGGTCTCCATGCCGCATTCGAAGATGGAGTTCTTGATGGGATTGGGATTGCTGGGGACGATTTTTAAATATCTGAGGACAATAGGAAGAACCACCATTACGAGGGAGAAAAGTACGACGACAATTAAAAACAGTCCGATTAATCCGTAGTTAGCTAGCAACTGTTCCCCTGACTATCTTTATCGCTCATTTGGTGTTTTCGTGTTTTAAACAAAAAGTGCTTGGATATGGGGCGCCTAGTCCAGCGGTAGTATACCATATTGTTTTAAAAAAATGCAATACTAAGAAAACGTGTTTTTACCGCAAGCTACATTTACGTGTTACTTGAGACCGTACTTCTTCGCCAGCGCCCTAAGGCCGGGCATGGAGGCTTCAAGCGTGCGGTCGTCCACGCAGTACACCAGGCGGAAGTAGCCGTGCATGCCGAAGGCCACCGCGGGCACGGTCAGCACGTGGTGTTCGTTTTGCAGTTCGTGCACGAATGCCACGTCGTCCTCTATAGGGCACTTGGGGAAGATGTAGAAGGCGCCCTGGGGCTTATTAACCTTGTAGCCCATCTCCACCAGGTTGTTGTAGATAAAGTCGCGGTGACGCTGGTACTCGGAAACAGGGACGGTGACGTCCTGGAGATTACGCACCACGTTCTGCATGAAAGCCGGGGCGTTGATAAAGCCCAGGACACGCGTGCAGAAGACAAAACCGGTGATAAGCTCGTCATGGTGCTCGGCGTCCGGGTGCAGGGCAACGTAGCCGATGCGCTCGCCGGGTATGGACAGGTCCTTGGAATGGGAGGTGGCGATAATGCAGTGCCGGTGGGCGTTCAGGGGCGAGGGGTATTTCAACCCGTCGTAGATAATCTTTTTATACGGCTCGTCGCTGACGATGAATATCGCGTGGCCGTACTCGGCCTCTTTCTTGCGCAGTATGTCCGCCATCTGCGCCAGCAGGCTTTCGCTGTAGACCGCCCCGGTGGGATTGTTGGGGGAGTCTATCAGGACCGCCTTCGTCCGGGGACCGATTGCCTTCTCGAGTTCATCCAGGCGGGGCATGAAATTTTCGTCGGTGGGAACGACCTTGACGACGCCGTCATGGTTTTGTATGTAGTTGAAGTAATCGACGAACCAGGGAAGGAAGACGATAACCTCGTCGCCGGGGTCGAGTATCGTTTTCAGCGCGACGTTGATTGCTCCCGCCGCCCCCACAGCCATGATGACATCCTTCTCGGTGAGTTTGATGCCCGTTTCCCTGGTAAGTTGAGCGCCTATCGCGGCTCTTGTCTCCGGGTAGCCGGCGTTTTCCATGTAGCCGTGCATGCCCGGGAAGGGATGGTCCGCCAGGCGCTTGATTTCACGCTTGAACTCCGGGGGAGGTTCCATGATGGGATTACCCAGCGAGAGGTCAAAGACATTCTCCACGCCGAACTTCTTCTTCATGGCGATGCCTTCTTCGAACATCCGCCGTATCCACGACCCCAGTTCCATGCCCTTTTTAACTCTTACCGATACGGACACCTTCTATTTCCTTTCTGCCCGTTTCAAAGGCAGTGAGATTAATTTCACGGATATTCTCCGGCATGCGCCGGGCGATACTCTCCCGCCATGTTTCCACGTCAAGTGGAGAGAATACCGAAAAACAGCCCAGCATGAATATATTGAGCGTCCTGACATTGCCCAGTTCCTTCACTCGTACGGTACCGTCGACGAAGTAGACCTGGTCGGTCCGGCGTTTCAACGCCGCGGCGATATCGCCGTCGCCGGGGTATTTCTCCTGTCCCAGCGATACCGACAGCGGCGGCTGCTCGTAGTTGTTGACAATGGCGATGCCGCCCGGACGCAGAAAATGGCTCCACCGCGCCGCTTCCAGCTTTTCAAGGGCAAGGAGAAGGTCGACCGTGCCGTCCTTGATAAGCGGCGACCATACCCTGGGCGCCAGGCGCACGTGGCTGAGCACGCTGCCGCCGCGCTGGGCCATGCCCAGCGTATCCGTCTTCTTGACGTCGTACCCCGCTGCCAGGGCGGTCTCGCCGATGATGTCGCTGGCGAGGACGACCCCCTGACCGCCGACTCCGGTGACCAGTAAGTTTATTTTCTCCATCTTTGCGTTGCTCATGCCGATATCGCCTTCAGGGGACATAACTGTTCGCATATCGTACAGATGTCCCCGGCACATAGCGTCGGTTCGATGAATACCTGTCCGTCGGCGCTCTGGATAGCCGGGCAGCCGAGGCTGAGGCAGTAATTACACTGGGTGCATTTTTCAACGTCAATCTTCCGGGGGTTGGCGCGCTTCCGGACGCGCATGGCGCACGAGCCGCGCACGATGATTACGGAGACTTCTTCTCTGTCCAGCGAGTCCTTGACGCCGTTGCGCAACGCCTTGATATCGAAGGCGTTGATTACTTTAATGTCTTTGACGCCGATGCCCCTCGCCAGGCTCTCGATATCCACGGCGAAGGTCTCTTCTCCCTGCGCGGATATGCCCGTGCCGGGGTGCTCCTGGTGGCCCGTCATCGCCGTAGTGCGGTTGTCCAGAATAATAATGGTGATATGTCCCTGGTTATAGACGGCATCCACCAGTCCGGTAATGCCGGAATGCATGAAGGTGGAATCGCCGATGATTGCCACCACCTTGCTCTTAACGCCGGCGCGTGCCATGCCCAGCGCCTGCCCGATACCGGCGCCCATGCAGGCGGTGGTATCCAGGACAGAAAGGGGCGGGTAGGCTCCCAGCGTGTAGCAGCCGATATCGCCGGTTATAATTAATTTCGGTTCCTGCGGCCCGTCGTCTTTCGATTTCAGCAGCTTGGTGCGCTGCCCGAGAGTATTCAGGACGAAGTAAATGCCGGTATGGGGACAGCCCGGGCAGAGCAGGGGAGGGCGCTTGGGAAGGCCTTCGGCGGGGGGCAGTATTTTCTCCGACTCGGGAATCAGCCCGACACCGATACTGCTGTCGGTAACTATCTGGGTATTCAGTTCTCCCACCAGCGGGATAAACTCCTTGCCGGTGACCTCTACGCCCATCGACTTGATATTGTCCTCCAGGAACGGGTCGAGTTCTTCGACGACGATGAGCCTATCGACCTGTCCGGCGAAATCCTTTATCATCTTCTCCGGCAACGGCCAGGTCATCCCCAGCTTGAGGAAGGAGGCTTCCGGGAAGACCTCGCGCGCGTAATGGTAGGCGACACCGCTGGTCACGATGCCGAGGTCGCGCTTGCCCCACGATATCTGATTCAGCGGGAACGTCTCGGTGTACTCCTTCAACTTAAGCATGCGTTTTTCCATGAGGGCGTGGCGCGGTAATGCATTTACCGGCAACATAATGTACTTCTGCTGGTTGAAGAAGAATGCCGGACTGTCGTTCTTGACCTTCCGCGTGCGGTTTAGGTCCACCACCGATTTCGAATGGGAGATACGGGTGGTGGTGCGCAACATCACCGGCGTATCGAACTCCTCGCTGATATCAAAGGCGTAGCCCATGAGGTCGTAGGCGTCCTGGCTGTCGGTTGGCTCCAGCATCGGTATCTTCGCCATCCGGGCGTAGTGGCGGTTGTCCTGCTCGTTCTGGGAGCTGTGTATCTGGGGGTCGTCGGCGCAGATTATCACCAGCCCGCCGATGATGCCCGTGTATGACGCCGCCATGAAGGGGTCGCTGGCTACGTTAAGCCCCACCATCTTCATGGACACCATGGCGCGCGCCCCGGTGTAGGCGGCGCCCATCGCCACCTCCATAGCCACCTTTTCGTTGGTGGACCACTCGGCGTAGATGTCCTTGAAGCGTGCCAGGTTTTCCAGAATCTCGGTGCTGGGGGTGCCGGGGTAAGCGGCGGCAACCTGCACGCCGGAGTGGTAGGCGCCCAGTGCCAGGGCCTCGTTGCCGGATATTAATTGCAGAGTCTTTTCCATAATCAACCACGCATTACGATGTTATTACAATAAAAACATATAGATACACGCAATATATTATACAACACGTACGCAATACATTACAATGTATCTTTAGTTACATTTTACCACATTTTTTATTAATTTCACAATCGCCGGTGACTGTTGACAATTTTTTTCCCACTGTGCTACACTGATAACTGAAAATCATTTTCAATTAGCAGGCTGATAATGGTCTATACGGAAAAGAGAATCGAACGTGTTTTGAGGGAGGGCGGTTATAAAATCACCCACCAGCGCCGCACTATCATTAATGCCATCATCAACAACCACGAGCACCTTACGCCTGCGGAGATACACGAGCGCGTAAAGCGCGAGCATCCGGGCATCGGGCTGGTGACCGTCTATCGTACGATTGAGATACTCGCCGGACTGGGTCTCATCTGCGAGATGCACGCCGGCGGGAACTGCCGCAGCTATTTGATAAGACGTCCCGCCGAACACCACCACCACCTGATTTGCTCGGACTGCGGCACGGTAATCGATTTTACGGACTGTGACCTCGAGGTGCTGGAACGCCGGCTTGCCGAGGAAACGAATTTTAAGATAAGTGGGCACCTCCTCGAGTTCGTGGGGCAGTGCCGCAAGTGCCGGGAGAAAGCCCCGGCGGGGCAGGGTGCCAATGCTTAAGAGAATCGGCGTAGAACTGCTGCACCACATCCCCTTTACCGCCATCGGGGCGGTTATCGGGATTGCCGTCATGGCGGCGGTTACACTGCTCAATGCCCCCAGAGAAATATCGAATTCTCTATTTTATAGCCTTCATCCACTACATGTAGTCTTGAGCGCGCTGGTAACTGCATCGATGTACCGTCTGCATAATAAAAAAAGCAAGCTCTGGATTACGATAATTATCGGCTATACGGGTTCCATAGGCATTGCCACATTGAGTGACGTCATAATCCCGTACCTGGGCGGGGAAACGCTGAACATTCCCATGGAGTTTCACATCCCCTTTATCGAGACCGGGAAGATGCCCTACATAGGCGTCTCCAAATGGATAGTCGTCAATGCTGCCGCTATCATCGGCATCGCTATTGCCGTCTGGAAACCCAATACCAGGTTTCCTCACATGGGCCATGTCCTCTTAAGTACCTGGGCTTCGCTGTTCAGCTTCACTGCTTTCGGCATTGCCGACTGGATTCCTTTACTGCCGTTTATTTTCATGTTTCTCTTCCTTTCGGTGTGGGTCCCCTGCTGCGTCAGCGACATCGTCTTTCCTCTGTTATGGGTGGGCGGGGGCAACGCACCCGAACACAGCCACAGCCATTGAGTAATCGTCCCGAGTACTTTATACTTTCATATATATGAAGCAATCTTCAGGGAGCCTGTTGCTGCTTTTAGCGCTGGCGGCACTGGTGGCATTCACGGGGTGCGGGGAGCCCGTGCCGGAGAGCGACGGTCCGGATACCGCGGCTATTATCGACCAGCTCCATATCCTTGAAGCGAACCCCGCTTTTATCTCCGAGGCGACGCTGCTCCTGGAATCCTACGGCTTTGAGGTCGACGTATGGCAGGGCTCCGAAATCACCGTGGATTTCTATCGTAAACTGCCTTCGCTGGGATACAAGTTCATCATTTTCCGGGTGCATTCCGGGATACTGATAAGCCTTGAGGAAGAAGGTGCCAAGGCCCTGCCGACGACTTACCTGTTCACGGCGGAGAACTATACCACCACCAGGTACATCGGCGAGCAGCTGACCGATAAGGTGTCCAACGCGGTGATGGTGGAGGACTATCCGCTGGTCTTCGCGGTCAATACCGACTTTCTTAGAGAGTCCGACGGCGCGTACGACGACACCGTTGTCCTGGCGATGGGTTGTGAGAGTTACTGCTACGACGACATGCCGGCGGCTTTCGTGGAAAAGGGTGCTTCGGCGTACATCGGCTGGAGCAACGTGGTCACCCTGGAATACGTGGACGAGGTCATGTTGGATCTCCTCGGCAACCTGTGCTCGGCGAACCTGACCGTATCGGAAGCAATCGACCATGTGATGACCGACCACGGGAACGACCCGTATTTCGATGCTTTTTTGAGATATTATCCGCCGGAAAGCGGCGATATGACGGTTAAAGAGCTTATCAGTCAGTAAGCCGTCTTTCTCATTTCTTTCAAACATACTGGTATCCCCTGAAAACGGTGTGTTACTATAAATTAAGGTATGAATGAGCAGTGGTATAACTACAGCCCGGAAGAAGTCCTTCAGGCGCAGGACTCCAGGCATGCCGGACTGACGGCGGACGAGGTCAAGGCACGGCTTCTCCAGTATGGATCCAACCAGCTGGAAGGCAGGAAGAAAACGCCTCCGGTGCTGGTCTTTTTCAGGCAGTTCTTGAGTCCCCTTATCTACGTACTTCTCGTTGCCGTGGCAATCTCGTTTGTCGTCGGGCATTTCATGGACGCCTGGGTAATTCTCGGTGTCCTTATACTTAATGCCGTCATTGGATTCATGCAGGAAACGCGCGCGGAAAGGGCGATGGAAGCCCTCATCCGCATGGCGGCGCCGCAGGCTACGGTACGCCGCGACGGTAAAGTAACGAACATACCCGCCCGGGACATCGTGCCCGGTGATATCCTGCTGTTCGACTCCGGCGACAAGGTCCCCGCTGACGCCAGGCTTATCGAGGCTGCCAACCTCAAGGTCAATGAAGCCACGCTTACCGGCGAATCGGTGCCAGTGGACAAGCACACCGGGGCAATCCCCGGGGAACTGACCGTATCCGGGCGCAAGAACATGGTATTCATGGGGACGGTCGTCACGTACGGTCGCGCTGCGGCGGTGGTCGTCAGGACGGGCATGGCTACCGAGATGGGCAAGATAGCCACCGGCATCCAGGAAGTGGTGCCGGAACAAACGCCCCTCCAGAAGAGTATCGGCAAGCTGAGCAAGTATATCATCGGCCTTTTCCTCGGCATATGTGTCTTACTGGTAATCGTCGGGCTGCTCAAGGGCATGGAATGGCTGGAGGTATTCCTGCTGGCGGTTGCCGCGGCGGTTTCGGCTATTCCGGAAGGGCTGCCCGCAGTGGTCACCGTGGTGCTGGCTATGGGCATGAGGTTCATGGCGCATCGCAACGCCGTCATACGCCGACTGGTGGCGGTGGAGACATTGGGGTCCGCCACGGTTATCTGTTCCGATAAGACCGGGACGCTGACCCTGAACCAGATGACGGTACGGCGGTTATTCCTCGGGGGGCGCTGGGTGGAGGTTACCGGCGAAGGCTACGTGCCTGTGGGAGAATTCCGCGGCGAAGGTGAAAAACTGGTCGTGGAAAACGAGCCGGTGCTGGAGCTTCACTTGAGGATAGGCGCATTGTGCAACGATTCCGTGCTGACTATGGAAAGTGAGACGTCATACGGCATCTTCGGCGACCCCACGGAGGGCGCGCTGGTGGTCGCCGCCGCCAAGGCGGGGATGAGCCGCGAAAAGCTCGACCGGGCGTATCCACGCCTCGACGAGATTCCCTTCCAGAGCGAGCAGTTTTACATGGCAACGCTTCATCCGCGTGACGGCGGGAGGGTCGCTTACATTAAGGGCGCCCCGGAAAAGCTCATTTCCCTGAGCAAGTACTGCTACCGGGGCGATAAAATCGTACCATTGGAGGATTCTGATAAACAGACTATCCAGCAAGCCAACGACGCCATGGCGAGGGAAGCGATGAGGGTCATGGCTACGGCGTACGTCGAATTACCCACCGACCTCGAAGACATGGAAGAGGAACACCTCCGGGGCAAGCTGGTATTCGTCGGGCTTTCCGGTATGGCGGACCCGCCGCGTGAAGAGGCCAGAGAAGCGGTCCGACTCTGCAGGCAGGCGGGCATCAAGGTCATCATGATTACCGGCGATAACAGGGTCACCGCGGAATCAATCGCCCGCCAGCTTGACCTGCCCGAGGGCGACGTGGTGACCGGGAACGAACTCCGCGATATGCCTGACGAAGAACTCTCCGCGCGGGTGGAAGGCGTTTTCGTCTTTGCGCGTATTGAGCCGATTCAGAAGTTGAGAATAGTCGACGCCCTGAAAAAGAGGGGACACGTGGTCGCCATGACCGGCGACGGCGTCAACGACGCCCCGGCTCTCAAGGCGGCGAATATCGGCATAGCCATGGGTATTACCGGCACGGACGTCGCCAAGGAAGCCGGCGATATGACCCTCGCCGACGATAATTTCGCCTCGGTGGTGGCGGCGGTGGACGAGGGCAGGGCGATTTTCAACAGGTTGAGAAACGTTATTTTCCTGCTTTTAAGTACGAATATCGGCGAGCTGCTTGCCCTGATTCTATCCATATTGTTCATCGGCAAGGCGCCGCTGCTGGCGGTGCAGATTATCTGGGTAAATCTGGTGACGGATACGGCATCGTCCATTCCGCTGGGGCTGGAACCGAAGTCCGGCGAGGAGCTGAAGCAGCCGCCCCGTCACCCCGGTGTGGGCATACTTTTCCCGGGTCAGGTAATCCGCATTATCTCCATGGCGGTCTACATGGGCGTGGGTATTACCCTGATTTTCAACTGGGCGCAGTCACGAATGCCGATTGATGAAGCGCGCACACTGGCTTTCTGCACCATGGTCACCTTCGAGTGGTTCCGCGCCTTCAACGCCCGTTCGGACGAACGCTCCGTCTTCAAGCTGGGCGTATTGCGTAATCGCTGGCTGGTGGGCGCCGTCTCGGTGGCTATCATGCTGCAACTGGCGGTCGTGTACGTGCCGTTTTTGCAGACCGCCTTCCGCACCGTGCCACTGGGGCTGGACAGGTGGTGGATTGCGGTGGTCGCCGGAGGCAGCCTGTTTATCATTGAAGAGACGCGCAAGACCCTGTTCCCCAGGCTCTTTTCCCTGGGCAAGTGGCGACCGGTCAAGTACCGCCGGCTCCAGAAGCTGCAATTGCGCCTGCGGAGCGGACGGAAAAAAAATAGCGTTAAATAAAAAAGGAACCGGGGATTTCTCCCCGGCTCCATGTCCACCGCCGCGTCCTCTGCGTTACTTGGTTTTAATTTCTATCTGCTTGACTTCCGGGACTTCCGCCCTGGGCATCCTTATCTCCAGGAGGCCCTTCTTGAGCGTGGCGGTAATATTCTCGGCGTCAACCCTGGCGGGAAGGGTCATTGAGCGTACGTACTGGCCGAAGCTGCGCTCGCGGTAATAGTGGGTCGTGCCCTCTTCGCCCTCTTTTTTCTCTTCTTTCTTCTCCGCCTTGATGGTAAGGACTTCGCCGTCGAGCTTGATGTCCAGGTCCTTCTTCCTGATACCGGGCATTTCCGCCTTGATTACCAGTTCCTTCTCTTCTTCGTACATGTCCATTTTGGGAGTCAGGCCGGTCTCGAATGCGGACCTCGCCATTTCCTCGACCTCTTCCAGGAGCCTGAAGGGACGGAAGAAAGGCCGCACCGCCACACCACCGTTAGGATTCCATCTGACCAGAGAAACCATATTGTACCTCCTTCAAACTTAACAATTCAGTTTCAAGTTAATTATAGTATTACTATCAGGTAATGTATGTGACGTTTCTCACATTATTTTATACCTGGTTTCGTAGCTTGACACTCTTAATTGCTTGATTTAACCTACAAATAGACAAATGTCGTGAAACAGGGAGGCGGTGATGGCAGAAGACGTACAGTGGGATAAGGAAGGTTTATATAAGCTGGTAAAGTCCAGGCTGGGTGACAGCCTGTTCATCGTCGTTTCAAATCGGGAGCCCTACGTGCATACTATATCGGACGGCGAAATTAAGTGTACCCGTCCGGTCGGAGGGCTTACCGAGGCCCTCGACCCCGTCATGCGCGCCTCCGGGGGCACCTGGGTAGCCCAGGGCACCGGCGACGCCGATAAAAAAGTAGTCGACGAACACAACCGTATCGCCGTCCCGCCGGAAAAGCCGGAGTACACCCTGCGCAGGGTCTGGCTGACAGAAGAAGAGGTGAACGGATTCTACCTCGGCTTTGCCAACCAGGCGCTCTGGCCCCTGTGCCACGTCACCTT
>CAZPAS010000071.1:0-10857 GCA_964584575.1 uncultured Dehalococcoidaceae bacterium | reverse complement strand
GAGGAGGACTGCGTCGGTAAGATGTTCCTCGGCCTGCCGGGCTCGAGTGATACGCTGCATTACCCGGACGGCGGACGGCTGGGCGTCAATCTGGGCACCTTCCAGAGGCCGGCGGCCAACCTCAGGCACCGGACCTTCTGTCCCCACATGGTACCGGGCTCCGTCCATTACGTGCTCTACTCGCCGCTGGACAAGATGACGTACGAGCCGGACCTGCTCGTCTTCGTCTGCCCCGCCACACAGGCGGAAGTACTGCTGCGTGCCAACACCTATACCACCGGCGACGCGTTCGAGTCCATAGGCACCTCGGTGGCCAACTGCTGCTCGCTCTACATCTACCCCTACCAGACCGGTAAGATAAATTACATGGTAAGCGGTCTTTCCTGGGGGATGAACGGCCGGCGCGTTTACCCGGAGGGACTGGTAATCGTCGTCATACCCTACCAGAAGCTGCCCATCGTTATCGAGAGCCTCGAGGAAATGACATGGTACCGCGATTCCCTTAAGCTGGACAGGGACGGATACGTCAAGTGGGATGCCGACCTCACCAGGCGGACCCAGGAGGAGAGCAAGGACTTCTAACCAGCCAAAATACACATAACCATATAAAACAAGCAGCAGGCCTCGGAATTACTCCGAGGCCTGCTTTTTTCTTCGTCTTACAGTCGGATTTCCCGGTTGAACACCAATACATGGGAAATCCTAGTGTTTTATTGACCTTCCGCCATCCTGGACCATTATCTGTCCGGTGATATAGCTGGAAGCATCCGAAGCCAGGAGCACGGCCAGACCTCCCAGCTCATCAGCGTTGCCGAAGCGGTTCATCGGGATGTCCTCAAATATCTTCTTGCCTCTTTCCTCCATCGCGGCCTTTTGCTCCGGGGTGGGGGGAGTGGTCGACGGGCCGTGACCTCTGTTAAGCTCGGTGGGATGGATACCCGGGGCGATACAATTTACCCGGATATTGTACTTCGCATACTCGAGGGCGGCAATCTGGGTCATGACATTCAGCCCTGCCTTAGCCGCACAGTACGCAATCGGAGCTATTTCCGGATATTCCGCCCGGAGGCCGGCTGTGGAAGAGGTAATGATAATCGACCCCTTGTTCTGTTTTATCATCACGGGCAGGACATATTTCATTACCAGGAACGGCGACCTGAGATTGGTATCAACGATGAGATCGAAGTCGGCGATGATTTCCTCGTGTATCAGGCGATGCGGCCGGGTGGTGCCGGCGTTATTGAACAGGACATCGATGCGGCCGAATTTCTTTACCGTCTCATCGACCATTCTCTTGATGTCTGCTTCCTTAGTCATGTCGGCGGATATTCCCAGGGTCTTGACTTTATACTTGGCCAGTGCACTCAACGTATCATCGATCTTCCCCTGGTCGCGGGCGGCGATGACGACGCTGGCCCCGAATCCCGCAACGGCTTCGGCGCAGGCCCGGCCGAGACCCCGGCTGCCACCGGTAACCAGAACGACCTTGCCGGTAAGGTCAAATATTCCTTTATCAGTCATTTGATTCTCCTTTTCTAGCGAATGTATATTCTCGAAAAATCTCGAAGATAGCTTTAAGATGCCTTACAGGGAGAGATGATTTATTATTCCGAATCAGACCTTCAATATGTTAATACAAATCTTCACTTTAATGCAATGATAAACAGCGTGGTCAAGGAAGCGGTAGGCAGGTCAGACCCACCCTGGATTTTATTGCAGGCTGCAATAGTATGGTGTATATTAGGTTCGCAGGTATCAATCAAAACAGAGGAGGCATAGCATATGGACCTCAAAGGGAAAGTGGCCCTTATTACCGGAGGCGGTGTCGGCATCGGCGCTGAAATCGCCAAGCGGTTCGTTGCCGATGGCGCGAAAGTGTGTATCTCCGGCCGCCGCCAGGAGAAGCTGGATGAGTTAGCCAGGTCGCTGCCGGCCGGGTCGATTACGACATGCTCCGGAGACGTGACCAGTTTAGATGACGTCAAACGCATGGTGGAGACAACGGTAAAATTCGGCGGCAAGATTAATGTGCTGGTAAATAATGCCGGGATTGACGACCCGGGGAGTGTCGTCGAGGTCGACGTGGAGATCTGGAAGCGTGTCCTCGAGGTGAACCTGACCGGGCCTTTCCTGACGATGAAGGTCTGCATACCGCCGATGATAGAGGCCGGCGGCGGTTCCATCATCAATATTGCCTCCCTGGGCGGGACACGCTGTATACCGACCATGTCGTCATACTGCACGTCCAAGGCGGGGCTTATCATGCTGACACAGCAGGCGGCCCTGGACTACGGGCCTTCGAAGATACGCTGCAACGCGGTCTGCCCGGGGGCGGTCAGGACAAACATGATGGAAAATTCCACCGGCAAGCCCCTGGCGAAAGCGCTGAAAACGGATGTCGACGGCGCCTTTGCCATGCTTACCTCACTCACGCCGCTGAAGCGCATCAGCACCCCGGACGAAATCACCGGGATATGCTCCTACCTCGCCAGCGACGACTCGTCCTTTATGACCGGCTCGTGCGTGTTAATCGACGGCGGCGCGCATATCGTGGACCCCAACGGGTCTGCTATCGCCAGCGCCGGGCTGGACTGGGGAGGCTAGGGGCAGGACGCGTAGCTAGACAGACTAATTCCGGTATCAAACCGATAATCCTGTCTAGTCGTGCCTCTCCCCGGTAAGCGAGACCGCCATGCAAACGTAGGGCTTGTCGATTCTTCTGGTGACTATCGGGCAGTGGTGGAGTCCCCTGGGGGCTACCAGCACGGAAGGTTTATCGAAGACGTGCTTTTCTTCCTTGCCAAGTTCGCCGATGGATATTTCCACCTCGGCGCCTAAATCATCGAGGTTATAAGGGTCGGAGCCGATGAAGAATACCGCTTCGTCGTAGTCGTGCACATGGGGCTTGGTGGATAGTCCGGTGATGCCCGTCTCGTAACCGCAGGCGTAGATGACATTAAGCTCCATACCGCCCAGGATATCTCCCCCGGTGGCGAACAGCGCGCCCCTGGGTGTCTTGTGGAAGGGTATGGTAACCAGATATTTACCGTATTTGCCTTCTGCCATGGTAACTCCTTAAGATTTTGTAATATTTTTCCGGATTATTTTTTAATCCGTTGCCTCATGTCCTCCAGCACTTTATTGACGCGTTTCCGGTGGGCAGCACCCCCCGGTCCCTTTTTCAGGGTGGGACTGAACGGCATGTCCTTGAGGTTTTCCAGCATGATAGGAATAACCTGGAAAGGTACCGATATTAGAAAGAGTCCCGGCGGGTAAATATCGAGTTCCTGCATCCCGGTGCCCAGGCCGGTGATGTAATAGTTCAACTTGCCACTCACCAGGGGATAGATATAAATCCAGGCACAGGCTACCACCGGCGTTGCCCGGCTTTCGAAAGGCTCGCCTGTCGAATGGTTGATAGACCGCAGCAATGTGGGCGCCTGATTGATATCGGCGGTCATGACCAGCAGGTCCGGGTCGAAGGTGAGTTTATCGATGGGCGCAAAGACCACGTACTGCACCGAGCCTTTCGGCAAACTGGGGAGGTACTGGTACATGGCGCGGCAGGCACTCGCATTCTTGTAAAGCCCCTCGTCGCCGCCCAGCAGTCCGCTCACAAGGACCGGCTCCGCATCACTCATGCCCAGAATCTTCTGTTCCACGCCCACGCAGACCCAGTCATCCGGTCCCACGTAAAACGCACCGTTCTCCTGGGCTTCCTTGAGCATCTCGCACATGTTCAGTTCTTTATCTATGCGCTTGAAGCCTGACGGTTTCTCAATCTGGAACTTGACCCCCACCGGCTTTCTCTCAAAGTTGAATTTGTCCAGGATGGAAAAATCCTGCGATTTTGCACTCATCTCTTTCTCCTTTCGTTACTCACAATTACGTACCCGTAAATGAAGAGCCGATGGCGCTACTTCTTCGGCGGCGGGCCCATCGGCTCGATTTTCCCGGACAGCTTGATAGCCATCTGTATATGCGGTCTCTCGAAGCTCTTCCAGGACACGCGACCGTGCGGCACGCCTCTGGGGATGAACAGCGCCGAGGTCGTATTCTGTATCTGTTTTTGCTCCCCCATGTAGCCTTCTATTTCAGCCCCGAGGTACGAGGGGTCGTCCGGGTCGGTGCCGATATTCACGATTACCTCGTCGTATTTATGCGACTCCATGGCCATGTGCATGGGGTTGGGCTCCGGTTTTTTGGCTATCCAGTTATACATGATGTTGATGTTGCATCCGGGCACCAGCTCGTTGCTCATGAGCCATACCCCGGGTCCCTTGCGTTCCTTCGGCACCTTTACCACGTATACGTCGTAGTCTGTATCCGCCATTTTCAGACCCCCTTTTCAGTTAATACGTTGGTTTGACCGTGTATTATCAGGACTCTTTTTCCAGGTCCTCCACAATCCCGTGTACCTTCTTCTTATGTCCCTCCGGTCCGAGGTTGTACGATTCCGGCACCCACTCCATGTCGTCCAGATTCTTCAGAACCATGGCGAGTTTGTCCCAGGGAATGCTGACCAGTATCTGTCCCTCCGGGAAGAGCCGGCGCGCCTTCATGCCGAAACCGAAGCCGGTAATTGAAAGATTGATATCGCCGTTAAGATACGGGTAGATATACAACCAGGTGCAGCCGACGACCGGCGTGCCGTGTGCCGACCATTTCTCGCCGGTGGTGTAGCCTTTAGCCCGGATGAATATTTCCGCCTGGCTGACCGTGGCGAGGATGATTAACAGGTCCGGCTCGAATGTCATCTTGTCCAGCGGTGCAAATGCGACGTAGTTGACGGAATCCTTGAGGAGCCGGGGGAGGTACTGGTAAATCCTCCGGTTGGCGCGTACGTCCTTGAACGCCCCCAGCCTCGGTCCCACACGTCCGCTCTCGAACGTCGGGTCGCCCTCCTTCATGCCGAGCAGGAGCGCGCCGATGCAGGAAAAGTTGTCTTTGTCCACGTAAAACGCCTTGCCCTGCTGCGCCTCGACCAGCATCTCGCAGAAGTCCATTACCTTGTCCAGCCTTTTCATTCCTTTTGGCTTGTTGAACTCGTACTTGACGCCTACGGGCGTTCTTTCAAAATCGAATTTCTCGAGTATGGCGTATTCCCTGGGAAACGGGCTCATGATAACCTCCTTAACGAATCAAAATCGTGCCGTGCTACATACCTATAATAGGATTGTTAACG
This sequence comes from uncultured Dehalococcoidaceae bacterium, assembly GCA_964584575.1. GTDB lineage: Bacteria > Chloroflexota > Dehalococcoidia > Dehalococcoidales > RBG-16-60-22 > JAFGPF01. The sequence goes on along the minus strand of CAZPAS010000071.1, from coordinate 5,672 downwards.
GGGATATTCAAGTTGACCGGATGGTGCGATGAGCAGCGGGTGGGAGAGAAGCAGAGGGGCTTTATTCCATGAACTGTTTTTCCAGCTCGGGGTCGTACGGTGCCCTCCGGCCGGGACACTCGAAAAGCATGCAGAGCCGGCAGCTGACGAAACCGGTATCGTTGGGGAAGATTATCGCGGAACGTGATTTCAGGGGCTTCATGATACCGCTTTCGGATAGTGTTACGCCTATTTGCTTCTCGGCGCCGTTGAAGAGGTTGAAGAGCGGTCTCTGCTCGGTAAGCGGCCAGTCCTTAATCGACCCCGGGTTCATCAGGGCGGTCTCGCTGAGAGAATACTCGTTTGTGATGTAGTCCACGAGGTATTCGATTCCGTAAACCAGGGTTAACGTTTTAATGATATCCAGGCTGAACTTACCCATGAGGTTTCCGGCGGGGGCAGCCAGTTCGTCCAGTTCCGCCCCCGCGGTGGCGATGAACGGGTAAACCGTCTTTTGATTGGCGAGGTTCTTCCTGAGCACGCGACTGGTGAATACCGTGCCGTCGATATTCACAGTATCGCCGTCGATGCCGCGGACCGCAGCTTCCCGGTATATCGCCACGGGACGCGCTGCCGCCAGCACCATGTCCACCAGCTCGCTGACCATGCCGGCTACCTTTTCGCTGGTGTTATCGAGCCCCAGGTATGCTGTAATCGTTGCCGGTTCCAGCTTGACGGGTAGTTCTATTTGGTGTATGATTTTGTTCTCTGGATTTGTCAAAGTAATATCGTCAAGGTTAGATACTTTATACTACTTTCAGGATAGATAAACGCAACTTTTGTGTCAAGGCGTGAAGATAGCTGTAAAAAGGGTATCAATTTTTAAAAAAAAGGGCTATAATCTCTACAAGCATTATTCGGTAACGAGGAGATATGTGAATGAAGTAATGATGATTAAACATCTTTTTATATACGCCAGTAATGTTAATTATAATTACGGGAGGTAGTGAAATGAAGCAAAAAGCACTGATAATCTCAAGCATATTACTGGTATTGATGCTGGCTTTCAGCACGGCGATTGCCGGGTGCGGGGGGGAGCAAGAGCCGGAACCCGAACCGACTCCAGCCCCGGCACCGGAACCCGAGCCAGCACCGGCGCCCGAACCCGAGCCGGCACCCGCACCTGAACCGGAGCCCGAGCCGGTACGGGAATATCAACCGAAGCCCGAGCCCGAGTGGACACCGCCGGGTCCCGTGGTACAGCCGGATACCGACACGATTGACTGGGAGGAGGCCGCCAACTATATCGGCGCCACCACGACCGTGTGCGGTAAAATTAAGGATGTTTCTGCGGTTTTTATACCCAATCTGACGCTAATGATGGGTGGTATGCTGGGTAAAGGCGTCGGCATTGAAGTTATGGAAGGTGTCATTGACGGCGACCTGAGGGAAATGTATATCGGTCAGACCGTATGCGTGACCGGCATGATTACCGACCAGTTGATGGGCAGTCCGATGATTAAAGTTACCGACGCATCGCAAATCGTCATCAAGGAACCGGAGCCGGCACCGGGTGGAGCTGTTATTACAGGTCCAGTTGCCTATGTCACTGTCAGCGTTGACAGCCAACTGTTAGTTGTCGCGCAGCCTGTTGCTGTCACTGCCGATATGACTCTCGACGGCGCACTCAAGGCAGCCCACGAGGCGTACTTCCCGCAGGGTGAAGTTGGTTATGCAGCCGGTATTGACCCGACTTTCGGGATTTACCTCATTTCCAAGTGCTGGGGCGTCGCGCAAACTCCGTTCGTCCTTCTTAATGATACCCCCGCACCGGGTCCGGTAATTACCACATTCGTCGATGCCACCCCGGTCGCTGAAAATGACAACATCATCATTTGTACGTCCAACACCCAGGGTGAAGCAAACCCGGTAACTCTGAGGGCAACCCTTGCCGACGACGGTACCGCGGCGGTGACGGCGACAAACTGGATATTCAACACAATGTCATTCACATATACTTCCGAGCCTCTTGCCGATACGAATATTATTGACCCGACAACCGGCACGTCCCTTGGTACCACGGATGCCGACGGCAACGTCACCGTTACCGTTCCGGAAAGCGGCATCGTCGCCGTTGAAGGTCTGGCGGCCCTCATGGTGGCGCCACCGGAAGCAGCCGCGCCCGCGGCAGGTGGCACCCAGATATCCTGGGACGAAGCGGTTGACTACATGAACGAGGAAGTAACCGTATGCGGCCCGATTATCGATACGCTTGATATAGGCACTGCCTTGTTGCTGGGTATGGGCACGTCAATCCAGGCGTCTGGCGGCGTGGGCATCGAAATTAACCCCGCGCTGGTAAGTGATTTGCCGGAAGGCATGTATGTGGGCCAGGAAATATGCGTGACTGGCACACCTTACACCAACCCGATTGGTGGTGCGTCCATAGTGGTTAGTGACCTGTCACAAATCTCGACCCCATAATGATGACAGGCCGTTAATAAGTATAGAATAACGCGGGGTACTGAAGTCCCGGGCTCTCCTGAAGCGGGGAGTCCGGGGAGTACCCTTTTTCTTTTTGTATAATACGGCGTTAAATATCAGCCATCTGGAATATTGACAAACCCGATGGGGCAAGCTAGACTGTAACCCAATTAATGAAATCCAGAAAATAATCAGCTGGTACGAGGGGCAGGAGGACTGATGAAGGGCACTGGCACCAAAGAATAAACTGCGGTGACCGGTGCCTTATTGTCTATATATTTGCCAGTATGACAAAAGGGGGATGTATGCCATGAGTGAAACGGACAGGATTATTGCCGGGGAAAGACAGGAGCTGATGAACCTGATGGACAGCGGGCCGTACGCCATTCCCAGCCGGAAACTCAACGAGAACCTGCTGATTGCCACCTGGAATATCCAGCAGTTTACAAACAAGAAAAGCCAGCGCGCCCTGCAGTATATCGCGGATATCTGCGAGAGGTTTGATATCATCGCTATTCAGGAGGTAAAAACAGACCTGCGCGGTCTTAGCAGGCTCCAGAAGCTGCTGCCGGGCGATTACCGGATTCTCGTCACGGACCCTACCGGGAATTACGAGAGGTTTGCCTTTCTCTATGACAAGAGGTCGGTTATCAGTACCGGGCTGGTCTGCGAAATCGGCTTTAAGGTCCCCGCCAAGACCCACCAGGGTTATCAGATGCACAGGATGCCTTATTGTGTGTCGTTCCGGGCGGGGCGGTTCGACTTCGTCATCGCCAGCGTGCATATCTACTACGGCAAGACGAAAAAGGAGAGAGAGCAGCGCGAGGAAGAAATCAGGATGCTGGTCGATTATGTTTCCAAGCGCGCGAAGACGGAAAGGAACAAGGTCTTCGACCGGGACTTCTTCGTCGTCGGAGATTTCAATATAGAAAAAGCGGGGGACGAATTTTTCAACGCCCTGACCGGGGAGGGATTCGAGATGCCGCCCGGCATGGAAGACCTCCATACCAATTTCTCGCGCAACGCAACGTTCGACAAGATAGCGTGGGTAGGCGGGCGTGATTCATTTGAATATACCGAGCAGTTCAACGTGGTACCTTACGGCGAGGCGGTATTTCAGGACACCAGTCCCAAAGGCGGCGAATCGAAAATCAGCGACCACCTGCCGCTCTGGTGCGAATTTAAAATAAATAAACTGACACAAGAACTGGACCAGATTCTCAACCGATAAGCCGTATCCAGGCGGATTGCCGGTGAAGGCTTAGTCCCGGTATTTATCGTAGCAGACTATCTCTTCCAGCGCCTTGCGCGTCTTGGGTCTGCCCGTTTCGTCGGGGTATCCCAGCGTCAGCAGGCTGACGACCTTGTATTTCTCCGGCACGCCCAGGATTTCCTTGACCTGCTCCTGTGAGAAAGCGCCTATCCAGCAGGTGCCGAGTCCCAGTTCCAGCGCGGCCAGCGTCATGTGGTCGATGGCTATTGCCAGGTCCACGGGATAAGCAATGATGCCGCACGGCATGAGACTGTCCGGGTCCGTCGCCACCGCCGCGATGATAACGGGCGCCGCGTACACGTGGGCCTGTCCCCCCGATGCCCGTCCCAGCGCCTTCCTTGTTTCACCGTCGCGTACGACGACGAATTTCCATGCCTGGCTGTTGCGTCCCGACGGCGCCAGTCTGGCCGCCTCCAGTATCTGCAGGAGTTTTTCCTCCGGCACGGGCTTGTCCTTATAAGCGCGGATGCTGTTTCTTTTCCTGATTGCTTCCATTACTTCCATATCAGTTCCCCGCGTTAATATTATGATATGTAACGGACAAGAGCAAATATCGCACGCATGAGGGGTATAACTGGATATGGAATCTGCTAAAGTGCCTGAAGGGTTTGAACCATGTAGTCCGGGTCGCCGAATAGGGTGAATCTTGCCTTGTTCTCTTTATCAATGAATTCGTAATTGAACTTCGCCGGTGGAGAGCCGTCGGCTCTGCTATTGATTACCTTGACCAGCTTCTCGTAAATCCGGTGCCCGGCTTTTTGATTTTCGCAATAGCAGTCGACGATGGTGCAGACCTGAATCTCACCCTGGATATCGGTGTTAACACCATCGATGAAATCCATGATTTGCTGCCTGTTATGGCTCGACATATCGCCGGTAAAGCTGCTGTTTTTGAACAGCCTTTTAATATCGTCCATGGTAAACCTCCATTGTCCTCCTATTTTCCGACCCTGCAGGGTTCCGTCTTTCAGATAATTCCTGATAGTACGTGATGTAAAGGAAGTCATCCTGGCGATGTCTTCCACTGTAAAAAGTTTTTCAAATTCATTCATTGCAGTCCTCCCGGCATGTTCGGTATTTAATGCGGTCTCTGGCAATTACCATTTCATTATATTTCATAAATTTTCATAAGTCAATACATAATTACATAATATTTCATAGAATTTAGACAAATAATCCCATAGTGGAAATATCTGGTATTTGAGAAAAATGGTGGAGCCGGGGGTACTACAGGCAGAACCACTGGGGATTTCACGTTAAGCTTCAGTTTGATAGAATAGTATCAGGTTTATTCCTTAAAAATATACTAGATTAGTCTTAATAATGGAGATATTAACGATTCTAAGCCTTATTTTCAAGAATACCTTTAATATTATATAGGGCTGCTTTCACATGTTTTCGTAGTGAGCGCATGAACATCGGAGAAAGCAGCTTTAAGAACCCGCCGAGCTTCACATCCCACCGTAAAGTAAACTTTGTGCCTTCTTCTATGGGGTCAAAGAACAAGGTGTCTTCAATAACCGAGCTTCCGCTGAAAATATCATGACTCCACCATTTATTTGGCTCGTACCCCGTGACCCTTGCGGTTACCTTCATTCTGATTCCCATCCGATGGGCGGCCCATCTAAATGTGGTCCCAGTAGCCATTTGGCCCGGAGATGTCTGCTCTGCATCTGTCAAACCCGTCAACCATTTTTCAAATGAAGGTTCTAGCTTAACCTTTGAGTGAGTCCATCTATAGTCAGGAATTTGCCAGTAGTCTCCACTTGATGAACCATTTCAACCATCAGAGAATTGACCGGGGTTGTGATTTCCATCCTTTTTCCTAATGTCACGATTTCCCCATTCAAATAATCAACTTCCGTATTTTTCCCTCTTTTGATACTCTGCCATGTGGAACCGAGCACCGGTACTTTGCCCAGCGATTCGGCTATCT
>CAZPAS010000070.1:0-11293 GCA_964584575.1 uncultured Dehalococcoidaceae bacterium | reverse complement strand
GTTGACAGGCGCGTCAGTTGTCCCAGTACGGTCTTCTGCGTCGTCTCCACGTAATGCACTACCGCCCCCGCCGCCCGTATCGCCAGCGGCAGGTGCGCGCAGCCGTAGCCCTCCAGCGACGCCGCCCCGAAGTGGTCGAGCAGTGTCTGCCGCGCAATCTCCAGCTCGAACCTGTAATTGTCCAGCCGCGTGATGTTATCCGTCAGCCCCAGTCCGTCCAGGTCCGCCCCTTCGGACGCGATTACCTCCGAGGGGTTTAGTCGCTCCAGTTCTGTTATCGCGCGTTCTAAAGGCAGTTGTGTAACGGCGAACTCGCTGGTGGTGATGTCCACGAAGGCGAGTCCTACCTCCCCTTCGCCCACCGCCACGCCGACCAGGTAGTTGTTGCTCTTGCTGTCCAGCAGTCCCGGCTCCACCACCGTGCCCGGCGTGACCAGCCGCACGACCTCCCGCTCCAGCATCCCCTTCGTCTCGCCCGGCTTGGTCGTCTGCTCGCAGATGGCCACCTTATATCCCCGGTTGATGAGCTTCGCCAGGTAGCCGTCCAGCGCGTGGTACGGTATGCCCGCCAGGGGCACCTTGTTGCCCTTGCCCATCTCGCGGGAAGTCAGCACGATTTCCAGTTCCCGCGACATAGTTTTAGCGTCCTCGTCGAACGTCTCGTAGAAGTCCCCGAGTCGGAAAAGCACGATGGCGTGGGGGTACTGTTTCTTGATGCGGAGGTACTGCTGGCGGATGGGCGTATCGCCGTCTTTCATTTCATGGTTATTTTAACGGAACGGGAGGGGAAAGAAAAGGGGGCAGCCGCCTTAGCACTTGCGGCCGCCCCCCTGAAAAGTCTTGTTATTTATCCAGGCTTACGTATTATATTTTCGCTTAATGCGTGATGTTGTAAATATGAAAGGCCGTCCCGCCCTCGGGCGTTGCCTCCAGCTTGATATTGCATGAAAGCTGCTGCCCCAGCATCAGCCAGTCCAGGTCCTCGTCGATGATTACGTCGATTTCCTTGCTAAGCTGGTCCTTGGTGTAATTCGTCAGGCCGGCGACGTCGCTGGACTCGCGGACATAGACCCTCATCTTGCTCGGGTTCGCCCCGCTCCATTCCAGGAACAACGATATCTGGCACTGGACCACGCTGTCGTTGGGCTGGATGTCCTCCGCCTTGGACGGCACGGGAACCGGCTTCTGCAGTTGCTGTGAACCCGACGAAGAGGAATCACCTCCGCACCCGCCGATTGTCAGCGCCGCGATTACCAGCGCCAGGACGATGAAGAGTATGCCGCGATGTCTTTTCAAATGTTTCATGTTAACCTCTACCTGCTCCTGTATATTTTCATCTATTCTATACCAAAATCCGCATTTTTTAAAGACATTTCAATACATTTTCATGACGGCATGAAAAAATATGATTCAGGAGAGGCTCCGGGGATGTCCCGTACGCGCTCGATTGATACTTCAAAAGGCTATTTGCGTACCTTTTTCCTGGACTTCAGCTTTCTGGACGAACGGGCATTACGGGCTCTGACATAGCCCATGAAAAACGCCCTGGCGACGGTCGGACAGAACTGGCTCGCCGAGCACCGGCCGATTTCCTCCATGGCGTCCTTGGTGGTCATTGCCTTGCGGTAAGTATGCTGCACGGTCATGCTGTCGAAGGCATCGGCAATCGCTATCACCCTGGCGCCGATGGGTATGGTCTTGCCCTTCAAACCGCAGGGATATCCCTTGCCGTCGTACCTCTCGTGGTGGTACAGGATAAGCTTGCTGACCTGGTTGAGAGAAGGGATTCCACGTAGCAGGTTGTACCCGATTACCGGGTGCTTGCGTATCATCTCCCACTCTTCGTCCGTGAGTTTTTCCCGCTTGTTGAGGATGCTTTCAGGGATGCTCAATAAGCCGATGTCGTGGAGAATCGCCGCGTATTCGATTGCCTGTTTCTCCTCCTCGGAAAGCCCGAGTTCGCTGGCGGCTATCAGTGCGTACTCCGCCACCCGTCGCGAGTGTTGGCCGGCGGTGGACTCCCTGACATCCAGCAGCGATACCAGTTTCTCGACGGTGTTCTTGTACGAATAGAGCAGGTCTTCGTTCAACCTGATGTTTTCAATCGTCAGGGCGGCGTTTTCAGCCAGTCCCGTCAGTACCTGCACGTCGTGCTTGGTAAAGCTGTTGCCGTCCAGCTTGTTCAGCACCTCGATGGCGCCGATGACCTCCTTGTTCGCCATCAGCGGCGCGCAGACCATGGACCTGGGTACAACACCGGCAACCTCGTCCTTGTAATTAGAATCGTCTTCCTTGTTGATATCTTCGATGAGATACGGCTTGCCGTTCTTGATTACCCAGCGGGTGATGCCGAGCTGCTTTTTCAAATGAAACCGCTGGAACTGTTTGCCCAGCGGTCCGTCGGTATACTTGTTCAGCGCCGACTTATTATCTTCATCGAGTAGAATCAGCGTCGCCGCCGATGCGTTAAGCGCGTAGCGGGACATCTGCGTGATGGAAGAAATCACCGGCAAATGCTGCCTGACCGAGCGCACGTTACTGCATATTTTATCCAGCAGTTCCAGCCTTGTCTTGGTCGCCGGTTTATAGCTGTCCTGCGTCTCCGGGGCGGCTTTTATCTTTTCTGCTGTTACCATTCGTCTTATCACCGATTTCTTATAGTAGTGATAAAGATGTAAACAATCCATAAACAAACACCGGGAAAAACAAAAATATATATAAATGCCGGAAAATAACGGGGTTAACGACGCGGTTTATTACTATTCCTCGGGGGGCCTGCCGCTCTGCCCTTCCCGCAGGGTGTTGAGGATATACTGAATCTCCGTGCTGCTCATGCCGAACCGGTGCAGCGCATGCCTTATCATTTCCAGGCTCCCCTCGAAGAACGGCAGGACAATCTCGTTCACGCCCACCCCCTTGAGCAGTTCCACGTCGCTGTCGCGGTGCACCCTCGCCACGATATCCAGCTTGGGATTAATCTTCAGAGCGTTGCGCGCCGTAAGTTCCTCGGCTACATAGTCGGGTATGGTACAAATCAGCACGCGAGCCCTGTCCAGGCTGGTATGGGAAAGTATTTCCGGATTACTGGCATCCCCGTAAATACACGGTATGCCCTGCGCCCGCAGCTGCGAGACAACCGTCGGGTCCAGGTCGATAATCAGGTAAGAGAATTTCTGCCTCTCCAGTACCTCGGCAATCCGCCGTCCCACCGCACCGTAACCGCAGATGACGGCATGGCGGGATAGCTCCAGCGTCTCAATCTGCATGCCCGGGTCGGCCCGGCCCGCCAGGCGCCGCGCGAACCATTCCTTCTGGCTCAGCCAGCGGTAAATGAAGGAGTTCAGTCCCATCGCGAATGGCGTCAGCAGTATGGTGATTATCGCCGCGGCCACGGTCAGCGAATAAAGCCTGTCCGAGAGGAGGCCAAGCCCAACGCCCATCATGGCGATGATAAAACTGAACTCTCCTATCTGTACCAGCCCCGTGCCCACCATGAGCACCGTCTTGTAGCCGTAGCCGAAAATTCGCGTTATCACGGAACAGATGAAAAACTTGACCAGGATTATCACCACCACCACAACAGCGACGGTCGTCAGGTTCTGGCCGATGAAATTGAGGTCGGCCAGCATCCCCAGCGAGACGAAGAAAAGGGCGGAGAAGGTATCACGCAGGGGGAGGATATCCGCGAAGGCCTGACGGGCAAAGGGCGACTGGCCGATTAAGAGGCCGGCCGCAAACGCCCCGAAAGCCGGCGAGAGGTCCAGTTTTACCGTGCCGAAGGCCGCCCCGAAGCCGATAACCACCACCGTCAGCAGGAAAAGCTCCCGGGAGCGCTGGCCCGCCACCCTCTTCAGCACCCACGGCAACCCCCAGTAGCCCAGCACCAGCATCACCCCGATGAACCCCACCGCCTTGGCGAGAGCAATGCCCAGGGAGACCCATATCTGTCCGGATTCGCCGCAGATGGCCGGCATAATGACCATTATGGGCACGACGCTCAGGTCCTGTATCAAAAGAATGCCGAGCATGATGCGGCCGTGGGTGGTATCGATTTCTCCCCTGTCCATGAGGATCTTCAACACCACCATGGTGCTGCTCAGGGCAATGATGAAACCGAAGAACACCGCCCCGGTGGTGCTCAACCCCACTATCGTGCCCAGTCCGAACCCCGCTGCCGCCGTGAGCAATATCTGGGCAATACCGCCGATGACGGCAATCTTGCCCATCTTCAGCAGCTCTTTGAGAGAAAACTCCAGGCCGATGGCGAAGAGCAGGAGGACAACGCCGATTTCCGCCAGGGAGGAGATAGTGGCCGTCTCGTGGACGAACCCTGTACCGCCGAGCAGGTCGATAGTGCCCAATCCATGCGGCCCGACGGCGATACCCCCCGCCAGGTAGCCGAGGATAACCGGTAGCCTCAGCCATCGCGCCAGCATCCCGCCGGCGATTGCCGCCACCAGGACGATGAGCAACTCCAGCCCGATATCCAGACCTTCCAAAACACACTCCCCGACGTATTGGAGTATCTGTGCTATTGTAACATGAAACAGGTTGTAAACGTATGGATATGGAAAATTTATGTACGGTTATCTGGTCCGGGGGCGGTCAGGGTTTTTTATCCGGCCCTGTGTTTCCTTTCCGCGCTCCTGGCGGTCAACTGGCAGAACAGCCCGAAGATACTGAAAGCCGTAAAGATGATAAAGCCCGTCCTGACGCTGGAAAGGAACTGTGGATAGTATTCCGGCGTGATTTCCGCCTGGCCGATGTACAGGGAGAAGATTATCATCATGATGCCCATGCTGACCATCATCCCCGCCGTACGCATCGTTCCCAGCGTGCCGGCGGCAACCCCCAGGGATTTCTTTTCCACCGCCCCCATGATGGCGTTGGTGTTCGGCGAGGCGAATATGCCGATGCCGAGACCGTTGATAGCCAGGGCAATCATGATATAGTACAGCGCCGTGGCGTCGTTAACGAAAATCAGTAAACACAAAGCCACGCAGTTCAACGCCATCCCCACCGATGCCACCAGCCTTGGCTCGATTTTATCCGAGACCCGCCCGGATATCGGCGTCATGACTGCCATCAGCACAGAGGCGGTAATCAGAACCAGCCCCGCCGTCTGCGGCGAAAGGCCCTTGATATACTGCAGATATAGACTCAACAGGAAACTGATGGCGAACGTGGCGATGTATGATATAAACACCGCCAGGTTGGAAAAGAAGAAGACCTTGTTCTTACTGAAAAGGTTCATATCGAAGATAGGACTTACCGTCCTCATTTCCCACCGCCCGAAGAATATCAGGCCGGCCACGCCGATTAAAAAGATGACGATGCCGGATACCTGGGGCAGCGATGAGAAACCGTAGATAAACAGGACGATGGAAATGGCGTAAGTTACCGAGCCGACGATATCGAACTTCTCGCCCTTTGCCTCGCGCCATTCGCCCTTCAGGGCGTAGAACACCAGCGCCAGCAGCACCACGGACATAACACCGCTGAGGATGAAGATGCTCTGCCAGCCGAACGCCTCGGTAAGCGCCCCGCCGATATAAGGGCCTATTGAAAGCCCGGTATAGGTCCCCGCTGTGCTTATCCCCAGCGCCCGTCCGCGCCTCTCGGCGGGAAAAACGGAAGTCAGGATGGAGATACTGTTATTGAACATTATCCCGGAACCCGCCCCCGTGAGCGCCAGGGCGATGAACAGCATCGGGACCGAGTTGGCTATCGCTCCCATAAAAGATGCTGCGATAGTCACCAGCAGCCCGATTACGAAGAGTCTCTTTCTTCCGAAGATATCCGCCAGCCGCCCGAAAGGCACCTGCACCATGGCTATCGCCAGGAAATACATCGTGCCGACCCACGCCATCAGCACCGCTTCCATCTGAAAGTGCCTGCCGATGGTCGGGATAGCCACGTTGATGGCCGCCACCAGGAACGGCATGATGAACGATGTAGCCGTGGATATGACGAGGATTATATACCTTTTGACGGCAGTGTCGGAATCGTTACTCATATTATCAGGTTTTCCGTTTCAAATAAACGAATATGATCTACCCGAATCGAGGGATATTGATTAATTAGACCAGAGTTCCGGCGAAAAGGTCAAGCGGCGGACTCTACTTTACACGCCTGTCCTGCTTTCTTGAGGTTCGCGCCGGGTGGTAATGGCGCCGGGCATATCTGATTTCTCACGCCGCACTGGAAGCAGCGCTTGCCCTCGGCTATCGTGCCGTCTTCCGGCAGTCCCAGCTCCACCTCGGTGAAGTTGTTGATTACCTTTTCCGGAGGCAGACACGGCATTTTTACCCGGGGCATGCCGTAAAATTTCTCATCCGTTAAGCCCGCGCAGATGCCTATGCTCCGCTCGCGGGTCAGTTCCTCGTCGATGATACCGCTGCCGCCAAGATATTTATCGATGGAGCTTGCCGCCACTCTTCCCGCAGCAACCGCCCGGATAACTGAATCCGGCCCCGTCACTGCATCGCCGCCCGCCCAGACCTTCTCCCGGCTGGTCGCCAGCGTCTTCGGGTTCGCCTGTATGGTATTGCCGCGTCCCGTCTTCACCTTGAAATCGTCGGGGATATCCGGTCTCTGGCCGATGGCGCCGATGATGGAATCATATTCCACGTCGAACTCGCTGCCCTTGATGGGCACCGGGCGTCGCCGCCCGCTGGCGTCCGGTTCGCCGAGGGCGTTCCGGTTGCACGTCATCATTAAATGTCTGTTTTCTTTACTTACTTTAAGATGGCTCGTCAGGAAGTCTATCTTAATCCCCTCCTCCAGCGCCGCTTCCACCTCTTCCGGACTCGCCGGCATTTCGGCACGGGTGCGCCGGTAGACGATGGTCACTGCCTCGGCGCCGAGTCGCAAAGCCACCCGGGCGCTGTCGATTGCCACGTTGCCGCCGCCGATGACCGCCACCTTCTTGCCCACGTCCACCTTGACGCCCAGGTTGGCGTCCCGCAGGAACGAAGCGCCGTCGAACACGCCGGGCAGGTCCTCACCCTCGACGCCCAGGGTCATGCCCTTATGCGCCCCGGGACCCAGGAAAACAGCATCGTACCCCTGTTCCAGCAGCCAGTCGACGGACTCTACCTTGGTATTCAGTTTTATGTCGACACCGGCGCTGACTATCTCATTGATTTCGGCATCGAGCACTTCCGGCGGCAGGCGGTAGTCCGGTATGCCGACCCTCATCATGCCGCCCGCCTTGGAAAACTGCTCGAAGACGGTAACCGTATGACCCGCCTTCGCCAGGTAATACCCGGCGGTCAGTCCCGCCGGGCCCGCCCCGACGATACCCACCTTCTTGCCGGTCTTGGGTAAATGCCGGGACAGCTTCTTCCAGTCACCGTTATCGCGGTCGGCGACGAACCGTTTCATAAACCTTATGGAAATAGGCTCGTTGAGAGCCTCACGGCGGCACGCCTCCTCGCAGGGATGAATACAGACCCTCCCCAGCGCGCCGGGGAAAGGCACCTTTTCCCTGATTATTGCCAGCGCTTCCTGGTACTTCCCCTCACCGATGAGGTAAACGTAGAGAGGCACGTTGATATGCGCCGGGCAGGCGTACTTGCACGGCACCGCCATGGATTCCTGTTCCTGCTCGGGCAGGTATTCCGACCCCAGGTCCATCAGGGCGCCGGTCGGGCAGACCTCCACGCAGGCGCCGCAGAAGCGGCAGCCGGAGTCCTGCAAAGGACGGTCGAAGGCTGTCCCCACCACCGTCTCGAAGCCCCGGTTGATGAAGCTGATAGCCCCGATTCCCCGCACGTCCGCGCACATCTGGACGCAGCGTCCGCAAAGAATACAGAGATTATAATCTCGCTTGATGAGCGGCTCCCGGGTATAGTCCACCGGCAACTCTTTATAATGGTAAGGAAGCTCTACTTCTCTCAGACCGATGTAATCTACTAAAAACTGGAGTTCGCACTGTCCGTTGTTGGGGCAGCTGACACAGCGTTCGGTAACGGCGACGTTACGCAGGCAGATATCGTAAGGACCGCAGCGTTCCCGCCGGTGGCAGGTCAGGCAGGCATTGGGATGCTCCGTCAGGATAAGCTGCATGAAAGAGCGCCTTAATTCCTGTATCTTCTCGTTACTGGTGGTCACCGCCATCCCGTCCGTAGCCGGAGTCGTGCAGGAAGTGGGCAGCCCCCGCATGTTCTCTATCTCAACGATGCAGAGTCGGCAGCCGCCGTATGGCTGCAGGTTGGGATGATAGCACAGCGTGGGGATGTAGATACCGGCGCTCTGCGCCGCCTGTAATACCGTGGCGCCCTTTTCCACCTCTACTTCGATACCGTCAATCGTCAGTTTAATCTTGTCTGCCATCTGCAATAAAAAAGCTATCCTTCACAAAATAAAGGATAGCTACCTCCCGGTTTTATCGTTATGAATAGCTGCGTTTCGCACCGTATAAACTTTAGCACTAAATCAGGTGCAAATCAAGGTTTATCCGTAGCTGAATCTCCGTTAATCCGCGCCGTTTTTATATTGACAGTCCAGCCGGCGACTACGTATGATATGAACGAGTCCCCCATCAGGAGTAAAGCCTTGAAAGACGACGTTATATTGACCGACGGTAAGATATCGCTGCGTCCCTACCGCAAAAGTGACGCCGAGGAGCTACATAAAGCCGTCAGGGAATCGCTGGGAGAACTTTCGCCGTGGCTGGAATTCGCCCACAAAGACTATTCGACTAAAGAGGTCCGTAAGTGGCTGAAAACTCACCCCGCGTCGTGGAAGAAAGGCACCGCCTACGAATTCGGTATTTTCGATACGGGAGACGGCTCTATCACGGGGGGCTGTGGACTGAATCAAATCGATGACGTCAATAAGTGCGCCAACCTGGGCTACTGGGTGCGGACGGGTCGCACGTCACGGGGAGTTGCGACGGCAGCCACGCTACTTCTGGCTAAATGGGGTTTGAAGGAATTGAGACTCAATCGTATTGAGATTGTGATAGCTACCGGCAACATGCCCAGCCTGCGCGTCGCGGAGAAGGTCGGCGCAAAACGCGAGGGCGTCCTGCGGAAACGTATCGTTGTCCGGGACAAAGTTTACGACGCCGTCATGTACTCGCTGGTACGCGGCGATATTTAAGCTTCCGGCAGGTCCTCCAGCGCCTCTCGAAGAGCTTTCCTGGTTTGCTATTTATCGGCTCTAAACGTTACACTGTATTGAACCCCAAGAGCGTATATGAAGAAAACGAAGGTATTTTACGGATACTGGGTACTCGCCGCTTGTTTCCTTTTGAACGTTATCAGCGCCGGATGCGGTCCCATCAGTTTCAGCTTCTTCGTTACCTCCCTCGAGAGAGTCTTCCACTGGAGCCGGACGGAAATAATGACCGGCTTCACCCTGTTCTTCATCTGCGCCGCCATCAGCGCGCCCTTCGCCGGACGCATGGTCCACCGCTACGGCGCCAGGAAGGTAGTCTCCGCGGGCGCCGTGGCATCGTGCATCGGATATCTCCTGCTGAGCCAGATGAGCTCTCTCTGGCATTATTACATCGGCTACGCCCTTATCGGCTCCGGGGTCGCCGCCACCGGTCCCGTAATTTCGACGCTCATTGTCTCTAACTGGTTCATCCGCCGCCGTGGCATGGCTATCGGCGCCATGTCGATGGGTGCGGGTACTGCCGGCATGATATTCACGCCTCTCGTTATCGTCTACATGCTGCCCACCCTGGGCTTAAGCCAGTCTTACCTTATTTATGCCGCCATCACTGCATTCCTTGCCGTCCCGCTGGCGGCACTGGTCATCAGGACCGAGCCGGCGGATATGGGGCAACTGCCCGACGGCAGAGACGCCTCGGAGATAGCCGCCATCGCCGCGGACAGGGCTACGGCCTCCCGGGGAATAACCTTCCGGAACGCACTGGGCACCCAGGCTTTCTGGCTGCTGGCATTGGCTATCCTGTTCGTCAGTACCCACATGGGCGTGATGCAAAACCAGATCCCGCACCTGGAAGACCTGGGGTTCGCCGCCGGTATCGTCGCCTCGGCGATGAGCATCGTCGCCGTCATGAGCACCATCGGCACGCTTATCTTCGGGTGGCTCAGCGACAGAATTAACGTCAAGATTTCCGGCGTTATCGCCGTTATTTTACTGACCGTCAGCATCGTATTGCTGATAAATATCGATATTACCTCACCTAACTTGCTTATCTGGACGTACGCTTTCATACTGGGTCTTGGCATCGGCGGCTGGATGCCCGTCATGTCCCTGCTTGCCAGCGCCAATTTCGGCCTGCTCGCCTACGGCACCATCTACGGCGCCCTGAATGCCTGCCAGAGTATCGGCGCTGCGGTCGCGCCTATCTTCTCCGGTTATCTCTTCGATAGAACCGGCACCTACGAGACGGCGTTTATCATTACCGCCATCCTCATCGCGCTGGGACTGCCCATCATCCTGGTAATACGCCGCCCCAGAGAGCTTAAGGCACACTAACCCGCCAAGGACAGGCAGAAGATGAACCGGAGCAGCTTGGGCGGTAAAAGATGTCATGCTAGACGCCTGCGACAAGACTAAAAAACCTGCAGATACCATTTGACAACCATACGCAGAAGTGATATTATTTCTATTGACTTTTCAACGGGAACATATTATCATATTAGTAGAAATGAAGAGGTCACTAACATAAAGTAATCATCGGTGATTGAGCCGGTAAGGGCGGCTTGGTGCGAATCACCGAGCCGTTTTTGCTTTATATACGTACTTTAACAACTGAATATAGATGGGTCTAATATCAAACCTGAAGCAGGTCAAGTAATAAGGGCATACGGTGGATGCCTTGGCATCAAGGGCCGAAGAAGGGCGTGGTAAGACTGCGAAAAGCCCCGGCAAGCTGTCTAGCAAGCCTAACCGGGGATTCCCGAATGGGGCAACCCGGCCGGATAAAATCCGGTCACCCCCGGCTGAACACATAGGCCGGGAGGAGGTAAGCGGGGGAAGTGAAACATCTCAGTACCCCGAGGAAAGGAAATTATTCCCTGAGTAGTGGCGAACGAAAGGGGAAAAGCCCAAACCCGGTAAGCCTAACGGCGTCAGGGCTTATGTTTGCCGGGTGTTGTAAGGCAGGTAAGACCGAACCTGAAATAGGTCATGGAGTTATCAACCCAACCCTAGTTAAAAGTCTCTGGAAAGGGCTACCATAGAGGGTGACAGTCCCGTAGACGAAAGGGGTAGGCTCCATATCTGTTCTTGAGTACCACGGGACACGAGAAATCTTGTGGGAATCCACCCTGACCACAGGGTAAGGCTAAATACCCTTAATGACCGATAG
>CAZPAS010000069.1:0-11376 GCA_964584575.1 uncultured Dehalococcoidaceae bacterium | reverse complement strand
GCCCCTTTATCGGCGGTGCCCGTGATTACCACGTTTCCCCGGTCGAAAGGCTTGCTGTCGTCCAATCCGAGCCTCTTGTAATAGCCGTCGGGGACGACGGCGTTCTTGACGATATAGTCCATGACCGCCTTCTTGCTCCAGCCTGCGTCCGCCAGCGAGGCGGCGTTGGTGGGGGTAAGCAGCACCCCGAAGGAACCCATGCGGGCGGGAACGATACTGCCGACGATGGTCGCCAGCAGGCCCTTGTCGTCGGTGCCGAAAGGCATCATCTGCTGGAAGGACTGGGGGAACATCAGCGTGATGGCGCTGTCCTCCTTCTTAAGACCCTGGTCGACGTGGAAAGGCTCCCAGGGGCTGTTCTCCTCGTTCTCCGCGGCGACCCAGGTATATTTGCCGGGATTGCCCAGCACGCCCATGTCCTCTATCTGCTTGCGTATGCCGCGTCCGTTCTTGGTGATAAGCCCGAGAGCCCGCCCGATGCTGGCGTTGGCGATATCGCCGGGACTGGTGGCGCCGTAAGTCGAACGTATATTGGCGTCTTTAGCCACGGGCCCGTTGATGAGCCAGAACGGCGAAAACGAGCCGGTGCTGGCGGCCATCATGCCGCAGACGGGGTTATCGGCCAGGGCGTGCACCCCGGCGATGAGCACGGGCATATAGGTGGGCAGGCAGCCTGCCATGACGGCGTTAACGGCAATCATCTCCACCGTAGCCTTGCCCAGGCGCGGCTCCAGCTTCTCGACCAGGTGGTCGGGCGGTAGGTCCGTCCCGGTAAGCATCTCCGCCACGTCTGCCTCGGTGGGGGGTATCACGGGTAGTCCGTCCGTCCAGCCCCGCTGGTAGAAGAAGCGGTTGACCTCTTCCAGGCTGCCCTTGAAGACGATTCGCGGCGGGTTTTCCGGCTCGCGGGGCTTCGGCGACTTCTCTTCGGCGGTCAGTGGCTTCGTCAGCGCGGCGACCACGCCGTCGAAGACCGCCGTGATAGCCTTATCGATGGTTTCCTCGACGGTGCACTCGGAGACGATGGCCTCCGGCACGAACCTGATGACGGGCATGCCGCGACTCGACGCCGCCGACATCGCGTCGTTCTGAAAGTGCTCGAAGACGAAGGTCACCGACGGGGTATCATGCTCCTCGATGAAAATAGCGTCATACACAAGGTACTTGGTGCATGCCCCTCAGTCGCCGACGGACGCGATGACCGCGTCCAACCCCTTAATCCAGTCCTCGAACTCCTGCTTCCGGTCCGGCTCCAGGGCGGACACCGAGAAGGTACGCGCGTCGAACGTGCTCGTCTGAACGGTTGGGTATCTCTCCTTCAGCAGCCTCTCGGTAACGTCCAGAATCAGGGGCGCGGCGCGCTTGTTGTTGCAGAGAAGCCCTATCTTCTTCCCGGCGAGGTCGTCCAGGCGGGGCGAAAGACCGTTCAGGGGCTTGGGGTCCGCCGCCGCCCAGGGACTCAACACCTCATAGGATTCACTCATAATAATTACCTCCGGCTATATACTTCCAGTGTCTAATATATCAGAAACGGGAACTGTCTATCCATTTTACCCGCGTGGTAACAATAGGCACTTTTCCCGAAGCCAGGAAAATTGACACGCAATAAATAATCGTGCTAAACTCTCCCCAAATCAAAGGTTTCCCATATCCTTGTCGGTAAAACTGTAACCGAAACGATTCTGCCCCGGTAAATCCAGTTCTTGTCTAGGGAAGATTATAAATGACAGCCTATATCATTCGACGATTGATAATCGGTGTTATAATTCTCCTGCTTGTAACCATGGTGGTATTTTTGTTCGTACGCCTCCTCCCCGGTGACCCCCTGCTGGTCTACATGGCGGGCTTCGATATCCAGCGGCAAACCAGTATCAGCCAGGAAAACTACGAGGCATTACTGCATATATGGGGACTGGACGAGCCGATTCCCCTTCAATATGTCAAGTGGCTGGGGAAGTTATTTCAGGGCGACTTAGGCAAGTCTATCACACTCCAGGAAGATATAGGTACGCTTATCGCGCAGCGCATGCCGCGTACTGCATATATAGGTCTGATTACCTTTGTGCTGGGCACGGTGGGAGGTGTTGCCGCCGGGATAGTGTGCGCGCTTCGGCGCGGCACCTGGATGGACAACACCATTACCACCATCGCCAATATCGGCATGACCGTGCCTGTTTTCTGGTTCGGCATTCTGCTGATGTACCTCTTCGCCTACAAACTCGGCTGGCTGCCGACGAGCGGCTGGACCAATCCCCTTGACGACTTCTGGATGAGCTGCAAGCAGCTGATAATGCCGATTGCCTCGGTGATACTGGGAGGCATAGCCGGCATGGCGCGTTTGACGCGGTCGTGCATGCTGGAGGTCATGAGGGCGGACTACGTACGCACCGCCTGGGCTAAAGGTCTGCGGGAGAGGGTCATCGTGGTAAGGCACCAGATTAAAAACGCCATGATTCCCGTGGTCACCGCCCTCGGCGGCGCGCTCGGTGCCATCCTGGGAGGTTCCGTATTTATCGAGACGGTATTCGCTATCCCCGGCATGGGACTGCTCATGACCAACGCGGTCTTCGACCAGGACTACCAGGTCGTTCAGGCGGGTGTCCTGTTATTCGGAGGCATTATTATATTTTCCAACCTGCTTGTTGATATTCTGTGGGGCTGGCTTGACCCCCGGATAAGGTTAGCTTAAGGAGGGCCGGTATGGCGGATGACAAAGAAACCGGAGCGCAGCCTGCCGATGCACTAGGGGCAGCGGTCGCACCGCCTAAAGCCAATGAATTTAAACGGGTAGTCCGGGTCTTCTTCGGGCGTAAACTCTACGTCATCGGTTTCGTTATCGTCGTTATCCTGATACTTACGGCCATATTCGCCCCCTTCATAGCCACCCACGACCCTTATTCAACAAACCTTTCCGAAAAACTGGAACAGCCCAGCAGTCGCCACTGGCTCGGCACCGATTCAACGGGTAGAGATACCTTCAGCCGTATCATATACGGGTCGCAGATCTCGCTGCTCATCGGCTTTTCAGCCGTCTCTGCCTCCGCCATAGTGGGTCTGCTCATGGGGCTGGCGGCGGCGTACTTCGGCGGCTGGGTGTTTGCCATCATCATGAGGTTTACCGATGCCCTCATGGCATTGCCCGGCATCATACTCGTATTGCTCATCGCCGGCCTGGCGGGTGGCGGTATACCCGTCGTCATCTTCGCCCTGGGATTCGGCGGTATCGCGGGCCAGTGCCGCATGATGTGCGGTCTGGCGTTAAGCGTCAAGCAGAACGATTACGTGCTGGCGGGACGCGCCATGGGCATGAGCAGCTGGCGCATGATGCTTACCCAGATTTTCCCCAACGCCTTCCCGCCCCTGATGGTCGGTATCACCATGGGCATCGGCGGCGTGGTGCTGGGAGAAGCGGGATTAAGTTTCCTGGGCATCGGCGTTATGCCCCCGACACCTTCCTGGGGCGGCATGGTGAACAACGGCCAGAGATACCTGCTCCACAACCCCTGGCTTTCCATAGCTCCCGGGGTCGCTATCATGCTGCTGGTGTTCGGCTTTAACATGGTGGGAGACGGAATCCGTGATGCGGTTGACCCCAAGCTGAGGGGCGTGATTTAAAAACGGGAAGATATATTTGAGGATTATGGTATGGCAGTTGTACTGGATGTAAAGGACCTCAAGACCTATTTTCATACGGAATACGGCCTTGTAAAAGCCGTCGACGGTGTCTCTTTACATATCGACCAGGGCGAGACAATCGGGCTGGTGGGAGAAAGCGGCTGCGGAAAGTCCGTGAGCATCCTCTCAATTATGCAGTTAATACAGACACCGGGAGAAATAATCGGCGGCAAGGTGATGTTCGAGGGAAAGAACCTCCTGGACTATGAGGCGAACGGACCGGAAATGAGGTCTACCCGGGGCAGTAAAATGACCATGATATTCCAGGAACCCATGACATCGCTGAACCCGGTTCTTTCCATTAACCGACAGATGACCGAGTTGCTGGAACTGCATCTGGACATGGACAGGCATGCCGCCAGAGACAGGGCGATTGAACTGCTTAGAATGGTGGGCGTGCCTGATGCCACCAGCCGTATAGACGACTACCCCCACCAGTTCAGCGGCGGTATGCGACAGAGAGTAATGATTGCCATGGCGATATCCTGCAATCCGATGATAATCTTCGCCGATGAACCGACGACCGCTGTGGATGTGACCACGCAGGCCCAGCTGCTGGAGCTGATGAAAGACCTGGTCACCCGCCTGAATACCGCCCTGGTCATCGTGACTCACAATCTGGGAGTGGTCGCCCGTTACGCGCAGCGGATTTACGTCATGTATGCCGGGCGTATCGTCGAATCCGGACCGGCGGAGGACATCTTTGAAAATCCCAAACACCCTTATACAATCGGCTTGTTAAACAGCGTTCCCAAACTAGGTGAAAAACACGGTACCAGGAAGCTCATACCTATTTACGGTCTGCCGCCCAACCTCATCGACATGCCCCCCACCTGCGCCTTCCTCCCCAGGTGTACCCACCGGACCGCGCAGTGTGAAAAGGACCCCTGGCCGCCCCTCCGCTCCGCGGGTGATAACCGGCAGGTATCATGTTATGTCGACGTTCGGGGGAAGCAATGAGCACATCGAATAACGGCAACATTGTAGAAGTCAAAAACCTGAAAATGTATTTCCCCGTTACCCGAGGCTTACTGAGGCGTAAAGTTGCCGATGTGAAAGCCATCGACGACATCAGTTTCAATATAAAAACGCATGAAACACTGGGACTGGTGGGAGAAAGCGGCTGCGGCAAGACCACCACCGGCCGCTGCATACTCCGCTTATACGAGCCCACCGCCGGTACTATTATATTCGACGGTAAGGATATCACCACCATAAAGGAAAGAAAGCTGAAACCACTCCGCAGCAATATGGGCGCCATCTTCCAGGACCCCTTCGGTTCCCTCAACCCCCGCCAGACCGCCGGCACCATCGTGGGAACCCCGTTGATTGTTCACGACATGGCTACCGGTAGTGAACTCGACAAGAGAGTGGCAGAGCTCTTCGAGTTAGTCGGACTGGACCCCGCCATGAAAGACCGCGTCCCCCACGAGTTCAGCGGCGGACAGAGGCAGCGTATCGGGGTGGCGCGTGCCCTGGCATGCCGCCCCTCCCTGATTATCTGCGACGAGCCTATTTCCGCCCTTGATGTTTCCATTCAGGCACAGATTATCAACCTGCTCGAAGAATTACAGGAGAAAATGGGGCTGACCTACCTCTTCATCGCCCATGACCTCGCCGTGGTGCAGCATATCAGCGACCGTGTGGCCGTTATGTACCTGGGGCGCATCGTCGAACTGACC
This sequence comes from uncultured Dehalococcoidaceae bacterium, assembly GCA_964584575.1. Lineage (GTDB taxonomy): Bacteria > Chloroflexota > Dehalococcoidia > Dehalococcoidales > RBG-16-60-22 > JAFGPF01. Next base: position 6,019 of record CAZPAS010000069.1, on the reverse strand, counting down.
AGTTCCGAACAGTTATATGATAATCCCCTCCACCCCTATACCCAGGCACTTCTTTCCGCTATACCCGTGCCCGACCCCAAGCTGGAAAAGACCCGTACGCGCATTGTCCTGAAGGGAGAAGTGCCCAGCCCCCTGTTCCCGCCATCCGGATGTCACTTCCACACCCGCTGCCACCTGGCTATCGAGGAATGCAGCAGGGAAAGACCGCCCCTGCGTGATATCGGGAACGGGCACTACGTAGCCTGTATCCGCGTCTGATATCTCTTCATTTACGGAAACCCGAAATATATTACATTCCACACTGCGCTATTCCAATCAATCGATAAAATAATACGGGTCGCGGTTTTCCCGCGACCCGTATCCTGTTTTTCACCTCGGGGTCAGTTAATCATTTTGACCCGGGGATTACTCCTCAATCCAGGCGAAGGTAAATGCGAAAGTACCGAAGCCGAACTGACCGACGTTATGTCCCTTAATCCTGGGACTGACGGCGCTGAAGAAAGTGAGGTCGTAGAGGTTGGTACACTGGGCATATTCATCGATCATCTTCTTGGATATCTCCTTGTACATCGCCATACGCTTTTCCTGGTCGGTCTCGGAGGCTGCCTTCTTGGCGAGTTCCAGCAGTTCCGGAGGCTGCCACATGCCTACCCAGGTGGTGTTGTTGTTAAGGGGACCATTAATCAGCACGTTACCCGGGTCGGAACCAGTAGCTTCCGGACTGGCGCCGAAAGCCCATCCATGGTCCCAGCCGGGCGGGGTGGCAATCTGGAAGCTCAACTGTGCCATGCTGACGCGGTCGAACTCAATATTAACATTGATGTTTTTCTTGAGCATGTCCTGTATGGCAATGGGAGCATCCAGTTCCATGAACTCTACCATGAGCATCTTGGCCGGGAAACCATCGGGATAACCGGCCTCCGTCAGGAGCTCTTTGGCTTTAGCTATATTAAAGGGGTAGCCAACCACATCGGGACTCCAGCCGCCGGACTCCCGCAGGAAGACCTGGTCGCAGGGGCGGCTATAGCCGTAGCCCAGACCGTCGGCAAGCTCCTGCTTGTCGATTGCATAATCGATGGCACGCCGCACCCGGATATCCGCCAGGGGCGAATCGGGGGTATTGCTGTCCGGGTAAAGACCGACAATCCATCCCTTGGTGGAAGTCATCTCGAAGCCCTCTGCCTTGATATCCTCCACGTCCTGAGCTGCAATACCGGCCATATCCACCTCTCCCGACTTAAAAGCGAGGAGCTGGGTGGTGGGGTCGGGTATGAAGACAAAGTCGACGCCGTCAAGATAGGGCCTGCCGCGCCAGTAGTCTTCGTTCCGGTCGTACTTGATATACATGTCGCGGTTATATTCCACCAGCTTGAAGGGACCGGTGCCAACAGGGTGAGAGCGGAGCCATTCCGCGGACTGGTTTTGCAGCGCATCAGGCGAGAACATCATGCAGCTGAAGAAGTAGGAAAGGCTGTTCATCATCGTCCAGTCCCACTGGTCCATGTAAAATTTCACCGTGTATTCATCAATGACTTCACATTGGTTGATCATCTTCAGGTTCTGCCAGGCGGGTGTTGATATCTGGATGTCGATATTGACCTTCACTGCCTCGGCATCAAAGTGAACCCCGTCATGGAAGTCCACGCATTCCTGAAGATAAAAGGTGATGGACTTACCGTCCTCGGCGATATCCCAGTCCTTGGCGAGCCAGGGGAGGAAATTGCCGGACTCGTCCCGTGTAATCAGGCCTTCCAGGGCAGGATAGGCATAACCGGCATCACCGGGGTTGCTGATTTCATTCGGGTTGCCCATGTTGCCCACGTTACCCGAACCGACCAGCTTCAGACGCCCGCCATAAACACCACCCGGCTCCGGTCCCGGTACTCCAACGGGACACTCAACGCCCGGGGTGGGTTCCGGTGAAGGCTTAGGCGAAGGAGTCGGTTCAGGTGAAGGTGCAGGCTCAGGCGCAGGAGCCGGTTCAGGTTCTGACTCGCCGCAGCTGCCGAGCATAAGACCGATTGCTAAAATAACTGCCAGAGTTAAAAATACTACTCTTTTCACTTTTTTAACCTACCTCCTTTGTTAGATTACGATAAAAATCATTTACTAACTTATCGTTTTGGTATCACCTCCTTCTTCTGAACAACTCCCAAAATAATTACCGTAATTCAGAAAGGGAATATCCCGAAACATTATCGTTACTTTTTGATTTCTATTAAGCTGTTCAGTGGCTTAAATAAAATCATTAGTTGCAAAATGATACACCCATGCTTCTTTCTTTGTCAAGTCATATCACTCTCCGCTACCGCCTGCGGGCAGCCTGTCTTACTGCCCTATATAAAGCGCTACCCGCTACGGGTAGCGCTTATCCGCCGGTAACGGGCACGAGCAGGGCGATGCGGTCGCCGGGATGAAGCTGGAAGTCCATCCCGTCGTAAAAGAAGTTGCCGTTGATATTGAACTTGTAGTTCTCCTGCAGGCGGTCCTGGCCGGCGCGTATAACCGGCCCTTCCAGCGCAGGCACCTTTTCCCTGAGCGCGGCGACGACTTCCGCCATGCCGGCTCCGTCGTTGAGTTCCGCTTCCACTTCACGGAGAGGAGTCAATTCATACGGCAGTCCGTACATATAAATAATGCACTTAAACATAGTCAGGTCTCGCTGTTGCTATCTCCCGGGGCCCATGTTCGGCATTTTCTCCGCGGGCCAGAACTCCTCCGCGATATCGTCCAGTCCCAGTTCCAGGAGCTTGTTGCGGCTGGGGACGGTGGTGATGCGGTCCCAGTCCAGCGCGCCGAGGTGCCACCACGCCTCCGCCTCGACATCACAGGTCACGCCGGCCAGCGGCCCGTCCTCCTGCGGCGGTCTGCCGATTACCCTGCCGTGCAGGTAGTGCTTGAGGGGATTAATACCTTCACGCAGGTTGAAGACATGCCGCATGACGCCGATTCTCTCGCCGCACTTGAGCAGTTCTTTCAGGGAGCGGTCGAGTCCCGTCACCGCCTTCATCATCGGCTGGGTATAAGGGCCGCGGGCGGTTTCCCACTGGAAGATTATCATGCAGGTGCCCATGGCGTTGTTGAGGTGGGTGATGAAGCTGGGTTCACCGAAGGCCTGGGTATGGCGACCGGGGGTGGAATTCATCCAGTACATGGCGGCGGAGGGCATGCCGGCGAAATTGTGTCCGGCGACGCGCGGGTCGTGCATGCCGACTTCCTGCCCGCCGATATGCACGGCGAACTTCTCCGCGCCCTTGCCGATTTTCTCGGCGGCTATCTTTACGCCGTCGGCGAGGACATCACCGATTCCCTCGCGCTTGACCATCTTCTCCAGCAAAGCCACCAGTGCCCGGTGATTGCCCCAGTTGAGTTCCAGACCGTCCGTATCTTTCTTCGTGAGGATGCCGTTTTCGTAGCACTCCATGGCGAAGGCAATGATAGTGCCCGCGGATATTGTATCCATGCCATAGGCGTTGCAGAGGTGGCTCGCCATGTTTATCGACTCCAGGTTGGCATTGCCGCAGTTGACTCCCAGGGCACCCAATGTCTCGTACTCCAGCCGGTGCGTGCCCGCCGGATACTTATATTCGCCGGTGCCCGCCTTCAGGCTGCCCTTGCAGGCAGCGGGACAGCGCCAGCAGCCGATTCTTTTATCCAGGTTGGCGATTACCCTGTCCTTGTTGAGGTCGGAGACATCGGGGACATCGTTTACGCCGATGCCGCCCCAGTTCCTGACCGGCGTATCGCCGCTGTGCGCCGATAAATCGGCGTGACCCCCCGTACCGTACTCGTGAAAGTGCTTCATGAACTCCCGCAGGTCCTCGATGTGCTCTTTCCGCAGGCGGTTCGCCGTCTCGATATCGGCGACGGGCACCTTTTTATTGCCCCGGGCGACGACGGCCTAAATCTTCATGGAGCCCATGACCGAGCCCATGCCGCCGCGCGCGGCGGCGTCCCCTTTATGGGTCTGGATACTGGCGACCAGCGAGAGCTTTTCACCGGCGGGGCCGATACAGATGACCTTGGACTCGCCGCCATGCTCATTACGCAGCGTATCTTCCGTATAGTACGTGTCCTTTCCCCAGAGGTGGGAGGCGTCCTTCAACTCCGCTTTACCGTCGTCGACGAAGAGATAGACCGGCTTTTCCGAGATGCCGTTAAAGAACACGCCGTCGTAACCGGCGAACTTGAGATAAGGACCGAAGAATCCCCCGGAATTGGCGTCTCCCCACCCTCCGGTGAGCGGCGACTTCGCCACCGCCTGGTAGCGGGCGCCCCCGATGGCGGGGCTGCCGGTGAGGGGTCCTGTCATCAGGCCGAAGATGTTCTCCGGACCCAGCGGGTCCACGCCCGCCTTCATGCGGTCGTAGAGAAGTCTGGCGCCGATTCCGTAGCCGCCGACGTAATCACGGCAAAGACTCTCGTCCGGCGTTTCTTCCGTCATCTTTCCGGTGGAAAGGTCCACGAACAGGAGCTTTCCCATGTAACCGCCAAGCATATCTGCTCCTTTCAATACATCAATGGAATTCCTTGATAATCGACCTCATATTAACACTACGCCAGTTTCAGGTCAATTTAAGAAAGGGGGATAAAATAGAGTAAAAAAAGAGATGGAAAGACCCTGAAAAGACTATAAAAACGCGGTGGTGCCCGTCTGCGAGGTATCGTAGCCGCCGGCTTTGTTGACGACCTCTTTGAACTCCTCGCTGACCACCGTATCGAGCAAAGGTTTCAGCAGTTTATCGCGGTAGCTTGAAATCGGTATGACCAGGTCGTACCTTTCCCGGAACAGCGGCATGAAATCGATATCACAGCTGCGGGCGGCAGCCTCGATGCCCAGGGCGACGTCCGCCTCGCCCCTTGATATGCTCAAGCCCACGGCGAGGTGCGTCTCCATCTCCTTATCATACCCCTTGATTTCTTCAGGATTGATACCGAGCTGACGCAGCTGTATATCCAGGAGGACGCGGGTGCCGGAACCCTCCTGCCGGTTGATGAAGGTAATATCCTTTCGTTTAAGGTCGGGAATTCCCTTGATATTCTTGGGATTGCCGCGGGCGAACATGAGTCCCTGGATGCGGTAAACCAGGTGCACCACCGCCACCTCCCTGCCCGGCAGTATCCGCTTGATAAAGGGATAGTTATACTCGCCCGTTTCCTCGTCCAGCAGGTGAATGCCGGCAAGATGCGCCCGGTCTTCCTGGAGGGCTATAAGCCCCCCCAGGCTGCCGGCATGAACGATATCGAACTCTATGTTATCGGTATGCCGCTTCACCAGGTCCGTCAGGATGGTCAGGGCTAAATCATGGCTCCCGACGATTAGGACGGTATTGGGCTTGGTGGTAGTCTTTGCCTTGCTGACCGGTTTTTCTGCGGTGCTTTGCCTTTCCTCGCGCCATCGGGACAGGTGGAGATAGAAAGCCGCCTCCAGGTCCTCGGGACTGTACCCCTGGCTGAGTACCTTGACGATATCATCGCTGACGATTTCCGAGAGGTGTTTCTGGCGGGCTACGGTAACGGAGGGGTCGTCGGTGTTGGCCACGACCACGGTGCCGCCGCGCCGTCGGGCGGAGATAACCCTCTCCTGTTCGAGCTCCATGTAAGCCCGGAAAACGGTATTCTGGTTGACGTTTAGGGACTGCGCCAGTTCCCTTACCGTGGGCAGGTGGTCGCCCGGCTTGAGCTGTTCCGTGGCTATGAACCGCCTGACCTGCTCGGCTATCTGCTGGTAAAGGGGCGCGGAGGAATGCTGGTCAAGGCGGAATTCCAGATTATTCATAATTTATTGTAGCACAAATGTAACTTATCTCAGAACGAATGTCAAGGCAGGGGGAACTGACACATAACCTCACCCCTCGTAGAGTCTTCGACCTGTATCCCCCTCCGTTTCCTTGTCATTGCGAGGAGCGTAGCGACGTGGCAATCTCTATACTGCTTGAGTTGATGATTATTGGTGAACCTCATCCCTCGTAGAGTCTTCGACCTGTATCCCCCTCCGTTTCCTTGTCATTGCGAGGAG
>CAZPAS010000068.1:0-11383 GCA_964584575.1 uncultured Dehalococcoidaceae bacterium | reverse complement strand
AGGTCATCTCCAGTATCCGGGCATCGGGGTCCATGAGGTCCAGGGCGCGCTGCACCCGATTATAACGGACTCTCAAGCAGTCTATGGCGCCGTAGTTCTCTTCGAACCTATCGATTACGTATTCCACAGCGGGTAAGGATGCGGCATAGTTAAGATTGCCGTTTGCCATTAATTCTTTGGTGGTAACGCCGACCACGTAGCTGATTATGAAGGTTGAGGCCACCACGGCACCGCAGGTGCCGACTCCCGTCATGGCGACGCCTCCGTGGAGTCCGATCATTCCCTGGGTCAGCATTTCCTGGATTTCAGGCGTAAAAAGCTCGATATCCTCGGACCGGAAGGCATCGCAGATTGCCCCGAAAGTGGCCGGGGCGCAGGCCATGTATTTTGCCCCGACTTCATCAGCGAGGTGCCCCGCCTTATCAATTATCCTTTCCTTTTTCGCTTCGTCTATCTCTATTTTGCCAATCATTATTACCTCCTCTTTAATGAAGCATTAACTTATCACAACGTAATTTATGTCCGGCGACCCGGCAGTTAAGGATGAACCGGGTTCGGGTATCTGAAACCTGGGATGCAAATCTCTAAAGAATCAGCCGCCGAGGTAGGCCCTTCTTACAATATCGCTGGACCTCATCGTGGCGATATCGCCCTGGAGAACGACCCTGCCGACCTGCAGCGCATATCCGGCGCTGGCTACCCCGAGGGCCAGGTGAACATTCTGCTCTACCAGAAGGACGCTAACCCCCCTCTGGTTGATATTCTTGATAACCTCACCCAGCTGTTCAATCACTATCGGGGCCAGACCTACCGAAGGCTCGTCCATCAGGAGCAGCCTGGGTTTGGCCATTAAACCGCGGCCTATAGCCAGCATCTGCTGTTCGCCTCCGCTTAAGGTCCCCGCCTTCTGATTACGCCTGTCCCGCAGTATGGGGAAGAGCTTGTAGACCTCGTCCAAATCGTTGTTGATGCCGTCTTTGTCTTTACGCAGGCTGGCGCCGAGCTTGAGATTATTCAAGACACTCAAATAGGGGAAAAGATGCCTGCCTTCGGGAATATGCACGATATTCATTGATACTATTTCGGTAGGGGTTTTCCCATTTATCTTGTTCCCCTGGTAGCGGATTTCCCCGGAGGTCAGCGGCACCAGACCGGACAGCGCCCTTAAAATAGTGCTTTTACCGGCACCGTTGGCGCCGATAATGCTGACCACAGAGCCCTCGGCGACTTCCAGCGAAACGTCTTCTATCGCCATGGATTTTCCGTAGTGCACCGTGATATTTTCAACTTCAAGTAACACGTTCACCACCAAAGTAAGCCTTAATTACCTCTTTGTTCTCCCGTACATCTTTGGGCAGGCCTTCGGCAATTTTCTGCCCGAAGTTAATAACCACAACCTTCTCGCACAAATCCAGGATTTTCATGTTATGTTCAACCAGTAAAATGGTGATTTTCTGCTGCTGCATTTTCCTGATAGCATCCAGGGTAAAATCTATTTCACTCGGGTTCATGCCGGCGATAGGCTCGTCCAGAATCAGCAATTTTGGCTTAACCGCCAGGGCCCTGGCAATGCCGAGCATCTTCTGATACCCGTGAGGCAGGTTCTTGGCAAGCTCGTTTTCAACCTTATCCAGTCCCACCATTTTTAAAATTTCCCGGGATTGTTCCAGGATATATGCTTCGTTACGGCGGTATTTAGCGGTATTAAAATAAATATCCAGCAGGCTGGATTTGGGATGGACGTGGAACGATGTCGAGACATTTTGCAGTACGGTGAAATCACTGAAGAGCGGGTTCAGCTGGAAAGTCCTGCCAATGCCCAGTCGGGCAATCTCATGGGGTTTTTTACTGGTGATATCATTGCCGTCAAATATTATCTTGCCTCTGGTGGGTCTGTATATGGATGTAATAAGGTTGAATATCGTCGTTTTGCCGGCGCCGTTAGGGCCGATGAGACCCAGGAGCTCGCCGTCGTTGATATACATGTCGAAGTCGCGAACCGCGGCCAGACCTCCGAAATATTTGGTTAATCCCTTAATCTCAAGAAGCATGACTCACCTTTTTCACCTTGCTACGTTCCGTGAACTTCGATTTTATCAGTCCGGGCAGTCCGACGAGACCCTGGGGCATAAGATAGACGACAATTCCGAGCATAACGGCGGTTACAAAGGGCGAATACATCTTCAAATCGCGGAAATATTCCGGTATGATAATCAGGATTATGGTACCGATGATGGGCCCCCCGAAGCTGTTGATGCCGCCTATGAGGACGTACATCACGAGCCACAGCGTGGCCATGAAATTAAAGCTGGAGCAGGACAGGACCATATTATAATGTGCGTAGCCGGCGCCGGCCAGACCGACGAAAAAGCAGCCCACGCCGACCGCCAGGATTCTATAACCGCCTTCGCTGATGCCGACACTGGATGCCACCATATGGGACTGGGCGATAGCTTTTAGATTGGTGCCGATGCGGGAAAACTCAATCCTGTAAAGGGCGGCGATGCTGACCAGGGCTAACCCGAGGAAGAAATAATAATAGGGGACTTTAGAGCCGATACCGGTAAGCAGGGCCGGAATGCCGGTAAGACCGCTGTAGCCGCCGGTCCAGCTGCCGCCCGCGTAGATTACCTGAATTATCCCTATCCCGAAGAACAGGCTGCCCATGGCGTAGTACAGCGTTCTAAGCCTGGAAAAGGGATATCCTATCAGCATGCCGATGCCTGCCGTCACCAGGGCGGATATCGGAATGGTAAGCCAGGGGGACATGCCGAGCCATTTTGCCCCCATGGCGGACAGGTAAGCCCCGAGACCCATGAAAGCGGCATGGCCAAGGGGGAACTGGCCCGATATAACTATGGTGCGAAAGCTTACCGTGGCAACGGTGTATATAAAAGTAAGGATAAGGATATGCAATATGTAGGGAGAGCTGAAGAACAGCGGGAGCAGGGCGACAATAACCGCCAGCCCGACGTAAACGCCCGGTCTGACCAGCGCCTTTCTATCCTTGATGAAAAACCGGCTCTCCAAGTATTATCATGCCTTTCTTACATTTCTACTTCGTGGCCGAAGAACCCCTGGGGTTTGATGAGCAGGAGGATGACGAGTATGCCCACGGCGGTGGCATCGCTGGCCGCCCCGCTTACCAGCAGGGGTAATATGGAATCCAGGCTGCCGAGGATTAGGCCGGCGATGAAAATGCCGCTAAGACTACCTACCCCGGCGACGATGGTCACCATGAGGACTTTTACCAGCATGAAATCGCCCATGAACGGCCCCAGGGCCAGGTAAGCCCCCATCAGGCACCCGGCTATCGCCGCCAGGCCGCAACCCATGAAAGTGGCGAGGGCGGAGATGCGGTGGACGTTGATGCCCTGCATGTAAGCGCCTTCCAGGTCCTGCGAGATAGCCTGCATCTGCTGGCCCCATTTTGTCTTGTTGACGAACCAGGTCATTGCCAGGAGGAGAACGGCGCCGATGGCGAAGGTAACGATTCTCTCGTAGCTGACCGAGGCGGGTCCGAATCTGAAAACGCCTTCGGCAAACGGCGGCAGGGATAATATCTGGGTACCGGCGATAATGTTAACGCCGGTCTGCAGAACCACCGTGATAACCACGCATACCATGATGATGCGGTTGAAATCTCCCACGAAGGGGCGGAAGCAGTACTTCTCCAGGAAGATGCCGAAGGTAGCCACTATCAGCGTGGTCAGCAGCAGGGCCAGCCACTGGTTGATACCCAGTGCCATGATAAGCGACAGGCCGATGTACCCGCCCAGCATGTAAATGACGCCGTGGGCCAGATTGAGTATCCCCAGCATGCTGAAAAGAAAAGCGAAACCCAGCGCTGCCAATATGTACATTGAAGATAGTATCAACAAATTGGTCAGCGTTGCTGTTATCAGTTCCATATGGCGTAATTTCCTTTTATCACCCGGTTCGGATTATGCACAACTATACCGGGGCGGGGAATTATTTCTCTCCCCACCCCGGTCTTATTGCAGAATAAGGTCGTTTACTAGGGGATAATACCGAGATCTATCCAGCCGGTGGAAGTTTCAACGCCGTCCTTGCATATTTGTACCGTCTGGGGCGAAGCCACGACATGGTTGATACCGAAGGTTTCCTCGCCGCATATCTTCGCCGGTCCCCAGATGGTTTCCACTTCACCCATTTTCTCCAGCTCTTCCTTAACCACCGTCGGGTCGAGGCTCTGGCATGATTCGATGGCCTCTTTGAGGATCCACAGGCAGTTGGGAGCCGTCATCTCCAGCTGGTAATCGGCCCCGTACTGTGCCACAACCCTGTCGATGATTTCTTTGGCCAGGGGCGGCATATTCGGGTCGCCGGGGGTAAGGCCGATGGTGAATACGTCTTTCAGCGCGTCCTCACCGGTAATGGTCATGACCTGGCTGATGCGAGCCGGCAGGGAGCCGCCGTACGGTTTGTAGTTGCCGGATTCACGGAGACCCTTGACGATGGCGCCGATGTGCGGGACCAGGCCATTCATCATGAATGTGGCATCGGCTTCCTCAATGGCGTTCAATTTCGCCACGATAGGGCTGAAGTCGACCATCTCGTTGGGATAGAGAACGGGGTCGCCGACGATGGACATTCCCTCTTCCGCCATTATTTTACTAATTTTTGGAAGCAGGTTTTGAGGACCTCCATCATCCGGGGAGACCAGGGCTACCTTCTTCACATCGGGATAGTTTTCCCTGAAATACTTAATGACAGCCAGGGAATTCATTATACTCCCGTTGCCGCCCAGGAATGCGTAGGGTGTGGTCTCGTCCACTTCACCAGGGGTGTTCACGCACCAGGTTATAAAGCGGAGTACTTTGTTCGGTTCGCACACAGTTCCCGCCGCTCCGGCAAAGAACGCGGTCGGACCGATAACGAAGTCGATTTCCTTGTCATAGACCAGCTTGTTAAGCGCGGCGGTAACGCCGTCCATGGTGCTCTTGGTGTCTTCCGCGATGAGTTCGACCATGTATTTCTGACCGTTAACCGTAATTCCGCCCTGCTCGTTAATTATGTCCGCACAAATCTGGGCCTGGTTCAGGTCCGGGACTTCACGTACGGAGAAAAAGCCCGACAGTCCCAGGGGCAGACCGATGGACAGGGTCTTGGCTTCAGGCGGTGCCGGTTCAGGTGCTGGCGCCGGTGCGGGTGCCGGTGCGGGGGCGGGGGCTGGTTCCGGTTCCGCACAGCTGCCGACTAATAGTGAGACTGTAGCCATAATGAGAATAATACTGCAGACTAACAAAATCCTTTTTTTCACTAGGCCCTCCTCTAAGAGCAAAAAATATCCGACTAATTCAGGTCGCTTAAGTCATCCCATTTCTATCACCTCCCTTGATTGCCTTAATTAGTTCGAGTCAACTCCAATCTAATCACGCAATGCTATCTAATTAAATATTAAAAAAAAGTGTATAAATGGATTAAATAATAATATTGAAATACTTTGACTAGATGTTACTAAATACGTAGCTTTATTGTCAAATGGCAATAATACGGGAAGGTGTTATCTAGAGAAGTTCATATAAATCGTATTACGAGTATCATGCAGCTTGCGTACCTGTGTACGTCTTTCATTTATCAATTGACAATATATATGCACCAATTGACAATGCAATGGAGTGAAAAACAGGGAGAATCTGCCAGTATTTACAATAAGTGTCGTCTCGGAGATGCTCGATGTACATCCGGAGACTCTCCGTGTATGGGAAAAACATGGGGTAATCAAGCCGCAGAGGAGAAGCGGCAGGCGGTTTTATTCGGAGACCGACCTACAAAGGCTGCGCTTCATTCAGGCTTTAATAACACAAGGTCTGAACCTGCCCGCAATAGTTCATTATCTGTTGCTTTATCCGTGCTGGAAATTACAAGATTGTCCCGCCTGCATGCATCGCACCAAGCTTGTTGTGTGTGCCAAACCGTGTTGGAAAGAGGAAGGGACTTACTACCAGACATACGGTAATGAAGACACCTGTGCCGATTGTAAATTACGTGATAAATCAGAGCGGATTTAATAGCTTGACAAGCGACTGTCTTTCTGTGAAATGCTAAGAGAGGCGCAGGAAATATTAAGGCGCGTCGCTGAAGTTGAGGGTGAAAAGCATGGCTTGAAGCGAGAAAACCGGGAATCAAGCCGGCGGAATATCCAGCTTCAGTCTACTTCCCTGCCAGTACTCGCTTCATACGCAGGCCGGAGTCCGGGTGATACGGTCTCCTAAATGCCTCGGGATACTTCTTTCTCAACTCATCTAAATTTACATTCTCAACTTCTACCAGGAAGCCGCTCACGACCATCCCCGTGGCGTTTTTAGATGTAATATTGTGGGGGGTTATGGTGTTGATGGCACCGCCCCTGTCAAGCTCTCCAGGAATAATCGGGTCATACCTGGCCCCGTGGTCCATGTAGACGACGCCCGGCATCATCCTCTCGGTTACGTAAGCCCCGCCCAGGACAGCCCCTCTTTCGTTGTATACCTTGATGACGTCGCCGCTACAGATGCCCCTTGCCGTGGCGTCCGCCGGGTTTATCCAGAGTGGCTCGTACTTGTAGCCGTCCGGACCGGTTACCTTACAGGTGGGGGCTTCTCTCGTCCAGGTGATATCGTCGCACTGGGCGTGCACACGCCACCGACCGTGATTGGACATGATGAGGAGGGGGTATTTCTTGGCTCTTTCGCTGGACAGCCTTTCGTTGTGGCTCTCTCCCTTTTCAATCCAGTGGGGCACCGGCGGCCTCTCCTTGTCGTCGGGGAAGTGCTTGGCCAGGCCCTGTGAGTAAAATTCAATCTTCCCTGACGGTGTTTTCAGCGGATGGCTGTCCGGGTCGTCGTAGAACTCCCGCAGTCCTACGGGGTTTTTCTTCCAGTCGGGGTCGGTCGGGATGACATAATACCCTTTCTGCTCCAGTTCTTCATAGGAGACCAGGTTCTGGATATTGGAATGCTCGTAAGTGATTTTCATTAATTCATCAACGGTCTTGCCCCCGGTGTACTTCTCCAGCAGGCCGAATTTTTCGGCTATCTTGCATACCGCCTCGTAGTCGCTGACGGATTCTCCCACCGGCTCAATACATTTCTTACTGTGCATGAAGGTGTAATATTGCCCGTTTTCCAGGTCCAGCGTGATGTCCTGCTCCTCGAACTTGGTACTGACCGGCAGGATGATATCGGCGAACTGGCAGTCGTTCTCCATCCAGGGGTGCTGGGCCAGGATGAACTCTATCTTGGGGCTCCTCAGCGCTTTGATGTAGTTGTTGCTGTCGTTCCAGCAGGTTATCCAGCAGGGGGTATCCGTCCATATCATGTGTACCTCGGAGCAGCCCTCCGCCGGGTAGGTGTACCTGACAAACTGGTCTTCCTGCGTGCCGGGGAAGGTCGAGTTGCCGTACCAGCTTATAGGCGGATTGAGAATGGCGTCATGAATCAGGTCCTTGGGGATGAACTGCGTCGGGTTAATCGGCGCCGGCGTTATCAGTTTATCCAGCTCGGGGCGCGCGTCTCCCAGCGTCTCCACGGCAATAGCCCTTTCACTCTTAACGTCCGAAACGGAATAAGCCATCTTCATTAGTTCCGGGAAGACTATTCCCGCCGGCAGGGGGCCTCCTTTAGTGTGCCAGATGGCGGAAAGTCCCCATTCGAGCATCTTGAGCTGGTGGGCCCCCGGCTTCCCCAGTCCCTGCATCGCCAGCAGCAGCACCTCGAGTCGGCCCTGCTCCGTCGAGTAGGCACTCCGGAGACCGGGACCGCCGTTGCCGTGCACTATTGACGTACGTTTTTTCGCCCATTCGTGCGCCAGAGACGTGATGGTCATCGCGGTTATGCCCGTCTTGCCGGCAGCCCATTCCGGCGTCTTGGGAATCCCGTCCTCTTTCCCCAGGACATACTCCTCGAATTTATCATAACCGTAGGTGTGTGTGGCGACGTACTCCTTGTCGTAAGTCCCCTCGGTAATCCAGACGTAGGCTATGGCCAGCTGCAGGGCGGCGTCGGTATTGGGCAGTATCGGTATCCATTTATCGGCGTGGATGGCGGCGCCGTAGTTGAGCTCCGGGCAGATATAAACGCACTTGATGCCGAGCTTGGTGAACCAGTAACATACCCGGCTTGCCATCTGGCCGTTGAAGCCCCAGGGCGTCGTTTCGGGGTCGCATCCCCAGAACAGGAGCATCTCCGCATTCTCGGCGACATCGGGTATCAGGTTGCCGGCCGGCCCCATCTCGCCCACGGGCTCCATTCCCCAGACGTGTTTGGCGCCCCACGCCCAACCCTCCCAGCTGTCCGGGTTCCTCATCTGCAGCGTGTAGCCCCCCAGCAAGGCCAGGAGCTTGTTGGCACAGCCGTGCGAGATATGGATATTCTTCCCCTCCCCGTGTCCGTCCCCCTGTGAAAGGACGGCTTCCGGTCCATACTGTTTCTTTATCCGTTTAAGCTCGCTTACTATCGTGTCCACCGCCTCGTCCCAGGAGATTCTCACGTATTCGCTCTTGCCTCTGTTTTCCGGATTCCTATCTCCTCCGGCGTCCCAGTCGACCCTCTTTAACGGATAGAGTATCCGGTTTGGGGAATATACCCGTTTCTTATAGGCTAAACTGAAAGGAGGCAGGAGTGTCTTCATGGTGGGCTCGAAGACCTGCCCCCGCGCCTCTATCTTCCACTTGTTGAATGTCTCGGAGTCATACTGCGAATCGAAGTGCAGGGGCCGTATCCTGACTATCCTCCCGTTCCTGATGTCTACCGACGACACGTTTCCATCACGGGTAAAGCCCATCAGGCTAAGCCCTTTTACGTATGATTTTTCCTTCCCGCCTTTATCTTTCTCTGCCATATACTATTCTGATTATCCTCCTTCATTCATCTGACCCGTCACCGCAATTATACACAATCTCCGGGGTAAGTATAACTATTTTTAATTGAGCGTGTGATTAGTATCTTAAACGACTTTGAGTCTTGCTTTCAAGCTCGGTTGAACAAAATGACTAATTGTTTAATTAAAAAGGTGCGCCATTCTTTCCGCCTGAAGGCTAGGCGTGAAATCATAAGGTAAAAAAGGAACCATTTTTTAACGTTTCACCACGCTAGATAAATACTCTTTAAGTACGCTCCGGCTGCAGCTTGGGCTCTCTTGTAGTTCGGCGACAATAGGGTTGGGCTCCGGCTTATTTACCTGGGCCATGTTACTGTGGGGCTATTAAAGCTCGCAAAAAATGGTGGACATACCTTTATCACGTTTCTTGTATCCGCTACGCTCGCCTACGAAGTGTTCTCCGGTCATGGTTAAGGACTTCATTCGGTCGACCCTCATCAGTTTCCAATCGGGCACCCTACCAGAATGAGAGGTTCCAGCCGTTTGATAGCAGCGGAGTACCTCGTTTAATGCCAGACTCAAGCCATGAGCATGGGGTTCTACAACACAAGGGTGTCCATGATAAGTAAATTTTAGCACACGCCTATTACAAATAGCATCACAAATATTTTGGTTCACATGCTCCCCCCACACAATTACCGGGGAAGGGGAGAATTATGCCGGATAATCATCCCCCCATTGTCCAGGGACGCCACCGGCAGAACTTCACCCCTCCCCCACCCGAATTATACGCCTAAAATGAGGGTTATCAATCGAAATAGATAATTACCTTTATAACCGGCGGTTTTTAGTCCATCGTGCTTGAGTTCAATAACACGTTGCACTATACTTGGGCTTAAGGAGAACGAAGCATTGTCCCTCGATTTAACCAAGGTTGCGGCGCAGGTCGGCGCCATGATTTCCGGTCTGATTAACTCCCGCGCGGAACGTGAAAAACGCCTCAAATTCGCGCTGGAAACCATCGGCAGCCCGGCTATCGACCTCGAAGCCCTGAAGAAGAAATGCGCCGCCGCAAAAACGACCTGGCTGGTGGCGGAACTGGTGGACGGACTGGCTCAGAGTTACCCGCCGCCCCCCGCCCCCGCCGACTTTACCGTCATGGGCAGCGACGGCTCGCATATCGACGTCGACCGCCATCATTCCACGCGCTGCTACCTGATTAATATAGGGTCGGTGGTCCTCACCTACGGCAGCCGACCGGATGCTTCGCTTACGAGTACTCCCCGCCTCTACTCCGACGATAAAGACCTGGTGATTACGCCGCCGGGAGGCGGACGCGAGCAGCCGGTGGAGGGGACGGTCCTCGGTATCAAGCGTTCCGTGGACGAATGCGGCAGGCTGGCGGAACTCGCCGCCGGACTACCCGCCGGCAGCCAGTGCCTGGCGCTGCTCGACGGCACGCTGATTCTCTGGGGACTGGAGGGCTACCCGGAGTTCGTTACCGATGTCCTCCTTAACGCCGGCCTGCTGAAATATTTCGACGCCATGAGGAAGCTCAACGCCGGCAGTAATATCGCCCTCGCCAGCTACATCAGCTTCCCCAGAAGCACGGACGTCGTCAATGTGCTGCGGGTGGCCGTCTGCCCCAATGATATTCCCGACTGCGACCGCGATTGTCCGCCGGGGAAAGAGAGAGACTGCGAGGCGGTGGCGGGCGTGCGCGACCGTGATATATTCATCAACCTGCTGGAAGACGGGGAACGTTCGGCGCTGTTTATCAGTCCGTCGAAGATAGTCAAAGAGCGGTACGGCGAACATCGCGTCTACTTTTTTTACGTGAGGGTCGGCGACGAGATAGCCAGAATCGAAATCCCGCAGTGGGTGGCGCAGAGCGAACCTTTGCTCAACCTTACCCACGCCCTGCTGCTCGACCAGTGCCGGCGCGGGCACGGCTACCCGGTCGTCCTTTCCGAAGCCCACGAGCAGGCGGTGGTCACCGGGGCGGATAGAGAAAACTTCTGGGAACTGGTAGAATCGTCACTGATTGAAGAGCACATGCCGAGCTCCGGCTCCGCCAAGAGCCTGAGTAAAAGGACGCGGTGGGTATAGAAAGGAATATAATGACCATACCAACGAGCAATAAAGTCAAGGAATTGATGAAGGAATACGGCATGAGCCTGGTCGGCATAGCGTCCGTCGACCGCTTTGAGGGGGCGCCCCCGGGACACGGACCCCTCGACCTCATGCCGCGGGCGAAATCGGTCGTCGTGGGCGGCGTCAGGATACCCGACCCGGTCGTCGATTACGACGAGTACCATATCAAGATGACCGAGATGTCGCCGGAGATGGGCATCCATGCCAACATGGAGAACTTCTACATGCTGATGGGGCACTACACGCTGGACATGATACTCAACGTGGCCGCTGTGAAGCTGGCTAATTACCTGGAAATCAACCACGGCATGCGCTCTCTGCCCACCCCCAATACCCAGCATACCGGACTGGGACACCCGGTCATGGAAGCGCCGCTGGGCTTTTTCTCGCAGCGCCACGCGGCGGT
>CAZPAS010000067.1:0-11445 GCA_964584575.1 uncultured Dehalococcoidaceae bacterium | reverse complement strand
CATCAGGGCAATCATCGCCTCGAAGACCGCCCAGTTTGCCTGTACCGAGGGATTGGGGTCGGGGAATTTATACCCCAGCGCCGAGGAGGCAAAACGCGCCAGGTCGACGGTCTCTATGGGTATTTTCTTCTTGTCCGCGGTCACCCGGAACTGGAACTGGCAGCAGGGACAGAGCGCCAGGAGCTTTTCCGCCCCGGTGGCCACCGCTTCATCCATCCGTGATTTACCGATATCCGCCGCCACCGGCGGGTCTTTTATCAGGGTAAGCACGCTGCCGCAGCAGTGCGCCCATTCACGGTTGTGCTCCATCTCGACGAGTTCCACGCCCGGAATCGCCTTGATGAACTCCCTGGGGGCGTCGTAGACGTTGGAGACCCGCCCGATGTGACAGGAATCGTGTAAGGTAACTTTAATCTTTTTACCCGTATCCGGGAACTTGAACTTGCCGGCTTTAATCTGGTCGGAAATAACCTCGCTGTAATGTTTGCCGGTGATGCCGAAGTCGATACCCAGCCTCTCCGCCCAGCGCGGGTATATCTGCCGCCACATCATATCGC
Organism: uncultured Dehalococcoidaceae bacterium; assembly: GCA_964584575.1. Taxonomy (GTDB): domain Bacteria; phylum Chloroflexota; class Dehalococcoidia; order Dehalococcoidales; family RBG-16-60-22; genus JAFGPF01. The sequence continues at coordinate 10,888 of CAZPAS010000067.1, read as the reverse complement.
AGGCGGGACAGGAAGTGACCACCGTATCCGCGCCTATCTCCTTGATGGCGGCGATATTCTTCTTCATCGTTTCGACGAAGACATCCCACTTGCCGCAAACTAGCATCGGCGTGCCGCAGCAGTTCTCTTTCTGTCCGGCGTAAGTAAAATCCACCCCCGCCGCGTCAAGGAGGCGTACGGCGGCGATGGGTATGTCCGTCTCCACGTGGCTGGCGGTGCAGCCGGCGAAATAGGCGATTTTTGCCTTGTGTTCCGGCCCGTGCTTTTCCCAGAACTCCTTCGGAAACCAGTCGGAGCGGTTCTCGCGGTAGGCCGCCCAGATATCGCCCTCCTTGGTCAGCGAAGCCGCCATCATCTCGAACGGCGGGAAGGTCATTTTCTTGTCTTCATTGATTAATTTACCGCGCAGCTTCATCCAGGAAGGCTCGATGGGCAGCGACGCCGAGCAGCGCAGGTTGCACAGCTCGCAGGTGGTGCAGACCAGTATCGTGTCCACCATGAACTGGTCCCACTCTTCACGCCCCTCCATGTACTCTCGCAGCCAGTACCACTTGCCGCGCGGACTCTGGCTCTCCCAGCCCCGTCCGTAGAACTGGTCGCACTCGTGGACGCAGTAGCCGCACTGCGAGCAGCCGTAGGCGTACCAGGCGACATCGGCCGGAATGCCCCGCACCGGTTTTGTCGGCCTTTCCCCGATACGGGTGGCGACGCGATTGCCGAGGGGGCGAATCAGGGGTTCGAAGGCCTGGGCAACCGCCAGGAAGCCGCCGACCATACCCCCACCAAGCACCTTGTGCGGGTTGAGAACACCCCTGGGGTCGACCTCTCTTTTGAAGTCCTTGATACGCCGGACGATATCGGCGCCCAGTATCTTTTTGGACTTGCCCGCGAAATACAGTCCGGACGAGTAAGCCCGCCCGCCGTATTTTTCGGCAATCTTCATAATAGTCAGGGACAGCCCGAAGACGAAATTGTAGGAGAAACGGCGCTGGTCGCTGGGAATAAAGCCCAGGATAACCACCTCCGGCTCGCCGCCGGCGCCCTCACGAACTACCACGCCTTCCTTGACTACCGGCTGGTCGACCTTATTTTCAATCTCGGCCATGACTTCGCCCAAACTGGCGAGGGGTATTACTACCTCGGCCGGCACCAGGCTCGGCCCGAGGCGCTTGACAATCATAATCTTGAAGCGGTTCTTCCACTCGTGCGCGGCGATACGCTCGCTCAGCATTTCCGCCTGGCAGGGCTTCATCACCTCGTCCAGCCCGGCCATGACCTCCTTCCGGTCTTTCTTGCGGAAGGCCAGCGTTATTATATAGGAGGCAGGCAGGAGCACCCTCTCTTCGATGGGAAACTCGAAGTGCTCCAGCAGCGGCGCCTTGTTCTTAAGTTCGGCCATGCGCGGGTTGATGAATACCAGCGACCATATGGGCAGCTTTCTGGTAATGATGTCCTGCGTCATTCTTTGCAGGTCATGGGCTTCGGGACAGCCGATGGCGACCACTTCCAGGTCTTCCACGGGCATTACGAGCAGGGTTACCTCGCTGATGAGCCCGGTGATACCCTCGGCGGAGGACACCAGGTCGAGGTCGTCGCCGGTGAATTCCCTGACCGAGCCGTCGGGCATGACCGCCCGGGCGCTCAGCACATTATTACGGAACCAGCCCGCTTCGTAGGAGCCGATGCCGGCGCCCCCCTGCGCCAGCCAGCCGCCGACGGTCGCCGATGGATAGCTGGAGGGGTAAAGCCTCAGGGTCAGCCCCTGCTTCATCAGCTCCTTGTCCAGCTTTTCCCAGATGATGCCGGGCTCCACGGTGACTGTCTGTTTTGATTTATCGATGTTTTTAATAGCTCCCATCCGGTAAAAATCGACGACGACGCCCCCCTTGACGGGGATAACGCCGCCGTATCCTGACGATGAGCTGCCCCGCGGGGTTAGAGCCACCCCGTTTTTGACCGCCCATTTTACCAGCCCCGCTAGCTCCGCTTCCGACTCCGGCTGTACCACGGCGTCCGGGATGGTATTACCGACGAAGGGCTTGATCAGCGCGGGCATGGCGGCGATATCATGACCGTATAATTTCCTTTCCAGTTTGCGAAAGGAAACACGAGTATCGAACATTTCTTGAAGGTCGGTATGAAGTTTCTTACTACTTACACCCATTTTCTTTCCTCCCCCTGGCGGTTTTCGCTATTTCTGTATCAGACTGGCGAGTCTTTCACCACGGCGCAGCTGTCCGGCAATGACCTCGTGTACCAGGTCGCAGGCTTCGGCAATCTTGGCGTCGGCAAGACGGTAATAGACCGTATTGCCTTCCTTACGGGGCGTGATGACGCCTATACGCCGCAGCACGGCAAGGTGCTGGGAGGTGTTGGGTTGTTTGAGCCCCAGTATTCCCGCCAGCTCGCTGACGGCTTTCTCACCGCTGCGCAGTTCCTGGATAATCTGGAGGCGTTTGGAGTCGGACAGGGACTTGCACAGTTCCGCCTGCATCCTTAGTACTTCGCTGTTCATTCCGTCATTTGCCATTTCTGAAAAACTCACTTTCCGATTTAAAGTATTAGTATATTATAATATTAGAATACAATGAAATGCTTTGTCAATACTGTGTGTATGAAAATCGGGGTAGGTCGACGAATTATACGTCGTCAGGATATAAATACCCGGGTAGAAGACGGAAAAATATAACCGTTCATAAAGTCACGGTGCAATTGGTGTTTCTTTCCGGGAGCCGTGATTAACGGTGTGCGTCGCCCAATGGCGCGGAGACCTCAAGTATCTGCCCGGAAAGCTTACTGGAAACGTCCGAGACGAGGAAGGCTACGGCATTGGCGATGTCTTCCGGAGTGGTAGTCTTGCCGGCTTTCGCCAGGTTATCGACGAGTTCCGCCATATGCGGGTCGCCGCCGCTTACCTTGTGGAAGTTGGTGGCGCCCGGACCGGGGGCGATGATATTTATGTTGATGCCGCGGGCGCCTACTTCGCCGGCCAGGGTCTTACTGAACATCACCGTGCCGGACTTGGCGCCGATATAAACCGCGGCGCCGGCCAGTCCCGTGGGCTGATGGGCGGCATGAGTGGAGAAATTCACGATTTTACCGTAGCCCCGCTCCAGCATGTGGGGAAGAACCGCCTGGGTAACGTTCATGGTACCCCTGAAATTGATATTGATATCGGTGTCCCACATATCCTGGGTGGTCTCGGTGAAGGGATGGATGCCGCTTGCCCGACCGGCGCAGTTGACGAGGATGTCTATATGGTCGAATTCATCCAGCGCCTTTTTCACGGCGGCATCGACGTCAGTCCTGTCGGTAATATCGACCTTCACGGCGATCGACTTCCTGCCCAGCGCTTTAACCACTTCGGCGGTCTTCTCCGCGCCCGGCAGGTCTATGTCCGCACAGATAACGTCGCAGCCTTCCTCCGCCAGCTTAACGGCAATTCCCTTACCGAAGCCCACCTGGCTGCCCGTTCCGGTTACCATGGCTATTTTGCCTTTTAATTTCAGGTCCATTTAATTCTCCTTTATTGCTGCAGAAACCTCCAGCGGTATCGGTATATGCTTAGTCAAGCTCGTAAAACCCGCCGTAGGGGCCTATCTTGACATTAACGGCAATACGACGACCGGACTTGGTGGGCTGGGGCGCCGGAAGTCTAAATTCATGAGCCTTCATGTACTCCGGCGGTCTTACTATTTCATATCTCATCGCCTCCTGCTTGCACCCGACGATACATACGCCGCACCCCTTGCAGTTTTCGGCGATGATGTGTGCCTTGAGTTTCTTGGAGTTCGGAGTCTTCCGCATCTCGATGGCATTGAACGGGCATTTTTCGACACAGTCCTGACAGCCGATACAGAGGTCCTCGTCCACCGTAGCCTGGAACCGGTTGGGTTCCACCAGGTCGAACCGGTTGGCTTTGGTATAAGAGTAAAGCATTTCACAGGCGTCCGAACAGCAATAGCAGACCCCCCAGTGAATCAACCCGGCTTCTTCGTTCTGGCGTACAATCTCCAGGGTTTCTTCTTCCGAGAGCTCTTTCAGAAGCCGCCCCGGTTTGTTGAGGTAATATTCGCCCCGGGAATTATCAAAAACGGCGAAGCAGGTCATAAGAGGATGGTCGCACTTACCCCAGAGTACCCGGCAGCCGCAGGGAGCGATGATTCTCCTTTTGGCGAGTTTTATCTGCGTTTTCCAGTCCTCCTGCGGCAGGAGGTCTTCCGGGCTGATGTTCGGGCTGCGTTCCAGAGCGCCGATGGCGGGCGTTATCATGATGCCCTGTCCTCCCGCTTTCTTCCTCTCGCTGGCCATTTTTACCCAGCCGTCCGACCACTCGTTGTAAAAGAAGTCTGCCCACAGGTCTTTGACCTTTTGAGAAATGGCATGCGGTCCGGTGTGTACGCCGGTATCGGCAATATCATGGTGGAATCCCAGGAGGGTCGTGTGAAAAGCGAACTGCGTCTTTCCCCGGGTAAGTATCCCTCTATCCGTCAGGCTCTCGCACTGTTTCAGAATGGTTTGTTCATCGCCACCCAGGACTTCCGCAAGCTCCCTGGCGGTCCCCGGGATATACAGCTCGAGGCATATCGCCGCTTCATCGGGGGTAAACATTTCCTCGAGTATGCTGAGAAAACGTCTGGACCCCGGCGCGCCCAGTTTCCTGGCTAGTTCACTGTAAATACCATTTTCACTCACTGCGTGACTCCTATCGATTTTTGACTTGTTTCAGTATAGAACGTCTATTAAGCCGCGTTCAACTATCGATTCTGTGATGGATTGTGAGAAGTCTCTGAGTGAAGCTACCACTGGAAAAACCTAGGGACGGAGAGGGGTGCTTAGTAATAACCGGACGAAGTAAGTCTTTGATTGAACAGAGATGAAGAGGGTATAATCAGGTACACCCGCCGGCACCCGAACCAAACGCAGACACAGGGACGGCATCACAGTCAGGAGAATGTAATTCATGAAAGCAAGACGCGGAGTGACGCCACACAATAAAGCAACCGGAAAGACTTTCATTAAAGGCTTGTCACTCCACTCTTTTGCCCAGGGTGGAGGCGCCGCCAGTATCGATACTGATAACGGCAGAATCGTCAGAATCAGGCCGCTTCACTACGACGAGCAATATACCCCGGAGGAAATCGGTCAATGGCAGGTTAAAGCACGCGGCAAGGTCTTCAAGTCACAACTAAGGACGTTACCGAATCCCCACGGGCTGGCTTATAAGAAAAGGGTGTATTCTCCCAACCGGATTAAGTACCCGTTAAAAAGGGTCGACTGGGACCCGGATGGTGACCGGAATCCGCAAAACCGGGGTAAGAGTAAGTTCAGGAGAATTCCCTGGGATGAAGCCGCCGAAATCATCGCCGGTGAAATCAAGAGGATACAGGCGCAATACGGGCCGTACGCGATATATCTCCAGGGCGACGGTCACGGCGAATCGAAAATTATCCATGCCGCCCATGGATGTCAAACCCGGATGTTCAAATATCTGGGAGAGGGCGAGCAAAAGGGGGAGTATACCCTGCAGGTCAGGACGCCGGACAGCTGGGAGGGATGGAAATGGGGCGCCACTCATATGTGGGGAATGTCTCCCTTCGGCACCTATAGCCCGGGCACCAACGGCTTTAAAGACATTGCCGAGAACACGGACATGATTCTGTTCTGGGGGAGCGACTGGGAAACCACGCCGTGGCAGCTCGGCGGGCAGCACATGAGCCTGTGGGCTTATTTCTACGCGGAACTCGGGATAAAACACATTTTTATCAGTCCGGACCTGAATTATTCTGCCGCCGTGCACGCCGATAAATGGATTCCCGTATACCCTAATACCGATGCCGCACTACTGCTTGCCATAGCCTATACGTGGATAAAAGAAGGCACCTATGACGAGGAATTCATCACCACGCACACGCACGGTTTTAAGAAATTCAAAGCGTACGTCACCGGAGAAGAAGACGGAACCCCCAAGACTCCGAGTTGGGCATCGCCGCTGTGCGGCGTACCCGCGTGGACGATAAAAGCGCTGGCGAGGGAATGGGCGTCCAAATTGACCACCTTCGGCAGTGGTACTGGGGGCTCGCTCTGCCGGGGCACTTACTCGACCGAACCTACCAGGATGCAGGTGGCATGTTGCGCCATGCAGGGTATCGGCAAACCGGGCACCAACCGTACGTCTGTCTTCAGCATGCCACGGGCTTCGGTAATGCTGAATCCCTTTACGGCTTACCGCGGTCTCGGCGAGGTCAGGTGGCACCCCAGGCAGTTCCTTCCCAAGACCAGGCTCCACGATGCAATTCTTGATGCTTCCGTTGATAAACCGATGCACTTCTACAGCACCGGCTCGCCCGTTATGCCGACTGAAGACCAGTTCGTGCAGTACCGGTATCCCGTCGAGGGCTGCTCTGAAATACATATGATATGGTCGGACACGCCCTGCTGGACGGCCTGCTGCAACTGCGGAAACCGGATGGTCGACGCCTTTAGAAGCCCCAAGATAGAAACAATAGTCGTTCAGCACCCCTGGCTGGAAAACGATACCCTTTATGCGGATATTATTCTGCCTACCTGCACCAAGTTCGAGACCGAGGACATCATGATAGGCACCGATTCGTTCTGTCAAAGTGTTTACCCGGAGGGAAGGTGCATCGAACCCATCGGGGAGTCCAAGAGTGATTATGAAGCAGTCGGCGAGGTGGCTAAAAAACTCGGTGTATATGAGCAGTATACGGAAGGCAGGACCGTCGAGGAATGGATAAAAATCGGTTATGAGAATTGCGGTATCAGCGACTTTATCAGCTGGGAAGAACTCAATGAGAAGGGATTTTACTGCGTTCCACCCGCTCAGGGCTGGGAAAACGACCCCACCCCCCGCTTGAATTTCCTGAAAGACCCGGAAACATATCCCCTGAAAACTCCTACCGGTAAAATTGAATTCGAGGCTACCGGCTTGCTGGAAAACTTCCCTGATGATGAAGAGAGACCGCCGGTGCCCCACTGGATACCGTTCGGCAGGACGCACCAGGAAAGCCGTCTGCACCCCAGAGCCGGGGAATATCCCTTGCTCCTGGTTTCTAACCACGGGAGATGGCGGCAGCATGCCCAGCTCGACGACGTATCATGGTTCCGGGAAATCCAGACCTGCAAGGTAAAAGGTCCGGATGGCTACATGTACGAACCTGTCTGGATTAATCCGGTTGACGCGGCTTCAAGGAACCTCAAGAGCGGGGATATAGTCAAGATGCATAACGAGCGCGGTATCGTTCTCGGTGGCGCCTGTGTGACCGAGAGGATAATGCCCGGAGTGGTCTATCAGGACCACGGCGCCAGGTCCGACCCCATAACCGACCGTATTGACCGGGGAGGAAACAATAATCTGATTTCTCCCGAAAAAACAACATCGCCGAATACCCAGGGCCAGGTAGCCAGCGGTTTTCTGGTTCAGGTTGAAAAGGTCAGCCATGAAGAAATGGAAACGTGGATGAAGCAATACCCGGAAGCGTTCCGGAGGGAATACGACGCGGCTTCCGGTCTGCGCTTCGATGCCTGGATTGAGGGAGGAGCGCACGAGTAAAAATGGCAGAACAGAAACAGCCCCGGGTTATCAAATCCCCCGATGGTAAATTGCAGACTCTTCACCACAGGATGTCTGTCAATCGGTTCGGGCATAGAGTCGTTGAAGGAGCGGTAAAGAATATCGGCCCCGAATCAAGCATGACCGCCGAGATAACAGCGGAATATTATGACGCTTCCGGCATACTGATGGGTACGGAGGCGGAAACAATAAAGCTGATAGCACCGGGTAGGACCGGCGCCTTTGAAATCGTGTATTCGGGAGAACGGTGCTGGGATGTTAAATCATACCGGATAGTGACCTTACAACGGATATAGGGAAGCAGCACTGTGACGGTAAGCAATCTATCAGGCAATCATGTAATTTTACTCAAGCATTCTTTCTATACTCTCGGCTGCTATTGCTATGGGTTCCATTCCCGGGTCTGGCGATAATTCCGGCTGGCCGGCACACCTGAGTGTAGACATGTCGAGGGCGTTCCAGCCTGCCCTTATAGCAACGGATATTACGTCAATGTGTTTTACCGGGCATTCACTGTCACTGATAATCTGACCACCTATGATTCTTCCGTCTTTTTTATTGAATACCAGTTTAACCGTATAGGGCTCTTTGCCTCTCATCATGGAATGTTTACTTGCGGAAGATTGGACAGCACTCACCACGTCGATACCCTCTTTTACGGCTTCCGATTCCGTAATCCCTGTACCGGCAATAGACTTGTCAAAAAATTTCGTAGCGAAACTGTTGATGAGTGGTGGATATTCTACAGTACGCCCGAGAATGTTTTTAGCGATTATCCTGCCGCCGATTACCGCATTGGGCCGCAGTTGACCTCTTATCGGTTTGCCCGTTATATAGCTTGGATACTGAATCAGGTCGCCAGCTGAATATATGTCAGGGTCGGAGGTTTGCAGATAACTATTGACCTTCAATCCCAGTTTACCCATTTCAAGACCTGCTTCTCGGGCTAGTTCGGCACGGGGCTCTGCCCCGGTACATATAATGACCATATCTGCGTTGATTTCTTCGCCTGAAGCAAGTAAAACACCCTCAACCTGACCATCTCCGTTTATTGCTTTGACCTGTTCGCTTAAATGCAGGTCTATGCCCTGTTCTTTCATATAGCTCTCCACACCTTCGCTCATATCCGGGTCCAATGCGTTCGGCAATATGTGCGCAAGCATTTCAACCAGCGTGATTTTTATGCCGTGCTGTGCAGCCAGGTAGGCAATCTCTATACTTATCGCCCCTCCGCCTATAAGCACGGCACTCTTTACCCGTTTCGTATTCAACCAGTGGAGGATATTTATGGCACTCCCGCTGGTGCGGAGTGTAAAAACACCCGGCAAGTCGGTACCAGGAATGGGCGGCATGATAGACCTTGCTCCGGTGGTTAAAACCAGCTTATCATACGCATAGTCCTTGCCATCTGACGTCGTGACGGTCTTCCGTTCTCTATCAATACTTACCGCTCGTACGTTAACAAGGTTTATCCCCGGCTTGGTGAAGATACTATCGTCTTTGTAGGAAGGGTCCGCCAGCACATGCCCGAAGCAAATATACGGCGTGGCGCACCTGGTCAAAAGACCCTGCTCCTCTTCTTCTCTGATTATGGTTACATCCAAAGACGGTGCGAGGTTCTTCAACATGCGTGCCGCCAGGGCACCTGCACCTGAACAGCCTATGACCACGACTTTCCTTACTTCGTCCATGATATACTCCTCCTGTAACTATTGACCTTTTGACTGGATACTGTCATACCTATTTTCTAACGGTTTATTTCGACTGTTCAACTGATTCAACCTCGGCTGAGAGAAGCCCCAGTAAACGGTCAAAAGATACCGGATAGGGTTCCATGGGGATACCCATCCAGTCGGAAAATTCCAGTATCTCTTCCGGGCTATTTTGCATCATCTCATCAAAAAACCCCGTGGCATCCAGCATAATAGCCCCGCCGGTATGCTTGGGGAAATTCTCGTTTGCCAGACCTTTGTCCCACCCCTGATATACATAATGGCGATATTTCATCCATCCCGGTGTGAGCCAGTAGATATCTTTATCCTGGCTGATTCGCTTTCTTTCTTCCTCGCTCGCTAACATGTCAACACAGTGGGTTGCCTTAGTTCTGGAAATGCTGACCCCGGATTCTAATTGCTCCTGGATTATCGTATCGATCTTGCGGTACGGGTCATCAGCATTGATGTAGCAAAATTTCCCTCCATAGACCACGATGATATTCGAGGCGGATTTTTTGGCTGCTGATATCTGCCGAATTAGCTGGCTCTCAAGTTCGTGGGGTGCTTCATGGCGGCCGGGTTTGGTATAAAGAATTTTCCTGGCGTCCAGAAGGCCGCTGTCCCTGAGATAGTTTAACTCCCTGTTGAGGGTTCCGCAGGCAACGATAGCGTAGTCTTTAAACGAGGTTTCTTTTTCCATTTTTACTTCTCCGTATCTGATGATATTTGCCTTTTTGCCGACGACTTCCAGGCTATCGTCTTAACAGCTATGCAGGTTACTGCGCTTTTTCCTTCTCCTCACACTCCGGACAATAGCCCTCAAGATATAACTCGGCTTTGGTCACCTTGAACTTATGCTCGCGCTGTATTGCCTTGACCAATTTCTGGAAGTAAGGGTTGTGCAATTCCATGACTTTGCCGCACCCCTGGCAAATGAGGTGCTGGTGCTGTGGCGATTGCTTAACCTCGTAATAGCAGCGAATCTTGCCCAACCTCATTTCGTCAATCAGCCCGATTTCTTTGAAGAGATTAAGCGTGCGGTATACTGTAGCCATACTTATGGAATCATCCCGGGCGCTGGCTCGACGGTAGAGTTCCTTGGCGTCGACATGTCCTTCAGTATCGCGTAGCAGTTCCAGCAGCAGAAGCCGCTGGTTCGTAAGCGGATGTCCTTTAATTGGGCTGTCCTGTTTGCGATTGCGACTCATTCTCAACTAAATACTACGATGGAGCCGCTTCCCTGTCAAGGACTGGATGAAGGTTATTGATACTAATATTGCCTTAATTGCTATATGTCACGTTCAATCCATGCATTAAAGCGTAGCCCGGAAGCCGCGTCATATTCTTTTGTAAAAGATTCTGGATATTTCTTTCGCCAGTTCTCCATTTGCTCACTGCTTAGCTTTTGCACCTCAACCAGATAGCCGCTGGTAGCCATACCGGCGGCATTCTTTGAGGTTATATTATACGGGCTTATAAGGTTGATGGCGCCTCCCCTATCAACCTCCTCGGGGACTATTGAATCAACTCTGGCTCCGTGGTCCACATAAACGACTCCGGGCATTATTCTTTCCCATAC
>CAZPAS010000066.1:0-11447 GCA_964584575.1 uncultured Dehalococcoidaceae bacterium | reverse complement strand
TTCAATCAACTCATGCCCAGTTTAGTACCTGCCGGTCGGTTTTTACAAGTCCCCCCGCCCCGTCATTGCGAGGAGCGCAGTGACGCAGCAATCTCTATCTCACGTCGTTCCCATGCCGGGAATCCAAACCACCTGGTCACATCCTCTGCTTATCCCCTGAACCTTGTTGTCACTCATTTCCCGTCTCCCTCCTTTCGTAAAGGAGGGAGAAACAGAGGGTGGATTTTAATACCCCCCCCAAGTTTCCCCCTTTGAAAAAGGGGGACTAAGGGGGATTTTCAAAAGCTTATCCCTTTGTTACTTAACCCGCCCCGGGAGGCAAAAGGAGGCGGAGTCTTTTACCGACATTCTCGGCACTGGCCTTTGATGATATAATAAACAATACGCACGATTTCATATGTAAAAATACCCCCTTCCTTTACCCAAGGAAGGGGGTCAGGGGGATAGATTAAAATCTTGATAACTCATAAAGATATGGTAAAAAAATAAAAGCAAAAGCCCCGCCATTTTCCCCTTGACATAATAGAACAAATGTACTATTATACTCACTGTGCCGGTCAAAATAAAAAGAAAACGCGGTGGCCAGGAAGGAAATCACAACGCCCGCAAACATGGCTTCTATGCCGCCCGTTTGAGCGACGCAGAAATCTCCGTGTTATCGGATACCGTCAATCGGGACGGCCTCGACCCTGAAATAGCCACCCTTCGCATCAGGTTGACCTCTGCCCTTAGCTATGCCCCCGGTAACCGCCGCGTGCTCAGGGAAGCCTCCCGCAGGCTCGCTGAATTGTACCGCCGCAAATATCACCTTGATGAAAACGAGTATAAAGACTTTAAAAAGTTCGTACGCCGTATTTTAGAGTCCGCTGCTGCTGGAACTGCGGATTTTGACGGAACGAATCCAGCCTGCGCCGGTGAAACGGTGCTGAAAATGCCGGAACGAATCGAAGCTGAAACACCCGTTTGATTTGCCTTTGTAGCTTTAAATACCAGAAAATTTTTTAAAGGCGTTTTTCCAAAACGAATCCCCGGCAAAAAGACAGGGGCGGGTTGGAAACCCGCCCCTGCAATGTCTTTACTGAATGATTATTTGATGCCCAGCTTCTTCTCCGCCGCGGCGATGATATCGCGGGTGGTGTCAATCATGTCCGGGCTGACGGAAACAGAAGTCACGCCCCATTCCACCAGCTTCTGGGTAATCTCCGGGTAAACGGATGGCGCCTGGCCGCAGATGGAGCAGGTGACGCCCAGCGACTTACAGGTCTTGACTACCTTCTCGATGGATATCATGACGGCTTCGTTCCGCTCGTCGAAGGTCTCCGCCAGCTTGGAGCTGTCACGGTCGATACCCAGCGTCAACTGGGTAAGGTCGTTGGAGCCGATGGATACGCCGTCAATGCCCACGGCGAGGAATTTCTCCAGGAGGATGACGTTGGAGGGCACCTCGCACATCATCCAGAGTTTGAATTTGTCGGAGCGTTTCAGTCCCTCGTCCGCCATGATTTTAACGGTACGCTCCAGCTCCGCTACCGTGCGGATGAAAGGAATCATCACCCAGAGGTTATCGTACTGCTCACGGACTTTCTTGATGGCGTCCAGCTCCAGTTTAAAGGTCTCGATGTCGGTAATATACCGCGAAGCGCCGCGGTAGCCAATCATGGGATTTTCCTCGTCTTCTTCGTACTTCTCGCCGCCCTTGAGGGCTTTGTATTCGTTGGACTTGAAATCGTTGGTGCGGTAGACCACCTGGCGCGGGTGGAAGGCCTTGGCAAACTTCATCAGTTCGCCGGCGAGCTTCTCCGTGAACTCGTTGCCCCTGCCGTCCTCAATCATGGCGCTGGGGTGCTCGCCGATTTCGGCAACCATGAACTCGGCGCGGAGCAGCCCGATGCCGTCGACATCCCGGTTAGCCACGCGGTCGACGATATCCGGCTGGGCAAGATTCGCCAGGAGTTTGGTCCTGGTAACCAGCTCGCCGCGCTTGCGTATCTTGACATCAGTGTGAATCTCTATCCTGCCGGCATAGACCTTGCCGTTGCTGCCGTCGACGGTGATTACCTGGCCGTCTTTAAGGACGGCGGTAGCGTTCTCACTGCCGACGATGCAGGGTATGCCCAGCTCGCGGCTGACGATGGCGGCGTGGGCGGTCCTGCCGCCGCGGTCGGTGACGATGCCCGCCGCGCGTTTCATAGCAGGGACGAAGTCCGGCGTGGTCATCTCCGCCACCAGAACGTCGCCTTCCAGCACCTTGTCTATCTGGGAGGGGTCGGGCACGATCTTCACCGGCCCGGAGGCAACCCCCGGGCTGGCGGCGGCGCCGGATACCAGTACCGGAGCATCGATGTCATGGCTGGCCCCCGTATCGGCTTTGATTGTGGTTACGGGGCGCGTCTGCACGATGAATATTTCGTTCTTCTCTTTTGCCCACTCAACGTCCTGGGCGCTGCCGTAGTGGTCTTCTAGTCGCTTGCCGATTTTCGCCAGGAATAGTATATCGGCATCGGTGATTTTCTGAGCGTTCTGTTCTTCAGGCGTAAGGTCTATCTTAATATTGGGGTCTTCGCTTTTTGCGGCGACATCCTTGACGAGTTTCCATTCCTGTTTCTTAATTTCCTTGGTCAGGATTTTCATATCGGCTTTATTGACAAGATAATGGTCCGGGGTGACATCTCCGGAGACAATCATTTCGCCGAGGCCGAGGACGGACTCGATGGTGATTTTCGTCCGGTCGCTGGTATTGGGTTCCACGGTAAACATGACGCCCGCGGCTTCCGACTGTACCATACGCTGTACCGGTACGGCGATACCTACCTTAAAATGCTCGAAGCCCTGCTCCTGCCGGTAGAAGATGGCGCGCGCGCCGAACAATGACGCCCAGCACTCTTGGACGGCTTTCACCACGTCTTTTTCGCCCTGCACATTAAGGAAGGTAGCCTGCTGGCCGGCGAAGGAGGCCTCCGGCAGGTCTTCTGCGGTAGCCGAGGAACGCACGGCGACGAGGCCCTTACCCATCTTGACGTAGGCCTGTTCGATTTCTTTAGCCGTTTCGGGGGGCATGGCGGCCTTGGTTATCAATTGCTGAACTTCAGCGGCAACATTCTGGAGCTGTTTGCTGTTGTGAACGTCAATGGTTTTAAGGAGCGCCTGGATTTTACTATCCAGACCTGCTTGTTCGATAAAGTCGAAGTAAGCGGCGGCGGTAACGATGAAGCCCTGGGGCACCGGGATTCCGGCATTGGTCATCTCTCCCAGGTTTGCCCCCTTGCCCCCCACCAGGGGTATGTCCTTCTTGGTAACTTCCTTGAACCAGACGACGGCTTTTTGGCCCTGTTTCATTATCATGCCTCCGATATTTTCATTATTACGCAGGTACGGTGAATATTATAACATACGGGATTAATGTACCTGTCAACCTTTTCATTATAGGGAGCGTAACAACGGGTGTACAATAAGGGAACCCCCTGAAAGATGGGGTATAAAACACCTGTAAACTGCAGTAAAACCATACCGAACGACACATCTAAATCATTTGACAGGGTTGTTGATGTGGGTTTAGAATTAATTACACAGGGTGAGAAAGGGTATGGAGGCTCGGCTATGATAGAGATGACGATTGACAGCATACGGGTTAGTTTGATGAATTACCAGCGGGTGGTGATTTTAAAGGAAAAAATGTCTGACCGGTACCTGCCCATCTGGATAGGTCCGGCTGAAGCGGATGCGATTGCGGTGAAATTGCAGGGAGTCGCCGTCCCCCGCCCTTTGACGCACGACCTGTTGAGTTCGGTTATCGATACGCTGGGTGCCACGGTGAATTCCATTATCGTTAATGACTTGAAGAACGACACTTTTTTCGCCAAAGTAATACTGGAAGTGGACGGGAAGCAGCTGGAGGTGGACTCGCGCCCGAGCGACGCGCTGGCGCTGGCGGTCAGGACCGGGGTTACGATTTTCGCCGATGAATCGGTGCTGGATAAAGCCGGTATCCTGCTGGACGGCGAGACGGGCAAACCTATCTTCGAGGAGACCGAAGGCAGCGGCAAGGAGGTCAGGAAGGTCAGCGACGAAGAGATGAAGAAAAAGATGTCGGCTTTCTACGACTTTATCAATACCCTGGACCTGGATGACTTCGATAAACGGAAGTCGTAACATATCTCAGTCTTCATGCTGCGGGGACCTGTTTTATGGATGAAACTCTGATTAAGAAAATGATTGCCTCGATAAAATGTGGTTCCTGCGGGCAGAACTACGATGAAGACCACATAGAAATCGTCGAGCATAATGATGAACTGTGGTTTCTGAAGGTCTCCTGTCCTTCCTGTCACGTCAGGTGCCTGGTGGCGGCTATTATCCGGGAGAATGCCAGGCCTGAAGTTCTCACCGACCTTACCGAAGAAGAAATGGAGAAATTCAAGAACCTGGGCAATGTCCGGGATGAAGACCTGCTGGCGATGCACGATTTTCTAAAAGACTTCGACGGCGATTTTCCTACGCTCTTCGAACGTGAGGAATAATATATAAAGTAGTAACCCTGATGCCTCGGGATACCGGGGCTTATTTATTTGGGTTTGACATTTGATAATCATATTGTTAACATGCGTTCGGTTTTATCGATAAGGGGAAAACGGCATTCCTCCGTAATATGAAAGGAGAGAAGACAATGGCGGTAGACGGAACTTACAATGTGGAAATCGATACACCAATGGGCAAACAGGAATCCAAGCTTGTTCTCAAGACCGACGGCGACGCCGTCAGCGGCAGCATGGATAGCCCCATGGGGACGATGGAGTTCAGCGGCGGCAAGGTGAGTGGTGATGCGGTATCCTGGGAGATGGAAATCAACAGCCCGATGGGTAACATGACCCTGGAATATAACCTTAAAGTCTCCGGCGATGATATCTCCGGCGAGGTTAAGGCGGGTAGTTTCGGGGCGTCTCCGCTCAAGGGCAAGCGCGCTTAATTAACAGCCTGCAATCAACGAATATTCCTTTTTTTAATGTATACCCCTGGTGTCATTTCGGAGTGCCTTTCACGGCTTGACCTGAGAGGCCGGTTTCTGGTATTATTTTCACGTGCAGGAGAGTTGAGGTCGGCATGAACAGGTTTATACCTGCCCTCAGGCTGACGGGTATCGGTTTTTACATCGGTATCTGTATCGCAGGTGGGGCGTACGCCGGCTGGAAGCTCAGTAATGAGAAACCTCTTTTTTTGATAATTGGTCTGCTGGTGGGGTTGGTGGTAGCTGTTTACGGTGTATATCGGATGATACGACCCCTCATGAATGACAGGCAAGACAAGGAGAATGGTTAGTGGCTGAGCCCAAAAAGCGCGGCTGCCTCGGCTGTTCTTTTCCCGTATTAATCATCGTCATTATTATAGCTCTCGCTATCGTTGTCATCGGCTTTCTGGCTGGTCCTCTGGGTAAAAGCATCGTCGGAGACGTGGGTCTGCCGGAATGGCTTTCCGTACCTTCTCCGGAACCCCACCTTGCCGCACCGGCGCTTTTTGAAGTCTTCGGGCTGCCGATTACCAATACCATGTTGGCCGGCTGGATTACCGTTATCTTCCTCATCCTCGTCAGCTGGCTTATCACCCGTCGCATCAAGCTGGTGCCCGGTCGTTTACAGGCTATCTTCGAATTTATCCTGGGCTGGGTCTATGATTTCTGTAAAAGCGTTGCCGGCGAGGAGTACGGCAGGAAATTCTTCCCGGTTATCTGTACCATCTTTCTCTTCGTGGCGTTTAATGCCTGGCTCAGCCTGATTCCGGGTTTCGGATCGATTGAGATTACCGTTCACGGTCACCATTACGAACTGCTCCGTGGCGCCAACACCGATGTTAATACACCCTTGGCTATCGCCCTGGTGTCCTTTATATTCGTGGAGTATTACGGTCTCAAGACGCTGGGTATTAAATACCTGCGCAAGTTCATCAACGTCGGGGGATTTTTCAAGAGCATCGGGCACGTCTTCAAGGGCAGGGTCAAGCAGGGACTCACCGGACTGTTTTCCGGGTTCGTCGACATGTTCGTCGGTGGGCTGGAAACGCTAAGCGAGTTTATCCGTATCGTCAGTTTCACTTTTCGTCTCTTCGGCAATATGACGGCGGGTGAGATATTAATCATGGTAGCCGCCTTCCTGATACCCATGGCGATAGGCTGGCTGGTCTATGGGCTTGAGTTATTCATCGGCTTTATTCAGGCGCTGGTATTCAGCGGACTGACACTGGCGTTCGCTTCTATGGCGGTGACTTCTCACGATGAAGAGTCACATTAATTAATAATGCAGGAAATAATTAAGGAGGAAGGATAATGGATGCAGAAGCAATCAAGATGTTAGCGGCGGGGCTGGCTATAGGTTTGGGCGCCCTGGGTCCGGGAATCGGCATTGGCATTCTCGGCTACGGAGCCATGCAGGGCCTGGCGCGTAACCCCGAGGCAAGAGGTCCCATTATGACCAACATGTTGATAGCCATCGCCATGGCAGAAGCCATCGGCATCTATGCCCTGATTGTGGCTATCATACTTGCCATGATAGCTTAAGTAGAGTTTATAAGGGGGTAATTATGGAAAATGAAGGACTCCCCACTTTTATAGCGGCTATCGTAGCTGCGTTGATACTGGGCGTCATGGTTGTAGCCGGTGTATTGATACACGCGGTATTAACGCTCTAACGGATGCCCTGAAAGTGCAGGAGAATACGGTCTAGAGTTAGTATATGTTTGCTTTGAAGTAGTCTAGGGGGTAAAAATGGGAGGCATTTCCGAGTTAGGAATAAATTTGCCGACATTACTCACGCAGGTGGTAACTTTCGTCATTCTGCTGGTCGTGCTGCGCTTCGTCGCCTATAAGCCCATCATGCGGATGATGGACGAGCGCTCCAAGCGTGTGAAGGAAAGCATGGAGCAGGCGGAAGCTGTGAAAGAACAGTCCGCCCGTGCCGAGGACGAGTTGAAGAAGCAGCTCGAAGAAGCCAGCCGCGAAGGGCAGGACAGGATTGCCCGGGCGGTGAAAGCCGGCGAGGAAGTCAAGCAGAAGGCGCAGGAAGACGCGAAGAAGGAAGCCGAGACACTCCTCAACCGGGCGCGCTCCGAGATACAGAGGGAACGCGACGACGCTATCGGCGAGGTACGCCGTGAGTTCGCCGACTTAACGGTTCTGGCGGCGGGCAAGGTTATCGAGAAGTCTCTGGACAAGGAAGAGCACCGCGAACTCATCGAGAAAGTGCTGGAAGAAAGTTCTACCGGGAAGAAGGAATAGTCGGGAAAACAGGATAATATCATGCCGAGAAAAGCATACGGCCGGCGTTACGCTCAGGCGATATTCGAGATAGCGCTGGAGAAAAAGGAACTGGAACGGTGGCAGACCGACCTTGATAAACTCGCGGAAGCCGCCGGAGACGAGACGTTTCTGGCAGCTATGGAGAGCCCTAAAATCAAGTTGGAAAAGAAGACCGAGGTGCTGAAGAAAAGCCTGGGTGATATCAATCCCCTGGCTCTGAACCTGGTACTGATGCTGATAACCAGGGGAGGCATCGGCATGATAGCGGATATTGCCCGGGAATACCGGCGTCTCCTGGACGCTTACCGGGGGATTCAAACGGCGGACGTGATTACCGCCGTTCCCCTGGATGAAAAGGATAAGGAAAAGCTTGCCGGGAACCTGGGTACTCTCCTGGGCACGAAGGTCGTGGTGAAGTCGGAGGTAGACCCGGAAATTCTCGGCGGTATCATCGCCAGGGTAAGTGGCAAGCTGCTGGACGGCAGCACCCGCAGTAAACTGGCGGCTTTGAAGAGAGAACTGGTGGGGGTGGAGAGGAAGAGTTAAGTATTAATGGCCAACTTACCGGTTTGGCAGAGGAGGTTGCTCAGGTGACAACGAGAGGCGAAGATATAGTATCCATACTGAAACAGCAGATTGAGCAGTTCGGCACCGCTGTGACCATGGTAGATGTCGGCACGGTGATAGAAGTCGGCGACGGCATTGCCAGGATTCACGGACTGGCGTCCGCCAAGTACAACGAGCTGCTGCAATTTCCCAACGATATCATCGGCATCGCCCTGAACCTCGAAGAGGACAGCGTGTCCTCCGTCGTACTGGGAGACTATACCGGGATTAAAGAAGGCGACGAGGTCAAATGTACCGGGCGAATCGCCGAGGTACCCGTGGGCGAAGCCATGATTGGGCGCGTCGTTGACCCGCTGGGACGTCCCATTGACGGCAAGGGCGCTATCAAGACGGACAAGGTAAGACCAATCGAGCGGGTGGCGCCCAACGTGGTGCTGCGTGCCTCCGTGGATACGCCCGTGCAGACGGGTATCAAAGCCGTGGACAGCATGTTCCCCATCGGGCGGGGTCAGCGTGAGCTTATCATCGGCGACCGCTCTACCGGTAAGACGGCTATCGCCCTCGACGCCATCGTCAACCAGAAAGGCGGCGACCTTATCTGTATCTATGTAGCCGTCGGACAGAAGGTATCACAGGTGGCGCGCGTGGTGGCGTTGTTGAACCAGTACGGCGCCATGGAACATACCATCGTCGTTTCCGCCAGCGCCTCGGAATCCGTGGCTTTGCAGTACCTGGCTCCTTACTCCGGCTGCGCCATGGGCGAGGAATTCATGGAGGCGGGTAAGGACGTGCTGATTATTTACGATGACCTTTCCAAGCATGCCTGGGCGTACCGGCAGCTTTCCCTGCTGCTGCGCCGGCCTCCGGGACGGGAGGCATACCCGGGCGATGTATTTTACCTGCACAGTCGGCTGCTGGAGCGCGCGGCGAAGTACGCCAAGGAGTACGGCGGCGGCTCGCTGACGGCGCTGCCCATCATCGAGACGCAGGCCGGTGACGTTTCCGCCTATATCCCCACCAACGTTATCTCCATCACGGACGGCCAGCTCTATCTGGAGTCCGACCTGTTTAACGCTGGAATCAAGCCTGCCCTGAACGTGGGCATCTCGGTATCCCGTGTAGGCAGTAAGGCGCAGACACCGGCGATGAAACAGGTGGCGGGTCGGCTCAAGCTGGACATGGGGCAGTACCGCGAGGTGGCGGCTTTCGCCCAGTTCGGCACCGCCGAACTCGATAAAGCCACGCGGTCGCAGCTGGAGCGCGGCGAGCGCATTCAGGAGGTCCTGAAGCAGGCGCAGTTCGTGCCGGTGCCTCTGGAAAAGCAGGTCATGATTCTCTACGCCGTGATTAACGGTTATATGGACGACATACCGCTGAATAAGATAAACGCCTTCGAGGCGGACTTCCACAAGTTCATTGAGGCCAGCTATGCCGATTTAGGCAAGACCATCGCGGAAACCAAGGAACTCGACGAGAAGAACGAGGCGACACTTAAGAAGGCAATCGAGGAATTTAAGCAGGGTTTTTCCAAGGACTAAGATGAGTAAGATAATCGCCTATTGCGGACTGTACTGCGACGAATGCGAGGCGTATATCGCCACGATGAAAAACGATGATAAACTGCGCCAGGCGCAGGCGGAGAAGTGGTCCAAACAATATAACATACCCATTATGAAAGCCTCTGATATTAACTGCACCGGCTGTGATTCCCAGGGTGTTAGAATGGGTCATTGCGCCGTGTGCCAGATACGTACGTGCGCCAAAGAAAAAGGCTTGAAAAACTGCGGGTATTGTCTAAACTACCCGTGTGCCCAACTAGAGTTCGTTATTAAGCACTATCCGGTCGCCAGAGAGAGATTAGACAATATAAAGAAGGGGAAAAACTAAACCATGCCGGATATACGTAAAGTAAGACGCCGCATTAAGGGAGTCCAGAACATCGCCAAGATTACCCGGGCGATGGAGATGATTGCCGCCTCCAAGATGCGCAAGGCGCAGGAACGCGGCCTGGCGGGGCGACCTTACTCCGAGAAGATAGAGCAGGTCATCTCCGACCTTGCGGCGCTGTCAGATGTCGGACTGCAGCACCCGCTGTTGCAGAGGCGTCCCGTGGAAAAGATAGCCATCGTGCACATCACCCCTGACCGGGGTCTCTGCGGCGGGCTAAATGCCAACCTGAACCGCGGTCTGGGAAAATTTATCCTGGAGCAGGAAAAAGATGCCAGCGTGGTCGCTGTGGGGCGTAAGGGGCGGGACTTCATAACACGCTCCGGTATCAACATGACTGCGGAATTTATCCAGATTGGCGACCAGCCTTCATTCCTCGATACACTCCCGATATCTCAGATTGTTATTGATGATTATACCAACGGGGTTATCGACATGGTGTATATATCCTACGCGAGCTTTATCTCTACGATGGTGCAGGCACCGATAATGAAGCAGCTATTGCCCGTGAAACCCGCGGAAATTCCGCAGGGGGAGAATGTTGATTATATCTACGAGCCGGGCGCCGAGGCGGTGCTGGGTGGACTGCTGCCCCGCTTCGTGGAGATGGAAATCTACCACGCTATTTTGGAATCAATCGCCAGCGAGCAGTCGGCGCGCATGGTGGCAATGAGGAACGCCACGGACAGCGCCAACGAACTCATCGGTGACCTTACCCTGCTTTATAACAAGGCGCGCCAGGAGGCTATTACCACGGAGCTTCTGGATATTACCGGAGGCGTGGTAGCCCTGGAATAAGAAGAAATAGGTTTAAGGGGAGTGAATTATGTTGTCATTGCGAGGAACGTAATGACGAAGCAATCCGTACTTTGGATTGTGTGTTAACGGATTGCTTCGTCCTTCAGGGGAAGGACTCGCAATGACAGGATGTAAATTTATAATTTGTGAGGTTGTTATGGCTAAGGGAAAAGTAGCTCAGGTAATAGGGACGGTGGTGGATGTGGAATTTCCGCCGGATGAACTGCCCGCGCTTTTTAACGCCATCGAGATTGAAATCGACGGCGGTAAAATAATCCTGGAAGTGCAGGACCACCTGGGAAATAACTGGGTACGCTGCCTGGCTCTCTCGCCGACCGATGGACTGGAACGCGGCGCCGAGGCTGTTGATACCGGTGCGGCTCTGAAGGTCCCGGTGGGGAGGGCTACGCTGGGCAGGCTCTTTGACGTGATGGGGACTCCCCTGGACAAACTCGGCGAGGTTAAAGCCGACGACCGCTGGCCTATCCACCGTCTGGCTCCTTCCTTTGAAGAACAGGAGACCAGCACCCAGGTGCTGGAGACCGGGCTTAAGGTCGTCGACCTTATCTGTCCCTTCACCAAGGGCGGTAAAATCGGCGCTTACGGCGGCGCCGGTGTGGGCAAGACCATCATTATCCAGGAGCTTATCCGCAACATCGCCACCGTGCACAGCGGCTTTTCCGTGTTCACCGGCATCGGGGAGCGTTCCCGTGAGGGTAACGACCTCTGGCGTGAAATGAAAGAGTCCGGCGTTATCGATAAAACGGTCATGGTCTTCGGGCAGATGAACGAGCCGCCCGGCGTTAGACTCCGTGTTGGCTTGACCGGGCTGACCATGGCGGAGTACTTCCGCGAT
>CAZPAS010000065.1:0-11665 GCA_964584575.1 uncultured Dehalococcoidaceae bacterium | reverse complement strand
AATCGTAGCCGTGGCGGATGATTGCTACGAGTTCGACGGATGGGATAGTAACGGCGTTGTTGCGGATCCCGATGCTCTCAGTACCACAATCCTCATGGATGGTGACTACTGGGTCAAGGCGAACTTCGTTCCGGTGGGTGGTGGTGACTTCTGTTACCTCGATCCCTCCAGCACGGCTGGCGGTCATGTAGAAACACCCGGTGAACTCGGGCCGTATGCCTACGACTGCGGCGATGATGCCCCAATCGTAGCCGTGGCGGATGATTGCTACGAGTTCGACGGCTGGACGAGTGACGGCACTGTTGCGGATCCCGATGCTCTCAGTACCACAATCCTCATGGATGATGACTACTGGGTCACGGCGAACTTCGTTCTAAAAGAGGTAACTCTATCCGTAGACAGCACGGTTGGCGGCTTGGTAACCACACCCGATGAGGCAGACAGCCCTTACACCTATGACTGCGGTGATGTAGTTAACCTTGTAGCGACCGCGTCAGGTTGTTACAACTTCGCTTATTGGGAAGGCGATATTGATACTATCGCCGACTTTGAAGACCCGACCACTACTATCACCATGAACGGTAACTACGAAATCACGGCGGTCTTCGTAATAGCAGAGGAACTGGAAGATATAGAAATCCCGTTTAATAAGGGGTGGAATACCTTCTCAACTCCCATCTCTCTCCATGAATGTGTTAATACCTGGGGTGAATTCATTGCGGCCAATGAGCTTGATATCAATATGATTTATGCTTACGATGGCGCAGCTGGAATCTGGGTAGGAGTAGATGGTGGAGATGTGATTCAGCCTCTGCACGGATACTACGTAGAGACATTTGCGGCAGGCGAGGCGTACATCATTCCTAATTCACAAAAGACGGAGCTTCCTTCCAGAGAACTGGTAAGGGGCGTGCATCTTATCGGTGTAGCGCCGGCTTCGCTCGAATCTATAGATGTAGTCTCTGCTCTGACGACGATCTACATGGCTGCCAATGGGTATGAAGGATATACCCTGGTAGTCAGTCCATACATCAACAGCCCCAATGATTGGGAATATGCCAGAGATGGTGGTGACCCCCCGATGATGGATATCGGAAGGGCATACTGGCTGGTAATGGAGAACGATGATGACTATTACGGCTCCACTACTACACCACTAGAACCATGATTCGTAATACAGTAATCGAGGGGGTGTTCAATGCGGGCACCCCCTCGGCTAGTGGATGGTGAAGGAGGATCACCATGATAAGAAAACAAGTTTTAAAGGTTACTCTCTTCGCCCTGATTGGGGGCCTGATACTCACCATATCGTCTGGCTTAGTAGGGGCTGATTTCACTGTTCCCACGACGCCTCATGCCTTTTACGGTAACTTACTGAGAAATGATGCTCCGGCACCGCCAGGAACTAAAGTGGAAGCAAAAGGCACGGGGGTAATAACTACTATCGATAACCCAATATATACTGCTGTAGCGGGAAAATACGGAACACCCGCGCCTACGGATGAGAAACTCATTGTTCAAGGTGGCGCAACTCTTGTAGACGGAACAGTACTTACGTTCTTCGTAGATGATGTATCCACCGAACAGATATACACCTGGCATAGTGGTAATAAAACAAAACTCGATCTGTCCGTTACTATTCCAATCGTTACCGGTGGCGGTGGCGGCGGAGGGGGTGGTGGACTTCTGCCAGAGCTTACAACGAATCTCTTTGGTAACGAATATACCTTTAGGATAAGCAATACCGGCAGAATTCTTCAGACAATAGTTGTTACCTCACCCGATGGCAAACTGACAATCACTATACCGTTTAACACCATAGCACGGGACAGTTTAGGAAGGCCGCTTTCAAGTCTCACCGTGGACGTTGACCCTGACCCACCATGCCCCCTGCCGGAAGACGAAGGCATTATCGGGCTGGCATACAGTTTCGGGCCTGACGGAGCTACATTCGTCCCCCCCATAGAAATAGTCTTTGAATATGAGCCTGATGAGTTACCTGAAGGAGTCATTGAAGGAGAATTGATTGTTGCTTTCTGTGATGAAGACACCGGAGAATGGATACAGGTACCCGGCGTAGTGGACACAGTAAATAATACCATCACAGCCCAGATAAGTCACTTTACTACTTATGCAATAATCGGCACAGGCATAATTATTGAAGAAGAACCTGAGCCGACTCCTGAACCAACCCCTGAGCCGACCCCTGTACCAAAGCCAGCGGTATTTTCAACGAAATCATTGAGCGTTTTACCGTCTGAAGTATATCCTGGAGAGACGATCGAAATTAACGCAACCATCAGTAATACCGGTGGTGAAAGTGGTACTCACGATGTTATTCTCAAGGTAAACGGCCTGAAAGAGGATTCTAAGTCTATATCCCTGAACGCCGGTGAGAGTAAGGAAGTTAGATTTACCATTTCGAGGGAAGCGTCTGGGACATATCAGATCGAATGTGATGGCCTGATGGGATCATTCGTAGTAAAAGAGGCTATTGAACAACCAGTAACGCCTGAACCAGGAGTTCCCCCAGCAACGGAAGTGCCGGAAGAGGGTATACAATGGTGGCTCTGGGTGATAATCGCTGCGGCGGTTTGCGCTGTAGTTGTTGTCGGCTTGTATTTCTATGGCCGGCGAACCAGAGCCTAAAATAGAAGTAATAATATAGATTAAAGAGGAAGCCCAAATCTGGCAAGATAAAGTAAGAATTAGTACTAAATAAAATAACGCCACAGAGTAAGTTACTAATAATTCTCTGTGGCGTTATTTTTTTACATCTCTATCTTTCCTTCAAATATGTCAAAAAAATAAACCACACATATTGAATTAGTTTACAGGACAAATTTAATTCCACATTTATGTATGACTGACCCAACTCGATTACCTATTCTAAAGGTAGTCCCCAGTAGAAATGGGTAAGTACTTGCATGCCTGTTATTCGGAATATTTCTATTATTAGTAATAAAGCAATTTACCGCGTATACATAGATGAAAGTCGCATGATTTGTAGGATATCCACAGAAATCGTACGATGGATAAGAATCAGTTCGTTCATAATATCTCAGAGCAAGAAAAACAACTAGATAGAATACTATTTGCCATTAAAGAAAATAGAGTATTTTTATATCCACCACTTGATGTATTCATGTTAGGGGAACAACCCTGGTCACTTAGTCCAAACGAACTGGCCGTACTGAGTTTATTATCAGAGTATGGTAAGCCTGTCGTCGCCGAAGAGCTGAATATCAACATTGACGCATTGGAGTATATGATATCTAGCATTTATAGCAAGCTTGAAACTATGAATAAATTGAATTTTGGTACTTTCAATTAACTTTTCATCGCTGTCCCGTAAAATTTATGTCTTGGGGTAAAGACCCCCAAATAAAAACGATTATCAGTCTGGGATTCAGAATACTATATCAAGACTGCAACCTATCAAGAGTATTACTCTCCAACCGAATTCTTCTGCCAGTGGTCCACTGTAAGATTCATTTTCTACTCCTTCGTGCAACGACTGAATTTTGACAAGTTATACGCCTAGAACTCGATGGCTTTTTCGCTCTTCCCTTCTATCATTCAACAGAGAGGGTGAACGCCTCCTTTTTAAAACTCGCAACTCGCCTTTTACATATACCGGTGAAAAATTCGTCGAAGACTATGTATATCTGGAAGTGGATGCCGCATTCTATCTCGAGGAAAGGAAGATATTACTCTTCGCCCTTGATAATATCACTAT
The DNA here is from genome assembly GCA_964584575.1 of uncultured Dehalococcoidaceae bacterium. GTDB lineage: Bacteria > Chloroflexota > Dehalococcoidia > Dehalococcoidales > RBG-16-60-22 > JAFGPF01. The sequence goes on along the minus strand of CAZPAS010000065.1, from coordinate 7,926 downwards.
AGGTGATTTCCGGAATGAAGATGGCGTTATCAAAACGCGCCGCGCGCTTTTAAAGGCTGGAGTATATATCTTGGTAGACTGCGCCCTGGCAGACGTTCCCGCCGGCGAATATGAATTATTATGCCTGCCGCTGTTGCTTTATATGAGTGATATTACGCCCGGCCTAGTTATTTCATGTTACGAAACTTGCGTACTTGACATTAGTATACGTGTATACTAATATTACCATAATTTGTATCTGTATATTGGATGCTTTCGCCTTTCAATCTCGCGCATAAAGACGGGGGAAGACCAACACTGTAACTACAAAATGATCATCATTAATTGGCTCACTCTTTGAAACTGATATCTATAGGGTGTAATATATGTGTAATTTTACTTTAGTCAGACAACCTGGATAATTATACGTACATTATGCTTGGATTCTGGCAATAAGATTATCCATTCTTGGGGAAAGGAGGTCATAAATTATAAGACAATTACGGAAGAATAATACCAGTATCCGGTATACTTACAGGAGGTTAATGAATTGAAAAAAATATTTTACATTTGTATAGCAATAATACTATTGACTCCGATAATCCTTACCGGCTGCGGTGATGACTCTGGAACCGGTCAAAAGGTGGTCTTAAGAGAAAACCTTATCCACCCGGCCACGGACTATATGGCGAAATATACGCAAACCGCGGCGAACAGGTTTAATGCGAAGTTTACGGGCAAGTATGAACTGACCGTTCACCCGGGCGGGGCGCTCCTGGGAATGGCGGAGAGTCTTGACGGGGTGAGGACCGGAGCCGTCGAAATCGGTCAGTACCCGCCGGGAGTCTTCAGCAATACCGACGTGCGTTTTACCTCGTGCGAAATGCCGTTCCTGTACAACAACATCGAGGCGAACATCGCTGCCTGTGATGAACTGCTGCCGGTTTACAGCGAGTTTATGGAAGAAAAATACAACCAGAAGGCGCTGGCCCTCTGGACGGCCACCTCTCTCGACCTGCTCTCCAAGAAACCCATAAGGACCCTGGAAGACTGGAAAGGCCTGCAGGTGATGGCTATCAACCCGCCGTGCGCGGCTGTTATTACGGCTTTTGGCGGCGCGGCTGTATCTATCGATTTCCCTGATGCCTACTCTTCCCTTTCCAAGGGCGTTGTGGAAGCCGGCATGTACGCCACCACCCAGATGGTCGAATATAATATGTGGGAAGTGGCTGACTACTGCGTCCCGGTCTACATGGTTCCCACCTTCATCGTAGCCGCCATTAACCTGGATACCTGGAAATCCTTGCCCAAGGACGTACAGGATGCCCTCCTTGAGGAACATCAGCAGATGGCGCACGACCTGAACGCGCTCTACGAAGTGCTGGTCACCACCAATCCCGATACGCTGGCCAGCCACGGCGTGGATATCTACATCCTGCCTCAGGCGGAGCGTGATCGGTGGCGCCAGGCGATTCAGCCCTGGGTTGATGAGCAAATGGGCAAGATGGGCGACTTCGCTGATAAGGTACAGAAGATCGCCGATGAGATAAACGAGAAGTACCCTTACATCGGTTATATTGAATAAAAGCCGTTACTGGTAATTGGGTTGAGCCCGCTGATAGTATCAGAAACCGGTTATGGCCTTGTAGGCTATGAAAGTTAACATCTGAAAAGCGGTATGTAAGGAGGAGTTGAGGTTGTTTAAGAAGACGATGCGGACTCTGTACAACATCTCTGAACTCATCGTCAAATACGCCATGTACATCGCCGGCTTTATCACGCTTCTGATGGCGCTGGTGACCACATTCGGCGTAGTAATGCGGTATGCCTTCAAGAGTCCGGAGCATTATTCTTATGAAATCGGCATATTTTGCCTGATATCCGGTGTCGCTTTAGCTCTTCCTTACATACAGAGGCGTGGTCGTAACCTTAGGGTTGACTTTGTTGCCAACCGCTTTCCCCCGAAAGTACAGTTTGCTTTACTTAATGTAGTCGTCCCGCTTGTCGCCCTGGCATATTTAATACCCCTGGTATGGAGAAGCTGGGGCGATGCCATGTATTCATTGGGTATCAGCGAGCGGACTTACTCCGCCTGGGCGCCGCCCGTAGGCCCGATGAAATTGTTCGTACCCATCGGCGCAGGACTGCTCTGTATCGTGCTTATCGCCCAGCTGGTTCACGCTATTGTGGCTTTGAAGGAAAACAACATTGAAGAGAAAGTAACGCCGTCTTAAGCTATGAGGCGGGGTTATCTCTTCCGGCATTGAGTGTATTATCATGGATGCAGTAACAATAGGTTTATTTACCCTGCTGTTCATGTTCATATTAATGATGGCCGGGGTGCCCATTGCCTTTGCGCTTGGGTTCTCCGCCCTGTGCGCCGGTCTCTTTGCTTACGGGGATAGCGCCCTGGCCAAGCTGGGCATGGGTTCATTCCGCTTCATGTATAATGTGTCCTGGACTCCGCTTCCCCTTTTCGTGCTCCTCGGCACATTAATGGCTGAAACGAGAATCGGGGACGACCTGTTTAACGCAGCCTCTAAATGGCTTTCCCGCGTCCCCGGCGGACTGGTAGCCGGGGGTATCGTTGGCGAGGGACTCATGGCTGCTGTCATCGGCACCAGCGCTGCCACTATCGTTGTAGTGGGCAAAACGGCCGTACCGGCGTTCGAAAAATACGGCTATAACCGTAAAATGGGACTGGGAGCGCTGCTGGCCGGGGGCGTGCTGGGACCGCTCATACCACCCAGTGCCACCATGATAATTTACGGGGTCCTGGCGGAATTGTCCATCGGCCAGCTTTTCATAGCCGGCATCGTACCCGGTATAATCCTGATAGTTATCCTGGCTCTTCCCACCATATTATGGTGCTGGTGGAAACCTCACTGGGGCCCTCCCGGGAGAGGCTTCAGCTGGGGAGAAAGACTGGGCTCTCTTAAAAATATCTGGCCGGTATTAGTGGTAATGGTAGCGATACTCGGCAGTATCTATATGGGCGTGGCAACTCCCACCGAGTCTGCCGGGGTCGGAGTTGTCGTAATCCTGATTATAGCCGTCATCTTTTACGGCCTCAGGTGGAAAGGCCTGCGCGACTGCCTGGTCGAAGCTACGCTGGTCAATGCCATGATTATGTTTATCTGTCTGGGGGCTTATTTCTTTACCTATATGATCGGCAGCGCCAATATTGCCACTCTATTATCCGATGTTATTAATACCCTCGGGTTATCTCCGATACTCGTGATTGTCGCCATCAACATTATCCTTATTATTCTCGGATGTCTTTTAGATCCGATAACCATCACTCTTTTAACCGTACCTATCTTCGTCCCGCTGATTGTTGACCTGGGTTTTAATCCTCTCTGGTTCGGTGTAATGTTTGTCATTAACACGGAAATAGGCTTGATTACTCCCCCGATGGGAGTCAACCTGTTTGCCATTAAGACCATCTTTAACATACCTACCAGCGACCTGCTGAAAGGGGTGGCGCCCTTCCTGGGGCTTGAATTAATCTTCCTGGCGATTATCATCGCTTTCCCCCAGCTAAGTCTCTGGCTGCCCGGCACGATGATGGGAGGTTGACAGTAAATAAAGGGGAGTAATCTGATATGGAAAAGAAATGGGCTGAATTAAGTCCGGATGAAAGACGGGAAGAAAGGTTCAAGCGCTGGCTGTCACCGTCGAATGTAACGTTTTCCAGCCCCGCCGCTGAAAAAACCTATAAGGAAAGAGTCAACAGGCTCATTGCAGCTGTTCAACTGAAAAAACCTGACCGGGTGCCGGTAATGATGCCCGGGGGATTTGTATCATCAGCCTGTACGGGCATACCTCTCGGTAAAATCATGTATGATTACGACCTCCTCTGTCAGGCGACTCTCCAGTTTCTCCGGGACTTTGAAACGGACATGTACCACGGTCCTGACCTTGCGTTTCCCGGTAAAGTGTTCGAGAGAATCGACTATATATCGCACAAATGGCCCGGTCATGGCCTTGCCCCCAGCGCCCCCACTTACCAGTTTGTTGAGGGCGAATACATGAAGGCGGACGAATATGATAGCCTTATCCGGGACCCGTCTGACTTCTGGATGAGGACATACCTGCCCCGCATAGCAGGAGCCTTCGAGCCTTTCAAACGTCTTCAGCAGTTTAATCCCCTGTTGGGTATACCGATTGGATATCTGACATCATACGGCACGCCGGACGCCCAGGCCGCGCTTCAGGCCCTCCTTGAAGCCAGTAAGGAAAGCTTCAAATGGCTGGAAACAGTTATGTTTTGTAATCAGAAAATGCTGGAGATGGGAATCCCGCTTTTCTGGGGCGGGATAGCTACGGCCCCCTTTGACGGTATCGCCGACATGCTGAGGGGAACTCAAGGGGTGGTGTTGGACATGTTCCGGCAGCCTGACAAGCTTATTCAAGCCGTTGAATCGCTTACCCGCGTTACCGTTGACGTGGCCGTGGAGGCTGCGGACGCCTCCGGCAGTCCGCTTATCTTTATTCCCCTGCATAAAGGCGCCGACGGCTGGATGTCTGAAGAGCAATTCTTAAAATTCTACTGGCCCTCGCTTAAAGACCTCTGCATCGGCCTGATTAACGAGGGTTGCGTACCTCTGCTGTTTGCCGAAGGCGGCTATAATTCCCGCCTCGAGATAGTCAAGGATCTGCCCAAGGGCGCCGTGGTATGGTGGTTTGACCGGACTGATATTTTCAGAGCTAAAAAAATACTCGGAGATACCGCCTGTATCTGCGGAAACGTACCCTCCTCATTATTGCTGAATGGCAAACCCGCCGATGTAAAAGAACACTGCCGGAAGCTCATCGAGGTAGTCGGTAAAAACGGCGGGTATATTTTAACCAGCGGGGCTATTATGAATCAGGCGAATCCTGACAATATTCGCGTCATGATGGACGCCGCTAAAGAATACGGCGTATACAAATAACGTCGGTTCACGTGCATTAATACAACAGTCTGGTAAATAAACGACTATTTTTCTATTGTTTCTCTCTCGTATTTACCTGCCAGCATAACCTCCAGAAATACCACTGGTTTATCAACCAGGAGGGGGACCGATAACACTATCAAGGTCCCCCTCTTTTTTAGCTTATATAGTTGTCGGTCTCCTTTCCGAGTACCTCCATGGCCTCGGGACTATTTTTTACCGGCAACCTCCTGCTCAATAAACTCAAAGGACCCGTTAGTCTTTTCAGCCACAATCAACCTTTCATGGAATTTCTCCAGTGATGAACGGTGACCGATGGATATGATTGTCGAATCTTTCATCCTGTCCAGCAGCATCTTATAGAGTATCTCTTCAGAAGGTTCATCCACTGATGCCGTAGCTTCATCAAAGAACAGGTAATCCGGGGCATGAAGTATGGCTCTGGCAACACCGACTCTTTGCTGCTCGCCGCCGGAAAGCTGGTGGTTCCAGTGCCCGATTTCACCAAGTCTGGGTATGAACTTTTCAAGATCAACGTCACGCAGCGCGTTTTCAATGTCTGCACGGTCATATGCGCTTGAAGGGTCGGGATAACAGATGGCATCCGCCAGCGTGCCGAACGGGAAGTACGGCTGCTGCGGAAGCACCATGACTTTCTTACCTGCCGGCATATTAACGGAGCCTTTACCGAACGGCCAGAGACTTGATATCACCCTGAACAATGTCGTTTTGCCGGCGCCGGTTTTACCTTTTATAAGCACCTTGTCGCCGTGCTTGATGACGATATCTTTGGCTGAAATCTGCAACTTGCCGTTTGGCAGATTCACACCCAGGTCTTTTATCTCGATGTCATCTTCCGGACTCTCCTGGACTCTGATTTCGGAACTCGCCCAGGTTGCCTCGCCTTTTCTATAGTTTTCCTGGAAGTCGGTAAGACGGTTCATGGCAGCTTTCCACGCGGCCAGGCCGGCGTACGATGTCTGAAAGAACGTGAATGTTCCCAGAACAGTCGCGAAGGCCATTGATATCTGCATGATGGCGCCGTAACCGCCGGGAATTCCCCCCGAAAAGTATGAAGGCCCTAAGAGTAACGAAATCGCTAGACCACTGAAAATTGAAAAACCTGTATTCCACATCCCCATTTTCAGAGTTCTCCCGATGAGCCTGAATGTGTTGGCGATGACATTACCAAATGTCCCCATCAATTTGTCGCGTTCTATATCTTCGCCTTTTAACAGTGAGATTTGCTCGCTGTTCTCTCTGACGCGGACCAGTGAAAAACGAAAGTCAGCTTCATACATCTGCTGATTATAGTTGATAAAGGCCAGCTGTTTACCGAATTTGTGTACGGTAAAGGTTGACAGGATTGCCCACAAGAGTGCGACGACAATGAAATAGCCCGGGAAAGACACGTCCGCACCGCCGAACATTAATGGAATGGTATTGGACAAATTCCAGAGGATGACGAGGAAGGTACCGAGCATTGCTACCTGCTGGAGTAAAGTTAGCGAAAACATGATGGCGGCGCCGATAAACTGGTTGATGTCTTCTTGAATACGCTGGTCAGGGTTATCGGTCGGAGTACCGATAAGCCGCATTTTATAATGATTATGATTGGTCATCCAGTTGCCGAGATATTGGGATGTCATCCATTTTCTCCAGATGACACCCAGCCAGCCGTCCAGATAGAGCTTACAGGTTCCCCCGATGACCAGAGCTGCGGCAATAACCAGAAACAGTACCAATTGCTGTTTCCATAGATCATAATCTACATTTACGAAGGCATTGGTCCAGTCCGCAAACCATCTGTTATAACGAACCATGGTCAGGACGAGGATAGCTATCAGTGCCAGGTCGCCAACGAGTAGCAGGTAGGCCGCCCGACGTCTGTCGGACTTGAACCAGAAAGGAGCAGCCAGCCTCCATATTTGTCTTAACGTTCTCCCTAAATTCCTCATAGTTATCTCCTTCCCCGATTAAATATTAGGTGTAAGCATAACTCGTATGTCGTAATTTTCATCTAAACGTGATTCTCCTTTTATTGCCTGTTCCCGGTCGCCGCCGCGATGGCCGCCAGACCATCGATGGCGACAACGCCGCTTTCCGGAACGGCAACGGTGATGCTGCCGTCGGCATCGGTGTAACCAAGAGACGCGCCGGTTGCCGGGTCAACGACATTCGCGTTGGCGAGAGGCGTGGAGGAATATGAGAATGTCGAGAAGTCGAGTGTCCAGGCTGTCGCGGTCACCGTCGCGGAATCGCCGGAAACGGTTGATGTCAGAGATACCGGCTGCGCGGGTTTACCCATCATGTCACTGGACGTGCAAATGATGATATTGTCATTGGCGGCGACCGGTGCGGCATCGACGGTTGCGGGAACCGCCGGATTAGCCCCGAGGGGGGCGCCGTTAACAATGACGTACGGGGTAGCTTGAATACCCCAGCACTTGGTTATGAGGAACATATTGAAAGTCGGGTCGATACCGGCTTTATAGCCTTTTTCACCGCCGGAGTAGTACGCCGCGTGGGCTGCCTTGATTACGCCCTGGACGGTCATTTCAGTAACGGTAACGGGCTGGGCGGCAACCAGTAGTTTGCCGTCAACACTCACACTGACATAGACGGTTGCGGGACCGGCAGAGACAGGTGCAGGAGCGGCGACGGTAGGCCTGGGAGCGGGAGGGGTAGATATAGGAGGTGCAGAGCTGGATATAGGAGGTGCAGAGGCAGGTGCGGGACCGGAAGGGGCAGGTCCAGGAGCCACGGGGCCAAGTGCGGGACCGGCAGGGGTAGATCCTAGAGCGGCAGATGGAGATACTGCGGTAGCGATGTGCACGGTTTCCTTGTCTAAACGTGACTGTCTCACCATTTTAACAATAATGATGACAAGGACAGGCGTCAGTATAATAATCGCCCAGATGATTAATGAATAAGTAGGACCGTAGAATAAGGGGGTGTCAGTACCTTCGGAAGCGGGAGCGCCGGGGGCAGATGGAGGAGCGGCAGGGGC
>CAZPAS010000064.1:0-11686 GCA_964584575.1 uncultured Dehalococcoidaceae bacterium | reverse complement strand
GTCGCTATCCCGCAGACCAATATCAAGCGCATGCTGGGTTATTCCAGCATCGCCCAGGCCGGCTACCTGATGGTGGGTCTGGCAACGCTGGGCTTCGCGGCTACGTCCGGCGTCCTGGGACAAAGTGGAATATTATTCTTCCTCGCCAGCTATTCGCTAACCAACCTGGGGGCCTTCATCGCCGTTATCGCCATCACGAACAAGACTAAAAGCGACGAGATTGCCGACTTCGCCGGCATGGGCAAGCGGGCGCCGGTAATGGCCCTGGCGCTGACCCTCTGCCTGATTTCACTCATCGGCATGCCGCCGGCGGCCGGCTTCATGGCCAAGTTCTATATCTTCAGCGCCGCGGCGCAGAACGACCTGCTCTGGCTGGTAGTTGTCGCCGCCATCAACAGCGTCATCTCGGCATATTACTACCTGCGCGTGGTCAAGGTAATGTGGCTCGGGCAGGCGGCTTCCGAGGAGAAGGTGCCTTCCAGCGGCGCGCCGCGCCTGGCTCTGGTACTCTGCTGCCTGGGTGTCCTGCTGCTGGGCATCATCCCTGGCCTGCTCATGAAGGTCGCCGAGGTTGCCGGCAAGCTTTTCGCGTTCTAGCCCGACGTCACGGTTTCACTTACGCGCGATTACCGACTGAAATATAAAGGGAAACCTGCATTTTATGCTGTAGTCGGTGATGCCCAGCTTCCTTAAGACCGCCCTGATTTCGTCCGGCGTATAGGCGTTCTTCATCGCTTCGAACCCTTCGTCATCGATGGGCAGGAAGCGCAGCCAGCCCTGCCTTTTAAAGTCGTGAAGATACAACACGCCCCCATCCCCTACGGCATCCCAGAGATTGCGTAATGCATCGTCCGGCGGCCGCCAGTCGTGCAGCGAAAACGAAGTAAAGACGAAATCGAACCTGCCCAGGCCCCCCACCATTTCCCCGTCGTACACGTCGCCCACCAGGTAGTCGATTCTATTCTCGAGCTTGTTCTCGGCGATATACTCTTTGCCTACTTCCACCATGCCCGACGAGATATCAACTGCTGTAATCGTTATATCGGGGTACTCTTGCGCCAGCATTACCGATAAAAACCCCGGACCCGCCCCCATTTCGAGAAACCTGCCCGTCGTCTTCAACGACCTGACAGCCTTTACTATCCCCCCGTACATCATCCCGGCGTATTTCTTGTGCCCCCGGGCATACTGCCGCGCCCTCTCCACTCCCCAGATTTCTCCTTCTTTGTGTTCAACCTCGCTGACCATTTGCTGCCTTCCCTTCACGATATGATTCCTTGAGTTTTAAATCGACCATCGTATCAATGCCGTAATGCGCCGCCTGCCTCAGCTCTTCCAGGGCTTCTTTTTGCGTACCGCCCAGTCCTATACTGGCCAGGGGCTGCCAGACGACATAGTAGCTCTGTATTGTATCGTCGTATTCGATTTTTATCCCGCTGTCCGGCGCCATCATCACGACATATCCTCGATTAAGTTACTTTCCCTGGTTCTACCAGTCTCTCCGCTTGCCCGCGACCGCCGCCAGGGGCGCCACGGCCAGCCATAGCGTGATGGTTATCAGCATGGACGTCACGTAGTTGATATCCGCCGTAATGCCGATTTTCGGTGCGACGGCATCCCAGAGAAGCATGAAAAACAGTGAACTCAGGAAGAAACCCGGAATGGCCGCCATTATTCTGAAATAACCCATTTTATCCCTCCTGTATTTTTATTCTTCCAGTATAGATTCGATATCGTTATAGGTCTGGATGAGGATATCGCGTATCCGCTGCATTTTTTCAGGGTCCTGACCGCGAATACTCCGGCCCAGCAGGTCCTCCAGCGCGTGGTATTCCTTCATCACCATGACCATCTTGCCGATGTTCTTGAAGCTCCACTTACGCTTCATCTGGCTTCTCACGCCGTTGGTCTTATTCTTCTGTTTCGCCAGGAAGTCTTTCCCTTCCTCCGTGATGGAATATACCTTTTTCCCCTCCTGCTCCTCGGACGTGGCGTACCCCATTTCCTCGAGCATCTGAAGGGTCGGGTAGATGACGCCGGGACTCGGTTTGTAAGTACCGTAGGACTGCTCTTCCAGCTCGCGTATGATATCGTAGCCGTGACGCGGCGTGTCCTGAATCAGGCCCAGGATTATATATTTAAGGTCGCCCTTCTGAAAAGAGCTCCCCCGCCGGGGACCCTTGAAAAAGCGTTCGCCTCGATAGTGTCTGTCTCTAAACATGGTAGACTCCTTAATGTCTTTTACTCGTTTTTAAATATATCTAATACTATCTAGATATATCTAGATATATATTATAAAGATATATCTTTTGTTTGTCAAGGGGTTTTTAAAGAATTATTTACGGGGTGCCCGTAATTCCTTTTCTATCCGCCGCCGAGCAGGTGGCTTAAGAGGATTCTGAAGGCGATAGCCAGCAGGATGACCGCGCCGATTATCTCCGCCCTCCTGCCAATTAGACGGCTGGCTTTCCTGCCCAAAACGAACCCTGCCGCCGTGGCGATAAACGCCACCACGCCGATGGTCGGGGCGGCAACCGCGATACTCACCTCGATGAAGGCAAAGGACAGCCCTACCGCCAGGGCATCGATGCTGGTGGCTACGGACAGCGTCAGCAGCAGGAGACCCCGGGTGATGTCCACGGTTTTTCCCTCTCCCCGTTCGAGCCGTAAGGATTCCCATAACATCCTGCCGCTGACAATCGCCAGCAGGACAAAAGCCACCCAGTGGTCGTAGTCCGCGATGTACTCCACCACCGTTCTCCCCGCCAGCCATCCCAGCACGGGCATCACCGCCTGGAACAAACCGAACATGAAGGCGACGCGCAATATCTGCATACGGGTAGGATTTTTATTGGAAACGCCGCCGCCCAGAGCTACCGCAAAGCAGTCGGCGGAAAGACCTATAGCTATGAGAATGATAGAAAGAAAATCGCCGCTGTTCACCTTCCCAGTATGCCACATTTTGAGACTGTTACCCAAATTGTATACAATGAGGGTACAGCTCATCACACCCGGGAGTCCGTATTGGCTTATAAAATCACCGATACCTGCGTTAAGTGCGGCGCCTGCTACTACGAGTTTCCTTTTGGGGCTATCAGCGAAGGGGAAGAGCAGTATATCATCGACCCCGATAAGTGCACCGAGTGCGGCGCCTGCGTGGAGAATATCTACTGTCCGGGCTGGGCTATCCTCAAAGACGACGACAATCAGGCGTAAAGAGTACCTTAACACGAGGTACTTTCCTCTCAACCGCGCAGCACCGTAGTACTAATTCGCCTGCCGTTCCCCTACTAAAGGACTATTCATATGTATCTTAGGTACTAGTACAATGAAGAAAGAACATACCTTAATATATAGGATGGAGGACGTTTTCCTTGCCCGGTTATCCCCAGACGATGAAGAAATTCCTTGCAAGGACAGCCGTGGCATTACTGGCTGTCGTGCTTGGTACTGCCGCAGCGGGACTGCAATCAATGACGGCATCCGCCGCCGACGGTCCGGACCTCATCGTGCAGAGCATCACCCTGTCCCCGCCGGAACCGGCGCTGGACGATACGGTAACCATCACGGTAACCGTCAAGAACCAGGGTAATACAGCTTCCAGCAACAGCCACGTAACCTGTTACGTAGATAATACCGTCCTGGGGACCAATCCCATCAACTCGGTCGTCGCCGGCACCTCTAAATCCACCTCATTCACGTGGCAGGCTCAGATAGGTTCGCACATCATCAAGGCAGTAGCGGACTCCGGCGGAGCCGTGGCGGAGACCGACGAGACCAACAACACCGGGACTTATAATATATCGACACTGGCACCCGACCTGGTAGTACAGTCGATTACCTGGGAACCCGATGAACCGTCCCGGGGCGACGCCGTCGTATTTACGATTACCATCCTGAACCAGGGTAATAGCCGGGCAAAAGCCAACACCGTAAATCTATATATCGATGGTAATTCCCGTGGATATCAGGATATTCCCGCGTTAGATCCCGGCGAGGCTACCACCAAAACACTTAACTGGGTCGCGTTATCGGGACAGCATGCCATAAAGGCGGTCGTCGACCATAAAGACCAGGTCTGCGAAGGTAACGAGACCAACAACGAACTCACTACCACTTTCACTACCATGCCACCGGACCTGGTGGTAAAGTGGATTACCTGGGATCCGGAAAATCCGTCCAGGAATGATACCGTTACGTTTACCGTTAACATTGAGAACCAGGGCGGCGGCCGCTCGGACCCGTGCCACCTGGCCTATTTCTTCAACGACGAATACAAGTCCTCACTGGCGGTATCATCGCTGGAAGCGGCAGCCTCGGAAAACATTACGTTCACCTGGGCCGCACAGGAAGAGGAGCATGAAGTCAAGGCGAGTGTCGATTTCTACGGGAATATAACCGAGAGTGACGAGAACAACAACGATTATACGGTAAGCCTGCTGACCGCAGCCCCGGACCTGATTATCGAAGATATAACCTGGCTGCCGGAAGATGCCGCCAACGGTGATACCGTAACCTTCACAATTACCGTTAAAAATCTGGGCACCGGCAAAGCCACCGCATCGCGCATTGCGTACTATGTCAGCGGCGGCTACCAGGGCTACCAGAACATTGAAGCCATTGGTCCTGATGCCACAAAAACCGCTACGATCCAGTGGCTGGCTTCCACCGGAACACATACCGTGAGTATCGCTGCCGATTGCGACCACATGCTTACTGAAACCAACGAAGATAATAACAAACTGACCAAGACCATCCCCATCATTCCCCCGGACTTGATAATTTCCGAGATTAGCTGGGAGCCGGAGAACCCCGATATCGGCGAGACCGTCACGTTTATCACGACCGTCAAGAACCAGGGCGGCGGTAAAGCCGATTATTTCTACGTCGCTTATTACGTAGATGACACATTCCTGACCCTGGACAGCGTTACGAACCTTGTCTCCGACCAGTCCGAGAACGTTACCTGCACCTGGACATCCCAGAACGGCCATCACGACTTTAAAGCAATCGCCGATTCCAAGAAACAGGTAATCGAATATAACGAAGAAAATAATGAAAGTACGGTCACCGTCGCTCCTAAAATGCCGGACCTGGTTATTGGCACGGTGACCTGGACGCCGGCGGATATGCCCGCGGGTGAAGAAGTCACCTTCAACATCGCCGTGGAGAACCAGGGCACCCTCGAATCCGGTCCGTCGCGCGTAAATTACTATATCGACGGCTCGTACGTCGGCTTTGCGGACATCGGGCAGCTGGAAGCGGGTGCGGTGTCAACCGAGGTATTGGTCTGGGGCGCCACCGCCGGCTATCACACTATTGAGATTGTCGCCGACGCATCGGATGAAATCACGGAACTCGACGAAGAAAACAACCCCAAGGTGATAACGTTACCGCCCTCCGACCTCTTGATAGAGGACATTACCTGGTCGCCGCCGGACGCATCCATAGGTGATACCATCACCTTTACGGCAACTTTCAAAAATCAGGGCGGCAGCAAGACACAGGAGGCGCAGGCTACCTGTTACGTCGACGGTCTGCCGACCGGTCTGCTGGAGCTGCCGGAGATAGAGGCGGCGGCTTCCGTCACCAGGTCTTTCGAGTGGGTGGCCGGGTCGGGCTTACATACCATTTTAGTCATTGCCGACGAAAATAACCGGATTACGGAGACGGACGAGACCAATAACGAAAAGGAGATAGGTTTTTCCACGATGACTCCCGACCTGGTTATAGAAGATATCAGCTGGCTCATGGACTACCCGCTGATAAGCGATGATGTTACCATCACCATCACCGTCAGAAACCAGGGCAGCGATACGTCCGGTGCGACCCGGCTGATGTACAGTATCGATGACTCGCCCGAGACGTACCAGGACATAGAGCCCATACCGGCGAGAGAGTCAGCCAGTATAATATTCAACGCACTGCTCGAATCCGGACCGCATACGATATACGCCGCCATCGACGTCGACGACGACGTGTCAGAACTCGATGAGACAAATAACGAAAAGGAACTGGAGTTCTCCACCAGCGCACCGGACCTTGCCATACCCACCATCACCTGGTTGCCGCTGGGCGCCGTACCCGGCGATACGCTGACCATCACCGCCCAGGTGGAAAACCGGGGCAGAGAACCCGCCGTCAACCCTCGTCTGGTTCTGCAAATCGACGGTTCGCCGGCGGGTACGGTCGATTTGGGTGAGATAGCCTCCGGCACTACGCTGACGGGGGACTTTACCTGGACGGTGGAAGCGGGAGTGCATGAAATCAGCGTCTTCGTCGATATGGACGGTCTTATCTCCGAGAGCAACGAGATAAATAACTCCAAAACACGCACCATAACCATAGTTGAACCCGAGGCGCCCGTAAAGAAGGTCGTCGACTTATCAGCGAGTTCGGACGATGACGGTCTGATGGGTGGCAGCTGGTGGCTGTTTTTCCTCGTGGCAGCGGTACTCGGCGGCGGTGCGTTCTACGCAGCCTTAAGGTCCTTCAAGAAACGCTAGAGTCTTTGTTTACGTAACCTATCCCTTTCAACCTCATTATTCATAAATAACCCCTTGACAATCACCTCTGTCCTTTGTATAATGAATGAACGTTCATTCATATATCACTGTGCAATACGATGAATAGAGAAGATAGAAAGAAGCGGATAACCAGACAGCGCCGGGAGCAGATACTGGCGGCCGCCCTGCAGGTGTTCTCGGAGCGCGGCTACGACCGTGCGACTATCCCCGACGTGGCGCGGGAAGCCGGCGTCGCCGTGGGCACTATCTATAACTACTACCCGAGCAAACGCGACCTGCTGGTAGCCATTACCAATAAGTACATCATCGAACCTTTCAGCAATATAGCCAGGAAATCGCGCACGAAAGACGATAAAACCCTGATAACCAGACTGATGGAGAACCGCCTGAACTTCGGCCTCGAAGGTGTAAATAAGTTCCTCCCCCTGCTCGGTGAGGTACAGCGCGACCCCGAAATACGCCGCAGCTACGCCGAGAAAGTAGTCAGACCGGTCATGGCCATGATGGAGGAATATGTTGCGTCGAGGGTAAAAAAAGGCGCCTTCCGCGATGTCAACCCGAAAGTCGTGACCCGTGCCATCGGCGGCATGGTCGTCGGCTTCATGCTTTTATACCAGATTGAAGGTGAAAACAGCCCGGCAAAAGATATCGACCGCCAACAGCTCGCCGCTGAGCTGGCGGGCCTGGTGCTCCGGGGACTGCAAAAGACCTAAGTATTTCACTATTTCAGGAGGCTCCCGTTGAAAAGAATCGCCGGTTTCATCTACGACCACTCCAGACTCATTATCGTTTTCGTCATCATCCTCAACCTCGTTTCGCTGGCGTCCTTTTTCCGCTTTAACCTGGATACGGATTTCCTGAGCTTTTTCTCCAAGGGCAATCCCGTTGCGGACGAATACCACGAGCTCAACGCCAGGTACGAAAGCGGCGAGTCTATCTCAATACTCATCGAGCGGGAAGACTCCCTCCTCGATAAGTCAAACCTGCTGGAGGTCTTTCACCTGCAAAAGGAGATAGAAGCCATCGACGGCGTGGCGATGGTCCAGGGCTTTATCCCCCCGGAAATCATGGCGGGGATGGGCGTTACGAAGGTCAATGAAGCCTACATCGAGGAAAACTACGAGACGCTGAGAGACTTCATCGAGAACAGGTATTTCATGACCGGCCAGTTTCTGACGGAGGACACGCGTAACGGCGTGCTTATCGTCAGCGTTGCCATCGATGCCGACGCCGATGCCATCGTGGATACCCTCAAGGAAATGACGGAAGTAAGCCCCCTGAACCTCTCCCTGGCCGGCAACGCGGTGATAAAGGATACCATCTGGGGATACCTCATCACGATACTCTGCATACTCCCGCCCTGCGCCATCGTGCTGGTGCTCCTGGTCTTTTACTTCGTTTTACGCAACTTCCGCTTCGCCGTGCTGTCCCTGGTCCCCGCCTGGCTCGCCGCGCTCTGGACCTTCGGCACGGTGTTCTGGAGCGGGCAGGACCTGAACCTCATGACCGTGCTCAGTCCGCTCTTCATCCTCGTCATGGGCTCGGCATACGGACTGCACTACACGAGCCATTTCCTGGACAACATGAGTTCACATACCGACCGCCGCGAACTAACGATTACTACCCTGCAGATGGTGGGCACGCCCATCTTCCTGGCGACGATTACCACCATGGCGGGGTTCGCCTCGCTTGTCTGGACGGAAGTAATCCCGATGCGCCACATGGGCATCTTCGTCACGGTGGGTATCGGCTACGCCGGCTTCATCGCCCTGTTCTTCCTGCCGGCGGTGCTGTCCCGGATGAAGCTGCCGGAGAAAGCCCCGGAAACGAAATACGCCTGGCTGAATAACTTTATCCTCAAGGCATCCCGCCAGAGACTGCTGGTCTCCCTTATCTTCGTAGCCGTCCTCGCGGTCTCCGCCGTGTTCATACCCAGGCTCCAGGTGGAGTCCGACCAGCTGACCTTCTTCAAGGAAAGCTCGGAGATAAGGCAGATATTCGACCGTGTTGAAAGGACCTTCGGCAGCGCCATACCCCTTACCGGGGAGATAGCCTCCCCGCAGGGACGGGCTGCCCTGAGCGACGTGGATTTCGCCAATCGTGTCCTGGAAACGGAGCGGGAACTGGAAAAACTGCCGGGCATCAAGAGGGCGACCTCCGTCTTCGACGTTATCGTGGGGATTAACAACATGGCTACCGGCACGAACGCCTACCCCTCTAATCCGGCGTTCGTCAACATGCTGCTCTCGCAGATAGGCACTCAGGAGATGGGCACCTGGGCATCCGGGGACGGCTTTAAGCTGATGGTCACCACGGAGGGGCTGGACACCGAAGATATAACCCATCTCAACAGGTTCGTCAGCGAGCACAGCGATACGATACGCATTATCACCGGCATGCCGGTCCTCTTCAACGAGATGAATAAACTCGTGGTAAGGAGCCAGTTCCAGAGCCTCGGACTAGCGTTCGTGCTGATTTTCCTCATGCTCTGGATAACACTACGCAGGATTACCGCCGCGCTCGCGGGCCTGCTGCCCATCGCCCTGACTGTAGCGGCGATACTGGGTATGCTGGCGATGACCGGATTCAATCTCAATATGATGAGCGCCAACCTCTCCGCGATATCAATCGGCGTGGGAGTGGACTATTCCATCCACCTGCTTTCGGGGATATATTACTACCGCAACCGCGGCATGAACCGGGAGGAATCCGTCAAAGCGGCATTGACCACGGTATCCCGTCCGGTGCTTGCCAACGCCTTCGGACTGGCTATCGGGCTTTCCGCCCTGCTTTTCTCGCCGCTGCGCATCCATACGCAGGCTTCGGCGGTCATGTGGGTGGCGATGGTGGTGTCTTCCATGGCGGCGCTACTGCTGGTGCCGCAGTTCTACGCGAGGAGAAATAAGAGAAAAACTTAAGCCCTAAACGTTATTCGAACCATTGCCCGGCGACCAGGTGTTCGGCGTCGAAGACCATTCTTACGCCTATCTTGCCATTTTCGTACGTAGCCTTATAGTGCACGTGAGTATAGCCGTCCTGCTCTTCCACGG
Organism: uncultured Dehalococcoidaceae bacterium; assembly: GCA_964584575.1. Taxonomy (GTDB): domain Bacteria; phylum Chloroflexota; class Dehalococcoidia; order Dehalococcoidales; family RBG-16-60-22; genus JAFGPF01. The sequence continues at coordinate 2,109 of CAZPAS010000064.1, read as the reverse complement.
ACAGGAACTCTATCGATTTATAAGCGCCGTACTGGCCTTCTATCAGCGCCGCCGCGTTATCCAGCACTTCTTGCGTCACTGCCCCTTTAAAGACGGCATTGCCATACTGGGTATATTTCTCCAGGTCTTTCTCACTCAAGCCCTGTAAGATCGTCTCCGTCGCCGTTCGGGCGTATTCCGGCTCGCCGGGTGCTTCCGGTGTTTCTTCCGACTCCCCACAGCCGACGAATACTGTCATCATAAGCATTATAGCGATAATGCTGATAAACACCTTCCAAAATTTTCCGCACATTTTGGCACCTCCCGCCGGGCTGTATTTCACAGTAATTTTACCATAAAGGACTTTCGTGCTTACAGCTGACCTTTCACATGCGAACTTAATGAAATATTTATAAAGCTTTATCTAACCATTACACATTTTTATGTCATTCCAGATAGATTTTATAACGTTCTTAATGGTCGTAGCCTAATATATAAATATAAGCACCGATAAAGGTGTGCGAAATCGAAAAATGATAGAAATCAGATACCAGGAAAATTTTGAGTCAGCGGAAATAGCCGGGCAGACTATTGCGGAAGCCCGCGAGCTGTATAAAGCCGCCTTCGACATCCCGGACAGAGCCAGGGCGGAACTTAACGGCAATAAGGTCAAGGTCGCCGACGAAGTGGAAAAGGTCCTCTGCGACGATGACAGGCTGGCTTTCATCCTGCCCCGCCGGAGCCGAGCAACCTACCTGGTCGGCGCCCTGCTGCTGGCGATGGCATTCACCCTCGGAGCCTTCGCCTACGGCTATACCTTCGATAACGTTACCCTCGGCGGCACCATGAGTGACGAGAACTTCGTCAACGTCACCGCCAATACCTCGAGCACGCCCACCTGGGTTGCCCGCGGCATGGAAACCGAGACAGTCAGCCCCGGTACGCTTTTCGATATCGATACCACCTCCTCGAACTATACCGGCGATTTCGTGGCTACCGTAGCGTTTGCCAACACCAGCAAACTCGTCAAGATTTACAGGTCTCTGGTTCTATCGCTGGAAGTCCGCGACTCTCTTGGTAATCTCGTAGATATCAATGCCGACGGCAATACCGATAGTAACGACGTTACCGTTCTGACGCTGAATAACGCCTCCGTAGAGTTCATAATTTCCCAGAATACGGCTGATACATATACCGTACAAATCAAGAGCGGCTATTATGCCTGCAACGCCTATGGGAGCAGCTGGGGAGCCGGTTACGGCACGCCGGAGCTGTTCTGTGAAGTCGTCCAGAGGTAGGGATACACACTGATGTAAAACCAAACGCCCCGACCGTATAAGCCGGGGCGTCATTATTCATCGTATGATTTCAGTCTACTATTCTACTTTGCCGAACTTTTCTTCCAGAGCGGCCTTGTCCCATATCTTGCCGGTCACTTCCTCGGCTTTGGACTCCGCCAGCATCGCCGGGTATTTCTGCCAGATAATCGGCTCCTCGAAGTCGCTGGTGTCGCGGCCCTCCATGAAGCCCATGACCACGTCAGTCTTGACGAAGTACGGGCGGATACAGGTAACGGCAATGCCTTCTTCGCGCCGCATCTCCCGCGCCAGACCCAGCGTAAACCGCTCCACCCCGGCTTTAGTCACTCCGTAGGGTATACTCATGCGGATTTCTTTGGCCAGTATTGAGGAAACGTTTATAATCATGCCGCTCTTCTTCTCCAGCATGTGCGGCAGGACTACTTTGGAGCAAAGTGCCGTACCGTCCAGGTTCACGGAGAGAATCAGCCGCCATCGGCGGTAAGGCATATTAAGGAAGGAGTCCTGGGCAGTAACGCCGGCGTTGTTTACCAGCACGTCTATCTTACCGAACTTTTCCAGACCCTTATTGACGATTTCATTGACATCATCTTCTATGGTGATATCCCCGCCCATGGTCAGCGCCTTGACGCCGAGAGCCTCTATCTCCTTGGCGGTCTCGTCCAGCTTACCGTCGTCGGTAACCCGGTCGCACACCAGCAGGTCGGCACCCTTTTCAGCCATGCCGAGGGCTATCGATTTGCCCAGACCCTGCCGGGCGCCGGTAACCAGTACCACTTTTCCCTTCAAAGACATCTCATTGCCTCCTTCT
>CAZPAS010000063.1:1564-11921 GCA_964584575.1 uncultured Dehalococcoidaceae bacterium | reverse complement strand
TTCGGGGGCACGCCATTACAAGAACTCTACCTGCTCAATAATGCGGTAACCCGCGAACTGGCTGAAAAGAACATCAGGATCAACCGGGTATTCGTGGGAAACTATATGACAAGCATAGACATGGCCGGCGCCTCGGTTTCCATCATGAAGCTCGACGATGAGCTGAAAGAACTCCTTGCCGCGGAATGTGATGCGCCGGCGTTCAAGGTGTCCGGCCCGGTCGATAGCGTCGAGTATGCCGGTATCGAACAAGACGATGTTAAAGCTGAAGAAGTATGTTTTACATCTAAAACCAACGAATCGTATGCAGCGCTGGACAAAGCAACGATCAACCTGAAAAATATCATCTACATCATTGACAAAATGAGCGAAGTAATCATCGCCAATGAAGTTCCTTTCTGCGAGCTGGACTCCCATGCCGGCGACGGTGATTTCGGGATGAGTATCGCCAAGGGATTCAAGCAGTTGAAGCGTGAATGGGATGATATCGTGACCAATAAAGCCAAAGACATCGGCAGCTTTTTGGAGGCTGTCTCTCTGGTCATTATGGAGCATTGCGGCGGCGCATCCGGCCCGCTCTGGGGGTCGGCTTTCAGGGCTGCTGCCAAAAGCGCCGGCGCCAGGACAGAATTGACCGCCAGCGATTTTGCAGAGATGATACAGGCGGCAGTTAAAGGTATACAACTTACGGGCGAGCGTTCCTTCGGACGAGGTGCTGTGCCAGGTGATAAGACGCTGATAGACGCTCTGGTACCCTATGCTGATTCTTGGACGACCAGCACAGCGTCAGTTGATAGTCTCATTTCGGCCTTTAAAAAAGCCGCCATGGCGGCGGTGGCCGGCGCTAGGAGTACAGAAAAAATAGCAGCCAGAATGGGGCGCGCAGGCAATATCGGAGAAAGAAGCCTTGGGTATCCGGATGCAGGCGCACACGCGCTGGGCGTTATTTTTACCTATATTGCGGATGCACTTAAATAAAGCGTGTAACCCAAATTATCCGATCTTTTCCAGATCAGATTTGAGGCAGAGTATCGTTCTGGGATACCGGAAGATTTTTTCTCAAGAACTAAACCTCATTCCCGGTATTGCAACGCGACGACAACGATTGATAACAATCTGACGACTTTTGGGCTGGTGGGCGGTGGTGTACAATACGTGGAACTTATAAACTGACTTTCAGTGTATGAGTGGTATCGTAAATTCGAATCCCCCCTGGTGGAGCCGGGGTCACTATAGGCAGAACTTATTCAATCTTATTCACAGTGAACTGCCAGTCCCGATTTATAGATAAATAAAAGGCTCTTCTGAATCGAAAAAACTGACCGGTATTTCTCCCAGGAGAGGCTGCAGCCAGTTAGCCATCTCTTTCATACCGGGTTCCTCGCTTCGTTCATGCCCGACGATAATCATAGCTTTATTGAATCCTAAAGCCGCCGCGTCACGGACATAAGCACTTAACGTCCATTCGGTTATTTCACCACATATCATCACGTCAAGCTTTTGTTCATGCATCAACCTGGCCGGCATTTCTTCCTGACCGAGACCGAGGCTTCCGCCGCCGACCAGTATCCCGACCCGACTGCATTTCATTTCCGGGTCGCCGACAACTCGAATAACCTCCATGCCAAGTGCCTTCTTGAGAAAGCCGACCATGTCCGTCACCGTGGTTGCAGGAATCGTGTAACAGTGGGGCTGCGGAATACTTGTATCCAGGTAATTTTCCCAACCCAGGTTTTTCAATAATCCGGTGTATATTAAATCGGTATTGCCGATGTGCATGTGGTCGTGGTACCGCCAGATTGATATTTGGTTATCGTCGATTAAAGCCTTTTTACGCTGATAGACGGGGTCATCTTCCAGCCAGTCCCTCCCATCCAGACCGGTAAAATAAGTTGGTTCATGGGTGATAATCAGGTTGCAGCCCATATCGATTGCCCGACGAATTACGTCGACGGTTGCCATGAACGTGGTGACAACACCGGTGACCTGACTTTCCCAGTCGCCTTCGATTAACTGGTCGCAGGTTTTTTCAAGTTGCCTTCCGCCGTTTACCGCCAGGACGACCTCGACCACTTCTCTTATATTCATTCGCGTAACCTCCGAACTATGCGTACTATCGGCCTATATTATACTTGATTCCATCCAGTCCGGAAACGAGCCGGCGTAGCCGGGCTTCCCTATTTCGCCCGCGAGGTCTATAATCAGGTAAAGCTGAATTCAAACAAAGCAGGGACACGATGACAGAGAAGGTTTACGGCGGTATTGAAACGGGAGGAACGAAGTTCGTTTGTGCCGTCGGTACAACACCGGATAACCTTATTAAAACCCAGTTTACCACGACCACTCCTGATGAGAGTATAAAAAAAGCAATTGACTTCTTTAAAAATAATACCCGACATAAGCAGCTATCTGCAATTGGCATAGCTTCCTTTGGACCCTTGGACCTGGATAAAAATTCTCCGACTTACGGGTATATCACCACCACGCCAAAGGACTCGTGGTCAGACATCAGCATTGTCGAGAAGATACACAGTCGACTCAATGTGCCGGTGGTCATCGATACCGATGTAAACGGCGCCGCTCTGGGCGAACAGGTCTGGGGAGCAGCGAGGGGGCTCGACATTTTTATCTACCTTACGGTGGGTACCGGGATTGGTGGCGGGGGCATGGTAAACAGCAGGCTGATGCACGGGCTGTTACACCCTGAAATGGGACATATACGTATCCCTCATGACTGGCAAAGAGACCCGTACCGGGGATGCTGTCCCTACCACGGTGATTGCCTGGAAGGGCTGGCATCCGGTAAGGCAATGGAGCTCCGCTGGGGACAATCACCCGAAAAGCTCCCTTCCAACCATCCTGCCTGGGAACTGGAAGCAGGCTACCTGGCGTCAGCCATCAGCAATTTAATATACACTATATCTCCTCAACGTATTATTATCGGCGGCGGGCTAATGAAAAATCCCGACCTTATGTCGGCGATTCACCGTAAAGTGGTAAAGGATCTGAAAGGATATATCCGTTCGGAGGCAATTACGGAGAGTATTGACCGCTATATTGTCGCTCCGGCGCTGGGCGACCTGGCAGGTGTGGTCGGTGCGCTGGAATTAGCGAAGAGAATCAATCAAGAAATTTGACCTGTTTCTACAGCTTAAAGACGCCGTAAGAAACTCCGACCATATTAACCTGGATATCGTCTCCCTCGACGCGAGCCTGTGCTCCGTGACATATCCGGGGCGACAGGTTATCAGGCTTTATTCCATTTATCCTGACTGAAGAGGGGGTCGCGGATGGATTCAGCACGATGAGGAATCGTTCATCGGCAGCCTGGCGTAGATAGGCGAAGTGGCGGTCGATATTTTCGACTGGTAAAGGAATCAGAGCGCCTTCAGCTTGAAGCGCGGGGGAACGCTTCCTCAAGGCAATGAGCCTGCGTACGTGGTTAAGTAGCGACCCCGGACTGCCTGCCTGTTTCTCAACATTCGGACGGTTCCGGCGCGGGTCCAGAGGAAGATAAAGTCGTTCTTTATCAGCGGTGGAAAAACCGGCGTTAGTCCCGTTGTCCCATTGCATGGGGGTGCGCGAGCCAGTACGGTCGTAACCCCCTTCTTTCGATTCCAGCCCGGGGATGTAGCGCATACCGATTTCATCGCCGTAATAGATAAAAGGCGCCCCCGGCCAGGTCAGCAAAAACGTAAAAATCACTTTGAGGTCGCTTACCGTCCTGCCATCGGCACGGGGCCTCTTGATATCATGATTACCGCTGGGTACGGAAATCAGGCCTTTGCCCTTTGTTTTAGCAGCCAGCTTCAGATAAGATTTTAGAAAATTTCCTATGCCCGCGCCGCCGCTCCGGCGAAAGAAGCAGTTCTCGTTAAGCATGAGGTCGGGATAGCCGCCCACGCCAAAGTGCAACATGAAATCAATATCGAAGCCAGCGGCTATCGCTTCCGCCGGGTTTCCCCATTCGGAGATTAAGGCTATGTCGGGATAATGCGCGCGCACTTTCTGGCCGATATCCTGCCACAGCTTAATAGTCTCTTTGTGACCCGGGTCGAGTTTCACGAGCGAAAATGCCATATCGACGCGAAACCCGTCCACTCCGTGCCCGAGCCAGTATTCCATAATCTTAATAAGTTCCTTACGGTTCTCAAGCGGTCCCGGGGCATCGACCGGTTGCTGCCACGGCTGGTCCGGTCTGGCGAACCCGTAATTCAAAGCCGGCTGGAAAGGAAAACAGTTGGCGACATATCCGCCGTCTCTTTCAGAATTACCCTGTATGAGGGAAAGCCCCTTATCGGCGTCAGATATCGCGGAGGACGTCCAGATATAGCGGTCGGAGTATCTATTTCTCCCGACTCTGGATGAAGCCTTAAACCGGGGGTGGTCGATGGATGTATGACCGGCCACCAGGTCGAGACAGACCTTTATCCCGCGCCGGTGGGCTTCACGGCAGAGTCGGTATAGGTCCCGGTTGGTCCCGTAGCGCGGCGCGACCCGGTAATAGTCATCCACGTCATAGCCGGCGTCTCTGAAAGGGGACATAAAACAGGGATTAATCCACACTACGTTGATGCCCAGCCATTTCAGGTAGTCCAGTTTCTGAATTATCCCCGGGATGTCACCGATGCCGTCGCCGTTGGAATCGCAGAAACTCTGGGGGTAAATCTGGTAAAAGACGGCCTGCTTGAGCCAGGCGTGTGAATTCGGCCTGGTACCCTTTTGCGTTAAAGGCATTGTATTATACATGCCTCATAACAAGGACTGGTAGACTAATCGCTCGAATTCATCCTGGTAATTACTGTCAGGCATCGCCATGGCCATGAAGACCTGGGTGAAGCATATGGCTATCATGTCCTCTTTCGGGTCGGCAAAATAGGTGGTGCCGGCGGCTCCGCCCCACCCGTAGGTACCGACAGAGCGCATGATGGGTCGGCCGCCGCCCTGGTAGACTCCCACTCCCATGCCGAAGCCGAAACCGGGTCCGGGAACGGATAAAGCAATGTCCCCGGTATGGCTGCTAGTCATATATTCCACCGTCTTCCTCCCGAGGATGCGGACTCCGTCCAGCTCCCCGCCGTTGAGCAACATCTGGGCAAACCGAGCGTAGTCCGCCGCCGTGGAGAGCACGCCGTGCGCCCCGCCTCCAGCCTCGAAGTAATTTCCGGGGCCGGTGACCTTCTCGCTTTCTTCCGGTTTCTCCATTACGCTCAGCTTCCAATTACCCGTTTCGAAAGCCGGCCTGTAGAGCGTGGGAAAACGGTCGAGCTTGTTCTTGGGGAGATAGAACGAGGTATCCTTCATGCCGAGCGGCTTGAAGATACGCTCCTGGTAGAACTCCTCCAGGGTCTTGCCGGTCGCTATCTCGAGCACCGTACCGACGACCGGGTAGCCCACCTGGTATTCGAATTCGGTTCCCGGCTGTGATTCCAGCGGTAATTTAGCCAGTGCCTCGACCATCTCGCGGATGGGGACAGTCGGCATGTCCGGACTCATGAGTACACCCGACTTTGGGAGTACGTCCTTGAACTCGTTCAGATATGAGAGGGGCACCCGGCGCGCCGTGGGGAGTCCGGTAGTATTGCGCAGGCAATCACGGACCGTAATATCTCGGACGACAGGAACGGTGGGAGTTCCCATCATGGGCCCCTGCCCCATCGGCGCCCTGACGACCTGGTTTTTAAAGGCGGGGATGTACTTCGAGACGGGGTCATCAAGACTAAGGAGTCCGTCTTCGACACAAATCATCGTGGCAGTACCGGTAATGGGTTTCGTGTTGGACCAGAGCCGGAATATCGTTTCCCTGGTCGCCAGCTTCCTGCTGTCAAAGTCCATGTATCCCTGGGCTTCGTGATACACTATCTTGCCGTGCCGGGCGACCAGCGTGACAAAATGCGGGACCTTCTGCTTATCGATGAATTTCTGCAGGCCGGGGCCGATGCTCGCCAGTCTCTCGGAGGAAAACCCGACCTCTTCAGGCTCGGCATAGGGTAACGGACGATTAGCACTTGATTTCTTCGGACTCATAGTTGTAATCCTTTCTATTATCTTGATAATTTTTGCCGCGTGGCGGCTGTCAAGCCGCACCAACAGCTAATAAGTATTACCAACTTTAATCGGTAGCCCGGGTATTGTCAATAGCCATGTTATGAAACACTAAACGAAACGCATTGAAAAGGAACACTGTGAATCAACCCAAGCATTTTAGCAACGTATAACTAAATCCTTTCCTGCATTGTACATACGTACGAAACCTGACATTGATTTTTTACTCTGATATTTTATCGTGAGTCAACCGCGTTATCAACCTGGGGTCAACCCGGGACAATTTAATAATGAATATCTGTTTCTTGCCCTCCATACCTTACCACTAAATAACTTGACGATGTTTACTGCTTTAACATGATGATAAAATGATATACAATCAACGCGTATCGGCTAAAAACAACTAAGAAATAACCGGGAAAATATCACATGTCCAGTGAAGTTACAAATATACAGGGGTACTCAATCCATGACGGACCGGGCATAAGGACGGTGGTGTTCCTGAAAGGTTGCAGCCTTGAATGCCAGTGGTGCAGCAATCCCGAGTGTATTTCTCCGTACCCCGAGGTGGGATTTATCAAAAACCTCTGCACCGGATGCGGCAAGTGCGCCGGAGTATGTCCCGAGGGAGCATTGATTTATAAGGAAGGCAAGTTCCCCCGCATCGACCACGAAAAGTGTACGGGCTGCGGCGTATGCAGTTCGGTGTGCGCATATCAGGCACTCGTTCTTTACGGCAAACCCATGACCGCCGATGAGGTTTTCGATGCCGTAAACAGGGATAAAATGTTCTACCAGGCATCAGGCGGCGGAGTAACAGTATCCGGCGGAGAGCCTCTCCTGCAGTCGGAATTCGTAAGCGACCTGTTTGAGAAATGCCGCCGTGCCGGCATTCATACCTGTATAGAGACATCGGGGTGCGCGCCCGAGTCTGCCTTAAGAGAGGTTCTCCCGTACACCGACTATATTCTCTACGACCTCAAACATATGAATTCTGAAAAACACCGGCAATATACCGGTAAGCCAAATGGCCTGATACTCTCCAACGCAAAGGTTGCAGCCGCAAGCGGCGTTGAAACGCTTTTCCGGATGCCTTTGATACCCGGTATTAATGACGACCCGCAGAACATCAAGGAGACGGCGGATTTTTTACACGGACTGGAGAATAATGCCCTTCGTATTGAACTGATGCCGTATCACCGCCTGGGAAAAGGGAAGTATGAAGCTCTGGACAGGCAGTATCTCCTCTCCGGAATCCTTTCCCCTGAGCCGGAGCACGTGGATTCTATTAAAAAGTCGTTCGAGGCTAATGGGATAAAGTGTTTAGTATCAAGATGATATAATGAAAAAAAGAGGAAAATAGAACACCTATATTGTGGTTCATAATTTGGAGGACATTATGGTTACCAGGATGGATACCGATGAAGCCCTGCTGAAAAGGATTGACAGCTTACCGCTAAGTAATCGTCTCTTTCAGCTGAAAGACGCCATGTTCAGCGCGCCGAGAGTAATCTCCGTTGACCGTGCCAGACTGGCGATGGAGTCATGGCAAGAGACGGAGGGAGAAGATATCGAACTCCGCCGCGCCAGACTGTTCGAGAAAGTGCTGGAAGGCGCCCCGATAGCTATCCACGATTTTGATATCGTGGTTGGCCGGGAAACGGAGCACCTCGTCGGAGCGCCGGTGTTCGTGGATGAAACCGGAGACTGTATTCCCGGGCTCTGGGACGAGGGAGACAGCCTGACCCGGGCGATGGAATTTCGGGCAAAAGAAGATAAGAACGTATTAAGAGAATGCTCCCGCTTTTTCGCCGACAAGACGGCGCCGGACCATGTCAAGGACACCTGGCATTCCGTGGTGGGTACCTGGGCGCAGGACATAGCCGACGCCAAAGGCGCCGACCCCACTCCGGATTCCGGGTACTTCCCGGGTGTAACCAACCGGGCGATGTGGGAGAAGGTGCTGTCAAAGGGCATGCGCGGTTTTATTGAAGAAGCCGAAGCCGGTATCCAACGATTTCATGAAATGAAAGAGAACGATGTAAACAAGCTCTATTTCTGGCAGTCGGCAATTATCGTCTGTGAAGCCATGATAAACTACGCGTATCGTTACGCCGAACTGGCGCGCCGCAAAGCTGACGAAGAGTCCGACCCCGAAAGACGTAATGAGCTGATGGAGATTGCCGGGATTTGTGAAAACGTGCCGGAGAACCCGGCAAGAACGTTTCATGAAGCCCTCCAGTGCATGAACTTCATTATAGTCGGCAGAGGACTGGAGGCGATGTACCCTCTCTTAATCGGTAGGATTGACCAGTACTTGAGGCCATATCTGGAAAAAGACCTCCGGAAGGGGCGGCTGACGCTGGAAAGAGCGGCGGAACTGCTGGGCAGCGCGTTAACGCTCTGGGGAATGAAAGTCGTGGCACCGGTCGGTCAGACCCAGCAGGAAACCCACCAGTTCAGCTACAGCATCAACAGCATAAACATCGGCGGTGTGGACAGAGACGGGAAAGACGCCTCGAATGCATTGAGCTATCTGTTACTCCACATGATAGGACTTATCAGGCTGTCATCGCCGACCGTCCTGCTTAATTGGAACTCGCAGACACCCCGCTGGCTGCTGCTTAAAGCGCTGGAGACGAATGTTAAGACAAAAGGCGGCATCCCCCTGTTTGAAAACAGCGACTACGTTGTCGCGAGCTTTGTAAACGACGGGACACCGGTAGAGGTCGCCAGAGACTGGTACGGTCAGGGCTGCGTTACGCCGATTCTTCCGACCAAGGTCGACCATAACGGCAGTGAAGGGAAAGGGGCGGTAAACGTGGCGCTGATTCTGGACCTCACGCTCCACCGGGGGGTATCGCAAATCACCGGTAAAAAGGTCGGTATTGACGTCGGCAACCCACGCGACTTCAAAACATTCAAAGACCTGTACGAAGCGTTTCAAAAACAGTATAAATACGTCGTCAACCGGGTCTTGTGGCTCGGCACCCTGGCCCAGAGTGTTGAGCCGAAGTACCTGCGTTTCCCGTTCAATTCCTGTATTACCGGCCCCGGATGCATGGAGAAAGGGCAGGATATACTTATTACGGACGCGGACCACAGTTACGGTATCAGCGACCGGGCGATAGTTGACACGGCGGATTCTCTCACGGCCATCAAGAAACTGGTATTCGACGAGAAAAAACTGACCATGGACGAACTGATGAATGCCATCGATGCCAACTTCGAGGGTACCAGAGCAGAGGATATTAAACAGATGTGCCTGGCGGCACCCAAGTTCGGAAATGATATCGACGAAGCGGATTTGATGGTTGGTGAAGTGGGAAAGTTTTCCGGAAGCGTCATCATGTCATATAAAAACCCCTTCGACGTGCCCTGTAAAATTTCCCGTGAAGGACTGTCCTGGCATTATTTCGGGGGTCTCGGCGTGGGCGCCCTCCCCAACGGGCGTAAGTCGAAGGAACCCCTGAACGACGGCTCCATATCACCGATGCGGGGAATGGACAAGCTCGGTCCTACCGGCGTAATCAGGTCGGCGCTCAAGGCAGGCTTTACAGAGTCTTACGCCTCATGTTTGAACCAGAAGTTCTCCGGAACCGTCATGCAGAGCCCGGAGAGCCGGGAAAAACTTGGGACGCTTATCGACACGTTCTTCAGGAATGGAGGACAGCACATCCAGTTCAATATGGTTGATACCGAAGAGTTGCTCGACGCCAAAGTCCATCCCGAAGAACACCGCGACCTGGTGGTCAGAGTGGGCGGCTTCAGCGCTTACTTCGTCATGCTTTCTCCGGAAATACAGGATGATATTATCTATAGGAGTACGCAGGGTTGCTAGAAAATCTTGCAGAAGGTTACGTGGCTAAATACAGGCTAGAGCTCTTATAGGAGACTTATACATGACAAGAAAAAGGTGGTTAGTATTGACCGTCAGCGTCTATTTATCCCTTATTTTGGTCGCTCTGCTATTTTTAGGGGCTTGTGCTGAACCGGCAGGTCCACAGGATTCGCAGGAACCACCCGAACCAGCTCCAAGCCCATCGGAGCCGCAGGAACCACCCGAGCCAGCTCCAAGCCCACCGGAGCCGCAGGAAACACCCGAGCCACCCGCCCCGAGTTCAGAGGATATAATCGAGCTTACCTTTGAAAAGCCGGGTGTGAATATAACTTCTGCCACTATGATACCCGCCGCCGGTACCGTACCTGAACACCTTGATATCAGAGGGAAGATATTGCCTGATATCGGTTTTGCGGTCGGACTGGAATGGCAGGTTCTACATGGTGGGAAACGGTGTTTTCGCGGGTAACA
>CAZPAS010000063.1:0-1464 GCA_964584575.1 uncultured Dehalococcoidaceae bacterium | reverse complement strand
TCGGACTGGAATGGCAGGTTCTACATGGTGGGAAACGGTGTTTTCGCGGGTAACATTGAACACGACTCCATGAAAATTGGCTTAAGCATGGGTTATGCGACGGCATCCACGGATACGGGTCATGATGCGAGTACTGATCCGCTGGGACCCCTGGGGGCTACCTTCGCCTATAATAACCCGGAAGGAGAAATCGACTACTGCTACCGCGCGGCTCATCTGACAGCGGTAACGGCCAAGGAAATCATAGAAGCATATTACGGCAATCCGCCGAGTTATTCCTACTTTGTCGGCTGCTCTACCGGCGGTCGGCAGGGTCTGATGGAAGCGCAACGATTCCCTCTGGATTTTAACGGAATCGTCGTGGGGGCTCCCGTGCTCGATTTCACAGGGACGATGATATGGGGCATCTGGAATGCGGAGGCATTATCGGGCGACGGTAGCATACCGCTTGATAAACTCAAATCACTGGCTGATGCAGTCTACGAAAAGTGCGACATTGTAGACGGACTCGAAGATGGTCTCATCAATGACCCCCGCAATTGCACCTTTGACCCCGCCACGGACCTTCCACCGGATAGTTTCACACCCGCCCAGGTGGAAGCTCTGGAAAAAATTTACAGCGGTGTGAAAAATTCTGAAGGTGAGTTAATCTATCCGGGGCCGCCTATCGGTGCCGAGGTCTTTGCAACCGGAATGAGCGGCTGGGCTATGTGGATGATCGGCATGTTCGGGCCCAGCCTCCAGCTCATGCTTAGTGAAAGCTTTATGAAGTATATGGCTTTCGATGTAGACCCCGGTTCTGGCTATGACTGGAAAATCTTTAATTTTGACACCGACCCGCCAAAGATGGCGTATATATCATCGATCATTGATGCAACCAACCCCGATTTATCGGAGTTTAAGGCTCATGGCGGCAAGATAATTCATTATCACGGCTGGGCCGATATGGCACTTAACCCCTTTATGTCAGAAAATTATTACGAGTCCGTCCTCGACTTCATGGGCATCGAAGAAACGATGGATTTTTACAGGCTATACATGGTTCCGGGTATGTTTCACTGTGCCGGCGGAGCCGGGTGTGACAACGTCGATTGGTTTACACCTCTTGTAAACTGGGTGGAAGATGGTATCGCCCCGGAAGGACTTATCGGCTCGCATATTGAAGTCGGTAAAGTTGTCAGGACCCGCCCACTTTATCCTTATCCCGGGGTAGCTGCATATACCGGTAATGGCAGTATAGACGATGCTGCTAACTTTACCTGCATCGGATGTGAGTAATTATCAGCAGCTGCAAAGCTTGTGCAGTCCTTTGTCTTGCTTCCGATGAGTCCAGGCTGGTCACGGGTGCGGAAATGGTAATCGACGGAGGCTGGACGGCGCGTTAAAATATTTTACGGAATTTACCCACGATGGTGGGCGGTACAGGACTTGAACCTGTGACCTCCTGCGTGTGAAGCAGGCGCT
>CAZPAS010000062.1:0-11969 GCA_964584575.1 uncultured Dehalococcoidaceae bacterium | reverse complement strand
ATTTCAAAGCCATACCGCGTCCCATCCCTTTAGCTCCTCCGGTGATAATCGCGACTCTATCCTTCAGTAACATCTTGCTTAGCTCCTTTTCAGTTAGTCGGGTGTATTACCCACGCGGGTGTATTCGCCCGTCACGGCAATATCTATGAACAATACGGGCTTGTTTATTTTAACAAAGTTCACCGGGCCGTGGTCCAGACCCGCCGGCACGTAGACGGACGTGGGCTTCGTAATAACGTGCTTCTCCTGCTCCTCGCCCAGGCACATCTCGATTTCCGCGTCGAAGTCTTTAGCGTCGTTCGGGTTCGCCGAGAAGAAGCTCAAATACTGGGCGAACTCGTGCTTATGGGGCTGGCTTATCATCAGGTGGGGGCTGGTGATATAGATGCTGTCGATGGACAGGTGTCCCCCGCCGAAGTCCTTGAGGGGGCGCGTGCTCGTGACGTTGGCGCCTCCCCCTTCCGGGTGGTCCTTCACGACCTCCGTGGTGAAATATTTATCGTATTTTCCTTTTGGCATTTTTCCATCTCCTTTTTACTTAACATAAAACAAAAAACAATTCAAAACTATATCGGTTTGAGGCGCGGCGGCTTTTTGACGGTGTACCAGGGGGTCTTCCAGCCGACCTTTTCCAGGGGCACCAGCCGGCGGAAGCGCCCTTTCGCCTCCGCTTCCCCGGCGACCCCGGTGAAGTGCCTGATGGCGTCCTCGTCGACGATTTTCACGACGGGCGCCCAGTCGAACTCGATGGCGCCGCGGGGGCAAATCTGCTCGCAGTAGGAACAGCGGTCGCAGGTCTCCTTGAGAATCGGCGGTGACACGGACAGGTTGATACTGTGCGTGGGGCAGTTATCCACGCAGAGGGTACACTTCGGGTAGGCGCACTTATCCTTGTTGATGGTATAGTCAAAAGCCCGGATGCCGATAAGTTCACGCTGCTCGTCGGTACGGCGCAGTCCCCGCGGGGGTCCGGGGTAAAGCTCGTCGTAGGCCTGCCCGGCGGGTATTGAAGGAACGAGTCCAGTTTCTCCCGCGTAAATACGGCGGCTGCGCTCCGCCATCTCCCGCCCGAAGTCCCGCGCCTCCGCGAGGTCGATATCGTCGGGGTGGCCGTCGGTAAAGTAGGGCTTGGGCTTCTCCGGCAGGAAGACGCTGCCGTACCAGTCGTTCCAGCCGATAACGGAAAGCCCACGCTGGGTCAGGAACCCCGTTACTCTTGCCAGGAAGCGGCCGGGGTAAAGACCGTGCGTGCAGAAGGCGAAGGCGTGCCTGCCTTCCACGTGGTTCATGGCGAACTCGATGAAGTGCATGACGCCGGCGGGCTCGCGCCGGTGCCACACCGGGGCGCCGATGCCGATTAAGTCGTACCCGGCTAAATCGTCGGTGGTTACGTCCTGCAATCGGGCAATATCACAGGGCATGACGTCCCGTATGCCGTCGCGGATGGCCCCGGCAATCTGCTGCGTGCTCCCGGTCTGGGAGTAATATACTACGATACTTTTCATCTTTACTGCGGAATCATCTCCGGTAAGCCCGGCAGGGTGGTGGTCAGCCACTCCGTGGCATCTTTGCCGATGCGGTACATGTCGCCAATCATGGTAAACGGCGCCCTGCCACCCCGGCACCTGACCATGGGATGGACGGCGTAGACCTCGCCCTCGAGAATCGTCCACTCCATGAAGTCGCGCTCGTGGGGTCCGGCGGTAATATAGGGGGCGTCCCCGTAGGACAGCCCGACGGCGTGCCCCAGCTTATCGCACTCGAAGCCCCATTTGCCGACCAGGTCTTCTATCATCTGTCCGGCGCCGGTAATCTCCACGCCGGGTCGGAACTCCCGCATCACCATCTGCCTCATCTCCGCCCACATCTCGAACATCTTCTGGTACGTCCCATCCGGCTTTTCCCACCAGTACTCGCGTATCATCTGGGCGCCGTAGCCCGCGTTACGGGTAAATTCCGGCGAGAACGTAACCGGGTTCGGCTTTTGAATCACGGTGGGACCGGGCCGGTAGGGGTACGGCGCGTCCGGGCGGGTATGAATCAGGACTATACGGTCGATAATATCGTTCGCGTCCAGGACTTCGTTGGCTTTTTCCGCCGCCTCCGCCTCGGTCATGCCGGGCTTCAGTCCGGCTAAAAAGGTCTCGTGAGCGAGGTCGGAAATGCGGATTGCCTCCCCCATGACCGCCAGTTCCTCGGCGCTCTTGGGTCCGCGTATCTCCCCGAACAGCCGGTGCGATTCCACCAGCGGCACGTCCGGGCAAAGCTCATGGAACTGCTGATGTTCGAACACGGGCCAGAAGCGGAAACTATCGATGCCGACCTGTGTTTTCTGTAATTTAAGGTCGATTATCAGCTTAGCGGCATCGACAGCCAGATTGGCCGAGGAGCGTACGTTCTCTGCGGGAATCCAGCAGCCCTGTTTCGCCAGCGATTCTCCGGTGATGCCGGTATTGCTGGGCACCAGGAGGACGGGGTCGCCATCGACGGGGAAGACGACCATGTTCTGCTTGTTCCCCCATACGCGTGAGAGGTAATGGACGGGCACGCCCAGCTGGGTGCCGCCGTAGACGATAAGCGCCGATAGCCCGGCCTTCTGCAAAGTCGTGCGCAGAAGCGTGTAACGGCGTTCCTTCTCTTTCAGGGTGAGTTCCGGCATAGGTTATCCTCCCTTCGGCTGCGGCGTTACCATGTTGCTGTAGCCTTCGCTCATGCCGTCGTCGTGCCAGAACGACCAGTCCAGCTGGGCCCGGTGTTCCTTCGTCAAGAGCTGCGGGAAGAATTTCTCCGTGTGCTTTAAGCCCTGGTTGATTTCGATGAATATCCAGGGTCGGACGGTCTTCAGCGGGTTCCAGGGGCCGTGGAGGAAATTGGGAGGTAAAAAGACCACGGTGGACTCGGTGATGACATGCCTCTCGAGTTCCGGTCCCACGTACAGTTCGACTTCCGCCCCGAGGTCATCGGGGTCGTCCGGGTTGGTGCCGATGTGTATCAGGAGCTCGGCTTCGCTGTGGATATGCGGCGGGTGGCCTATCTTCATGTGAGGCTTTTCGTGGGGAAGCACCCAGTGAATGAAGTAGAAGTTACTGCCCTCGATGGTCTTACTGTCCATGCGCTGGAGAATGGGCCCCATGACGAAATCGAAAGGGAGTTTGGGGGGCGCGTTTTTCAAAAAATACTTATCGTATTTGCCCTGTGACATCGGAGTTCCTCCTTGTCGGTAATATGCAGGTGTAGTGGTACCGTGAAAATTAAGATGTTAACTGATTGTACTCTGAATACCCGAAGGCAATCAACACGCCGGGCGGGTATTGATATAATTTTCTCCGACGTGGTATTTTAAGTTGAAAAGGTCACCAAGATAGCGTATTCGAGGAGAGATGAAGATATGGCGGAATCTAATCCGGAAGTAGAATATCTCGATTACAAGGGAGTGAAGATACCGAAGATTACCCGGGGGATTGCCGCGGATATTTCCGGGACAATCGGGAACACACCCATGGTCAGGCTGAACCGCATTGCCGAAGGGGCAGGGGCGGAGGTGGCAGCCAAGCTGGAGTCCTTCAACCCGGCGAACAGTATTAAGGACAGACTCGGAGTTGCCATGATAGCCGACGCCGAGGAGAAGGGGCTTATCAAGAAAGACACGGTTATCATCGAGCCTACCAGCGGCAATACCGGCATCGGTCTGGCCTGTATCTGCGCCGCCCGTGGGTACCGGTGCATCATCGTTATGCCGGATTCCATGTCCGTGGAGCGGCGGCAGCTGCTTACCCTCTTCGGGGCGGAACTGGTGCTGACTCCGGGGGAGGAAGGCATACCGGGGGCGATAAGGAAGGCGGAGCAGCTTGCCGCGGAGAACAGCAACTATTTCATGCCGCAGCAGTTTAAAAATCCCGCCAATCCGGAGATACACCGCCTGACTACCGCCGAAGAAATCTGGCGGGACACCGGCGGCGGAGTGGATATCCTGGTCGGCGGCGTGGGCACCGGCGGCACGATTACCGGTGTGGCGGAAGTGATTAAAGCCAGGAAGCCGGGATTCAAGGTGGTCGCCGTGGAGCCGGAGGGCTCGCCGGTGCTTTCCGGGGGAAAAGCGGGGGGACATGGGATTCAGGGAATCGGAGCCGGATTCGTGCCCGACGTTCTCAGGATGGACCTCGTCGATGAAATCGTTGCCGTGAGTAATAAGGACGCGGACGCCACGGCAAGGCGTCTGGCTAAAGAGGAAGGGATACTGGCGGGGATTTCATCGGGGGCGGCGGTATGGGCTGCGCTGAAGGTCGCCGGCAGACAGGAGAACAAGGGCAAACTCATCGTGGTGATTCTGCCGGACACAGGCGAGCGCTATCTCTCGACGTGGCTAGACCGGGAATAGCAAGCTTAGACTAGAGTTCTTTGTAGCTGTGCAGTTCCTTATAATCGATTAGACCGCTCTCGGCTATGTTCTCGATTTCTATGCCGGATTCGACCGCCGCCGCTACCGGATTCAGCCCGCCGAGCTGGATTACGCCGACCCGGTTCATGGCGACGGGTATCTGGCAGAGCGGTTCGCTGATATTGCCGATGGTGTAAATACCGCCGATGCCTATTTCCTTGAGCTGGGCGGCTTTCTCCTCGACGACTTCCCTGGCGGGAGCCGGTATGGTGCGGAAAGCGCCCAGTATCTTGCCGCTCCCCGTCCGAGAGACCAGCCCGACGCCGGTCATTTTCGCCTGGATGAACTGCTCGGAGGGGTCGGTGGAAGTGCCGGAGTATTCGGTTATCGCCACGAAGCGTCTCGGTGTGGAGTTCCTAATTTCCAGCACCCCGCCGAAGCGGAACTCGGTGGGTACGCCTGCCTTGAGGAGGACGCCGTTGATAGAAGCCCCGCAGACGGTGGCGAAACCCATTTTTCCCTCGGGCACGACCACGGAGCCGAGTTTTTCCCCCGCCTTTGCCGTAGCCACCAGTTCACTGACGCACAGGCCTGCCTTGAAAGGTTCTTTCATCGCCGCAACGGCTTTCTTGAACTTATCCTTATCGATAATAGAGGTATTAATCGCCAGCAGTCCGGCGCGTTTTTCGGGGTCGAAGGTCGTCTGGTAAGCCAGCAGTTCCAGCTTATCGCGCACGAGGCCGAGCTGCTGCGGTGCCAGCGCTTCCTTGACTTCCTGCCTGCCCAGGGGGGTAATCATCCTGCCATCGTGGCCGCCGGGCCGGGTAAAACCGCGCTCGTCGGTAATCCTGAGGTGGTAACGCACCGCCCTCTCGCTGAGGAATACCCCGTCTTTTTCAAGCAGGCGGGCGATGGTAATCGAGCCGAGCGGTTCCGAGGACTCACTCAGCACTTTAAGGATGGCTATTAACTTGTTTTCGGCATCGGCGCCGACGGGCTGGTCCATATGGGGGCTCTTCCTGTTACCGCGTTGAGGCTATTATACCACGCATATAGTAAAAGCAAAACAGCATTGGAAAGTACGTTCGGAGGTGCTCAGTCTTTTTTAAATCGGTTGGTGATGGGCAGGCGTCTGTCCCTGCCGAAAGCTCTGGGGGTTATCTTTACGCCCGGCGGTGCCTGCCGCCGCTTGTACTCGCTGGTATCAACGAGCCTGGCTGCCCGCCGCACCACCCGTTCGTCGATGCCCGTGGCTATAATCTGCTCGATGCTTTTGTCCTCCTCGACGTAGGCGGTCAGTATGGGGTCGAGCACTTCGTAGGGAGGCAAGGAGTCGGTATCGGCCTGGTCGGGCCTCAGTTCGGCCGAAGGCGGTTTATCCATAATCGAGGAAGGTATCAAATCGGTGGAAGCAAGCGTGTTACGGTATGCGGCGAGTTTGTAGGCCATCGTCTTGGGTACGTCTTTAATGACGGCGAAGCCGCCGGCCATATCTCCATAGAGGGTGGTATAGCCGGTAGCCATCTCGCTTTTGTTTCCCGTCGTCAGCACCAGCCAGCCGAATTTGTTCGATAAAGCCATCAGGATATTGCCCCGGATGCGTGCCTGGATATTCTCCTCCGCTATCCCGGACTCCGTTCCACGGAAGGACTCCGCCAGCATATCCAGATATGCCTGGAACACCTTTTCGATGGGGATCGTAAGGAGCTCGATACCCAGGTTTTTAGCCAGGAGCTCGGCGTCCGAGAGGCTGCCGCTGGAAGAATATCTGGATGGCATGGCTACTCCGACCACATTAGACTTACCCAGGGCGTCGACGGCTATAGCAGCTACAAGGCTGGAATCCAGCCCCCCGGAAAGACCGACTAATACATTTTTAAAGCCGTTTTTCAGGATATAGTCCTGCGTGCCCAGCACCAGGGCCTGATAGACTTCCCCCGGGAACCCGGGTACTTCGGTCTGTCGGGGAATGAGGGGAGGTTTATCCGTACCGAAAGGTGTTTCCGATATTATAATGCTTTCGGTAGGGTGCCATCCTTCATTCTGGCGTCGCGTGGTTCCCTGCCGCCAACGCGGGTCATGCAGGCGGGTGCGGAATACGTTTTCGACATCCAGGTCTGCAATTATCAAGTCTTCCTGGAACTGCTGTCCCCGAGCGATTAACTCACCTTTTTCGTCCATAATAAGGCTGTTGCCGTCAAAGATGAGTTCGTCCTGGCCTCCTACGAGGTTATTAAAGGCAACGATGGCTATATTATCGGTGGCACGCGCTGCCATCATTCTTTCCCTGTAACCGGCTTTTCCGAAGTGGTAGGGTGAGGCGCTGATATTAATAATAACCTCGGCGCCGGAGCATGCCTGCGTGGTTGCCGGTCCGGACTCATACCAGATGTCCTCGCAGATATTGATGCCGATATTGATTCCACCGATAGTATAAACCGGGCATTCGCTCCCCGCCCGGAAATAGCGGTTCTCATCGAAGACCCCGTAGTTGGGGAGGAATATCTTGTGATATACACCGGCCAGTTTTCCATCGTGGACGATGGCGGCGGCATTATAGATGTCCTGATTGGCGTCAACGAAACCGATGACCAGTGTTATACCTGAAGACTCCTTGACAATCTTCTCCAGTGATTGCAGGTTTTCCGCGATAAACTGCGGTTTGAAAAGCAGGTCTTCAGGGGGGTAGCCGCAGACAGCGAGCTCGGGGAAAGTCAGGATATCCACGCCTGAAGACCTTGCTTCTTCAATTGTCTTGGTTATTTTACGCAGATTATCGGTGAAGTCGCCCACCGTGGTATTAATCTGCGCCATGCCGATGCGAAGACGTCGGGTATCAATCCACTTTGTCATCTCGGCTCAGCCTCGTCTTACAGAATCGCCAGGTATTTATCGAGCTCGTATTCGGTTACCTGACTGCGGTATTCGTTCCACTCTATCTTCTTGTTCTGGATAAATGCCTCGAAGACATGGTCGCCGAGGGCTTTCCTGACCACCTCGCTGCCTTCCGCTATCTGAATCGCTTCCAGCAGGCTGGCGGGCAGACTGCCGATATTCCTCTTCCTGCGTTCTTCTTCCGACATCTCGTAGACGTTTTCTTCAATCGGCGCCGGCGGTTCGAGATTATTTTCGATGCCTTCCAGTCCGGCTGCCAGCATGACGCTGAATGCCAGGTAAGGATTGCAGGCGGGGTCGGGCGAGCGGAATTCTATCCGGGTGGCTTTTTCACGACCCGGCCGGTATTCCGGCACGCGGACGAGGTCGGAACGATTGCGCCGCGCCCAGGAGAGATATACCGGCGCTTCATAGCCGGGTACCAGCCGCTTGTAGGAATTGACCCACTGGTTGCAGACGGCGGTAATCTCCGGGGCGTATTTCAACAGACCGGCAATATAGCTGCGGGCGGTTTTCGAGAGGTGGTAGGGATCTTTTGCGTCGAAAAACGCGTTCCTGTCACCTTTAAAAAGCGACTGGTGGACGTGCATACCACTGCCGTTGATACCGAAAACCGGCTTGGGCATGAACGTGGCGTAAACGCCGTTTTTCAGCGCCACCTCTTTGACTACCAGCCGGTAAGTCATTACATTATCGGCCATGGTCAGGGCGTCGGTATAGCGCATGTCTATTTCATGCTGGCTGTGGGCTACTTCATGGTGGGAATACTCGACGCCTATGCCCATTTCTTCAAGCTGGAGGACGGTCTCTTTTCTCATGTCCACGGCGGCGTCCCGGGGTGTCAGGTCGAAATAGCCGCCTTTGTCCAGTACCTGCGTCGTGGGCCTTATGGGGTCGTTAGGGTCCTGCCGGAAGTAGAAGAATTCCAGCTCGGGTCCCACGTAGAAGGTATAGCCCAAATCGGCGGCCCTTTTCAGGTTTCTCTTCAGTACATACCTGGGGTCGCCTTCAAAGGCTTGACCGCCCGGCTTTAAGATATTGCAGAACATGCGGGCTACGGCGCGGTGTTCGCGCGGGCGCCAGGGCAGCAGCTTGAAGGTATCCGGTTCAGGCATGGCCACCATGTCGCTCTCGTCGATGCGGGCGAAACCCTGAATGGAAGAACCGTCAAAGCCCATGCCTTCCTCCAGGGCTCCTTCCAGCTCTTCCACGGTGATGGCAAAGCTCTTCAGTATGCCGAGGATATCGGTAAACCAGAGCCTGATGAACTTGACATCATGCTCCTTGGCCATCTTGAGGACGTATTCTTTAGCTTCTTCCCTGCTTTTATTTACCATTATTCTCCTCCTGTTATTAGTGTTATTCTATACCCTGTTTTATGTTTTGTCATTTAATTGCTGTAAATATTTCCATATATTTTTCCTAGATGGCGCTTTCGTTCCTTTCGCCGGTGCGGACACGTATCACGCTCTCCACCGGCAGTATGAAAATCTTGCCGTCGCCGGTCTCACCCGTCCTGGCGTTGCGGGTGATGGCGTCCGTTACCGTCGGCACATCATCGTCGAACACCACCAGCTCGATTTTTACCTTGGGCAGCAGGTCCACCCGGTATTCACCGGCGCGCCACTGCAGGGGTATTCCCTTCTGCCTGCCGCGACCGCTGACCTCGCTGACGGTCATGCCGAAGTAGCTGTTTTCCTCGAGCGAATGCTTGACGGCATTCAGCTTTTCTTCCCGGATAATCGCCTCTATCTTCTTCATCGGAGCAGACCCCCGTAAGCCCTTTCACCGTGCTGCGAGAGGTCAAGACCCACGATTTCCTCGTGCTGTCCCACCCTCAAGCCGATGGTGACATCGATGAGTTTGCCCAGTATCCAGGTGACAACGAAGGCGAAGGCGGCGACCGCCACGATGCTGACAAGCTGGGTCAAGACCTGCGTGCCGTTGCCTTCAATCAGCCCCGATACCCCGCCGACCGACGAACTGGCGAAGATACCCGTCGCCAGCCCCCCCCAGATACCGCCCATGCCGTGCACGGCGAAGACATCAAGGGAGTCGTCAAAGTGCAGTTTTTCCTTCATCAATATAATGCTGTAATAGCAGACTATGGAGACGACAATACCAATCGGTATGGCGGCAATCGGCGAGACGAATCCCGCCGCCGGAGTGATGGCGACCAGTCCCGCGACGGCCCCGGTGACCGTGCCCAGCAGGCTGGGTCGACGGTGTATCCAGCTGATTATCATCCAGGTGAAGCCCGCCGAGGCAGCCGAGAGGTTGGTGGCGACGAACGCGCTGGACGCCAGTCCGCCGGAGGTCAGGGCACTGCCGGCATTGAAGCCGAACCAGCCGAACCAGAGCAAGCCGGCGCCGAGGGCAACCAGCGGGATATTATTGGGTTCCATGACGTCCGTGGAAAAGCCTTTACGCCTGCCGAGCACCAGCACCAGCGCCAGCGCCGAGACACCGGCGTTGATATGCACCACGGCACCGCCGGCGAAGTCGAGGGCGCCGAGTCCGCCCAGCCAGCCGCCACCCCAGACCCAGTGACAAACGGGTGAATAGACGACCGTCATCCAGAGGACGGAGAAAATCATCAGGGCGCTGAATTTAATCCTCTCCACGACGGCGCCGGTAATCAGGGCGACGGTAATGACGGCGAACATCCCCTGGAAAGCCATGAACGCCAGGTGAGGTACGGTGGATGCGTACGTGCCGGAAGGCTCCATGCCGACGTTGAGAAGCCCGAGGAAGTTAAGACCGCCGATGAAACTGCCTTTATCATCGCCGAAGGACAGACTGTATCCCCAGAGCGCCCAG
Source organism: uncultured Dehalococcoidaceae bacterium (assembly GCA_964584575.1). Lineage (GTDB taxonomy): Bacteria > Chloroflexota > Dehalococcoidia > Dehalococcoidales > RBG-16-60-22 > JAFGPF01. The sequence goes on along the minus strand of CAZPAS010000062.1, from coordinate 1,876 downwards.
CAAATGCCGATAATCCCCATGACGGCGAAGCTCATCATGATGGTGGAAAGCAGGTTCTTGCGCCGCGCCATACCGCCGTAAAAAAGGGCGAGTCCGGGGGTCATCAGCAGAACGAGCGCCGATGATATCAGTATCCAGGCGGTATCGCCGGAATCGATGGGCATTCACGACCTCCCGTAAGTCCGTATATCTTCATTTTACGGGGCTAATGTTACGAACACATTACGGGGAGGTTAAATCCGTGTTACAGGCGGGGGTCTAGGATTTCCTGATGAAACGGTAGCCGATGTTACGTACCGTTTCGATGAAGGTATGGTCGGCGTCCTCTATCTTGCCGCGGAGTCGGCGGATGTGCACGTCCACGGTGCGGTCGCCGCCGAAGTAGTCGTAGCCCCAGATTTTATCCAGCAGGGCGTCGCGGGTGTAGACGCGTCCGGGGTTGCCCGCCAGCAGCTTAAGCAGCTCGTATTCCTTGAAGGTAAGTTCCATTATCCTGCCTTCCACGGTGACCTCGCAGGTGGCGAGGTCTATTTTAAGGTCGCCATGTTTTATCTGCTCCTTGCTCGCGGCGGATTCCGTCCGGCGGAGGAGCCGGCTGATGCGCAGGTGAAGCTCCCCGGCATCGTAAGGACTGGCAATAAGGTCGTCAACATCGAGGAGATAATCGGCATCGTCCGGCATTTCTCCGGGGATAAGGGCGATTACGGGCAGGTTCCTGGTCCTCTTTACCCTCCTGGCGAGTTCCCGGACTTCCGGAGAAAGCGGATTTCCGTCCATTTCAAACAGGAGCATGTCCGGTTTCCCGCCGTCCACGGCTTCCTGCACGCCGTTGCTGTGGGAGGTAAACGAGCAGGAAATATCGTAACGGGCAAGGCTTTTACGGAGGTTATTACCGGTAGCTTCGTCCCGCGCCACTATTAAAACATGCGTCATGCCGCCACTTCCTCATCGCTAATAGGTGTAGAGCCTCCCGTAGGGTCGGAGCTCCCGCGGGAACAATTTTATAAACTTATGCGCCAGTATTTCAGCCGCATCATAGTCGAAATAACCGGCGAACTGACCGACGTACTCGCCGAGGGCGGCGCGGTCATTATCTTCGAGTTCGGCGACGCCGACTTCCTTGCCGAGCTGGTATTCATCCACGTTACCCCGCACGTACATGACGCCACCGTGCATACCCGTGCCGAGGAACCTGGCCCGGTGGTTTTTACCTTTGCCGAGGTTCAAGCCGAGGAGAATCAGCGTGCCCCCCGCCATGTATTCCCCGCAGAAGTCCTGGGCGGTGCCGCCGACGACGACCACCGGCTTCTTTTCCCGGTACTCTTTCATATGAATGCAGGCGCGGTAGCCGACGTCCTCGCGGATGAATATCCTGCCGCCCCTGGCCGACATACCTACCGTGTCCCCGGCGTGCCCGTGGACGATTATCTCGCCCTCGTTCATGGTATTGCCGCAGCCGTCCTGGGCGTTGCCGTGGACGATGATTCTGGGCCCGTTCATGAAGGCGCCGAGGTCGTTGCCGGGCGTACCGAAGATTTCAATCTCCACCGGCTTATCAAGGTCGGTGCCGATGTATCTCTGCCCGTGCACGTTACGCAGCTCAATCTTGAGGGTGCCGTTGGTGACGATGTCCCTCAACCGGGTATTGAGGTCGCGGTAATAGACGCCGCTGGCATCGACGTTGACTGCCGTGTTTGCTGTATTTACCATATCAGCTTCCCGCCATCCTTACGCCCAGTATTTCCAGTTCGGTATCGGTAAGTCCCACGCCTCTTAGATGTAAACGGTTGCCCCGCAGGCTTTCCAGGGCGTTGACGCCGAGCCCGCCGAGGATATCCTTAAGTTCCAGGCTCCAGCCGCGGAGGAGGTTGGCCGC
>CAZPAS010000061.1:0-12041 GCA_964584575.1 uncultured Dehalococcoidaceae bacterium | reverse complement strand
CCGCACCAGATGATGTTGTCCGGGTGAAAACGCTGGTCTCCGTCGTCGAACCATTTATTCGGTCCGAGAGTCGATATGGAGTTCATGTGCATCCAGTCGCCGGACTTCCCCCGGGTGAACTGCAACCCGGGATTGCGCGCCATGGTGTTCCTGGCTTCCTCGCTGAACCCCATTTCGTCGAAGTGGTCGCTGCAAATCCACTCCCAGGTGATTTTGCCGTCCCAGCTTACCTCGATGATGGTGTCGTCGAGCAGCGGCTTATCGCTTATTTTGGGATTTTTCAGGTCTTTATGGCAGAGAATGAGGGTATTGCCACCGTCCACGAGGGGGTCCAGGCCGGGGGCGTAGTACCCCACCGGATTGCCTTCGCGCTGGAAGTCGTGGTGCTGGCGGAGCATCCAGCGGGGCTTCTGGCGGGGGTCTTTGACGCGCTCGTACCTATCAAACTTCCAGACGATGTTACCGTCCCAGTCCACCTGCACGAGGTCGAGCATGTCCTGGAAGCCGTACCGGATATTCCGGCAGCCGGTGCTCCCGATGACGTGGCCGCCGGGGAGCATCTTGTTGGGGATGCCTTCCAGCCCCCGCCAATGTTTGACCGGGTTGCCGTTCATGTCAATGAGGATGGCTCCCACCCCCCTTAACTGGTACAGGCCGGTCTGGAACAGGGTAAAACCGTTCCAGCATTTCTCCGGATTATAAATAGTGGTCCCCGTGGGATAGACAGTCGGCGGCATGATTCCACCCCCCATGAATGATAGTTCGGGAACAGTATAGCTTTTTGGGAGAGAGGGGGCAAGGGATTTCCTATTCCCCTTTACGAATTTCCCCCAAAGGGATATAATATACTGGTTTATTTCAATGGCATAAATCTCAACCGGGGGTGTAACTTGGGCGTTTTATATGTAGTCTCAGCGGAAGAATCATCGGGCAAGACGGCTGTCTGCGCCGGGATTGCCGTAAACCTCACCAACGACGGCAAGAAGGCGGGGTATCTAAAGCCGCAGGTGGCGGAGAAAGACGGCTCCGACGGTGATATCGCCTTCATGAAGCAGGTGCTGGGACAGACCGATGCCGTCAACGCGCCCGACATAATCAAGGGCAGGGACGTGGTCCTCGTGGAAGCGATGTTGGGACATACGCCCGACGATACCCTGAGCAAGGACACCTACGGCGCGGCCAAGGAAATGCAGGCGAAGGCTATCGCCGTGGAAGCCTATACCGGCGAAGCCTCCAAATATGCCGACGTTTACAAGGGATTCGGCGACAGCCTGCTGGGCGTGGTTATCAACAAGGTGCCGGAGAGCAAACTCAAGCAGGTAAAAGAAGAAGCTGAGAAGCAGTACACCGCCGCGGGCATTAAAGTACTGGGAGTCATCCCGGAGAACAGGACGCTGCTCGCCGTCACGGTGGACGAACTGGCGGAAAAGATACAGGGTAAGATACTGAACAATCCCGAGAAAGCGGCGGAACTGGTCGAGAACTACATGCTGGGGGCAATGGTCGTCGATTCCGGTCTGGACTACTTCGGACGCAAGACCAACAAAGCGGCAATCGTCCGCCAGGACCGGCCGGACATGCAGCTGGCGGCGCTGGAAACCTCAACGCGTTGTCTCGTCCTCACCGGCAGCAGCGAGCCGCCGGTCTACAATGTCCTCCAGAAAGCGGAGGCGCGTGGTATTCCCGTGGTCGTCACCGAAAAGCAGGCGCCGGACATCGTTGCCGGACTCGAAGACACGTTGCTGGCTGCCAGGCTAAACCAGGAAAAGAAGCTGTCCAGGCTGGCGGAAGTAGTCAGGCAGAACCTGGACATTAAAGCGGTAGTATAAGCGGCGGGGTATACCCGGGAATAACAATAGGCTGGTGAACGTAAAAATCCACCAGCCTATATTTGTTTTGCCTGTGGGTGAGGGCTATTACCGGTTGGTTCTTATTTTATTGAAGCATTCGCTGCAATATACCGGTCTGCCTTCACGGGGTTCAAAAGGTACTTCAGTATCCTTGCCACACTCGGCACAGACCGCGGGGAACATCTGGCGAGGCCTGTAGCCGCCGCTGGAACCGTATCGCTCTGCCTTCCTAGCCTGTCGGCAGGCGGGGCACCGCTTGGGTTCATTAGTGTAGCCTTTGGACTGGAAGAACTCTTGCTCCTCGGCGCTGAAGGTGAACGTGGCTCCACAATCGGAACACTGGAGCTCTTTGTCTGTAAAACTCAACGGATGACCTCCTTTCTTCTGTTAGTTGGTTCGAGCTAAGGTCATCCGTAATGGGGTCGGGATAAAGTACTTTAAATGCATATGTGATAACCTAGACTGACAACCACTGAGGCATATTATATAACGCTAAAATACAATTTGCAATAGTCCATTAGTACTTTTTCCTGCGTTTTATAGCGAAGGCAAGGCTGGCGGCGATAAATTCCAGTATTCCCTGGACGATGAAAAACAGGTAATAGCTGCCGGTCAGTTCGAAGGTAATGCCGCCAGCGTAGGCTCCCAGCGCCATGCCGACCGTATGGCAGGACATCGTGACGCCGATTATCGTGCCCATGCGACGGTCACCGAAAAGGTCGGCTACGAGTCCCGAGGAAAGCGGCGACGTGGTAAACCAGCCGAAGCCGAAGAATACCATGGAGAGATACAGCATCCACAACGGGCAGCCGCCGAGGAGGATAAAACCCACCCCGATGAAGAAGGAGAGACTGCGTATGATGTGGGTAAACGCCAGTACCCGGCTGCGGGCGTACTTATCGGAGAAGTGCCCCGTGACCAGCACGCCCAGCAGGTTCATGCCGCCCTGAACACTTACGAGGCTGGCGCCGACCATCTCCGAATAACCGTAGTCGGTAGCGAAGATAACGATATGGGTCATCATGAACCCGCAGCCTATACCGCAGATAAGCTGGGCGGCGGAGATAAGCCAGAAGGCACTATTCCGGGAGGCTTGAGCCATGGTATGACCGGAGAGGCCGGTATTTTCCGCCGGTGAAGCGTCATTTTTCTGCCTGCCTAACGTTTCGCTGTCGAGCGACTCACCGTCGGGGCCGACCCCTTTATCGCGGGGGTTATTGTGTATCAGCAGAATCAGCGGCAGCATTATTACCAGCCCGATGCCCGCCCAGAAAAACATCGTCTCCCGCCAGCCCCAGGCAAGTATGAGGTATTGCGAGAGGGGCGATAAAGCCAGCGCCCCCAGGGGCATACCGGTGGCGGCGATTCCCTGCGCCCTGCCCCTCTTTTTTACGAACCAGCGGTTAATAAGGACCTGGTTTGCCTGTAACGATTTTATCTCGTAGAGGAACCGACCGGTGAAGATGTGCCAGATGCCGGTGGCCAGGCCGTTAACCGTGGCACTGACGGTCTGTGTGACCAGACACACAAAGAGCATTATCTTCGGGCCGAAGCGGTCGATAAGCCGGCCGATAAAGGGCGTGGCTATAGCGAAGAGAACCAGGGCGGCGGTGTGCACGGCGGAAAGCGTGGCCCTGTCCCAGCCGAACTCTTCCAATATCGGCTTGAAGAAGATGCCCACGCCGACCGCACTCAACAGGAAGAGCATGACCCAGGAAGCCGCGACCGTGTACCAGCCGTAAAAGGCAGGGGACCTGGCGGACGGACTTATTTTCCGGCGGTCGTTCAACGGTGCTTTCTTTCAAGGTGGTAATATGTGAAAGTCATCAGTCACAGTATAGCAAAAGTGCCGCGGTTCGTTAAAAAAGTGACAAAACTCATTGATTTTGTATATATATTGGTTTAAACTATCCAAATGTAAGGCCCGTAATACCTTCCAGAAGGAGGATAATATGAGCTTTGAACCACAGTTCACCAGGCTGCGCGTCTATAACATCTTCATGGGTTTTCTCCACCTCGCCCAGGCCATCTTCATCATCATCCTGAGCAATGACTTCAAACTGCCGATTACCACCTCCTTCCTGACGTACGACGAAGGACTCGGCAAGCTCTGGCCTATGACCGATACCCTGGTCAATCTGCCCTTCGGCATCATGGTTGCCGTGTTCCTGCTGCTTTCCGCGGTCGCCCACTTCACCGTGTCTTCGCCCGGTACTTTCGGGTGGTACGTCAAAAACCTGAAGAAGGGCATCAACTACGCCCGCTGGTACGAGTACTCGTTGAGCGCCTCCCTGATGATAGTGCTCATCGGGATGCTGTGCGGCGTGTACGACCTCGGGGCGCTTATCATGGCGTTCGTGCTGACCGGCGTGATGAACCTCTGCGGGTTGATAATGGAGGTGCACAACCAGACCACCGAGAAGACGAACTGGACATCGTACGTGGTGGGATGCATCGCGGGGGTCGCACCGTGGGTAGCCATCGCCATCTACTTCTTCGGTTCGCTGGCGCAGGCGGAAGGCGGCGTGCCGACCTTCGTGTACGTGATATTGCCGACGCTGTTCGTCTTTTTCTTCAGCTTCGCGCTGAACATGGTGCTGCAGTATAAGAAGGTGGGACCCTGGCGCGATTACCTGTTCGGCGAGAAAGCGTATATACTGTTGAGCTTAATTGCGAAGTCGGCGCTGGCGTGGCAGGTATTCGCCGGAACGCTGCGTCCGGTATAAAGCAGGGGTACCGTGAATATTCAGGTAGTGACCGATAGTACGTCAGATATTCCCAGGGAACTGGCGGAGGAGCTGGGCATACGGGTGGTGCCGGTATACGTGCGTTTCAACGATAAGGTATACCGGGACGGCGTGGATATCCAGAACGATGAATTTTACAGGATGCTGGAGACCTCGCCGCATCACCCGGCAACTTCACAGCCCACGCCGGAGGACTTCGAGAACGTCTACAAGGAATACTGCGACAAGGTTGACGGCATCATTTCCGTCCACATCTCTTCAAAGATAAGCGGCACCTGTAACTCCGCTTTAATTGCCCGGAATATGCTGGAAAGCAAGTGCCCTATCGAAGTGGTGGACTCGCAGTTCAATTCTGCAGGGCTGGCGCTGTTGGCTATGACTGCCGCCAGAGTGGCAAAGACAGGAAAGGACCTGACCGCGATAGTGGCGGAAGTCCGGCGTACTATCAGAGCGGTGCACATGTTCGGGGTGTTTGACACGATGAAGTACCTGGCCAGGAGTGGCCGTGTGAGCAGGACTATAGTAACCGCTGCGAATATCTTAAACGTCAGGCCGTTGCTGACCTTCCGTGAGGGCGAGATAATCCGGGCCGGACTGGTACGCAGCTTTTCCAAGGGAATGGACAGGCTCTACAAATTCGTGGAAAGCAAGCGGGATATCGCCGAACTAATCATCGTTCACAGCGTTATACCCGAGCTTGCCGGGAAGCTAAAAAAACGCCTGGGATGGCTTTTCCCCGAGGAGCGAATCAGGATAATGGAGCTCGGTGCCGGGCTGGGCGTGCACGGCGGGCCGGGAGTCCTGCTGGTAGGTTTGAGGCTGGAAGAATAAGTTATGCAAAGGAGCAGGTCTATGGGAACGCAGCAGATAATTCTCCTTATTATCAACATAGTTGGCGGGGTGGCGGTTATCTTGAGCTATGTTTACGGGCTCAGGGGGCAGGCGGGCGGCGCCGATGTACTGTGGGGAGGGGTGCCGGCAGGTATCAGGCCGGTGTACGGCGTCTCAATGATATTATCCGCGATAGGTTATTTTGCGTTTATTTACTTTCTTCTCCTCCGGGTAAATCCGTCTCAAATAAGCGTTGAGTACAGTCTGTTTTATGCTATCTTCCTGGTGATACTCATCGCTTCCGCCTTCTGGATGCCGCTGACCAATCTCTATGTGAACAATCCGGGAACCGGACTCTGGATAGCGATACGCGCCGTACTGGCTCTGGTGGGATTGGGCTCGATTGCGCTGGTATGGGCGCTGCTGATCACGCAGGCGGAGCCGCGCGGGCTGGCTTACTGGTTTGCCGTATCGGGCGCGGGTTACTTCGCTTTTCATACGGCGATACTGGACGCAATCGTCTGGGCGGCTCTATTCAAGTAGCGTATCACCCGGTTTTTATTCTAGGGCGCTTTGACATGTATACTACCAGATTTTATACTTAGTATGTCAGCGCGTATCTATCTTGATTTTCAGGGAATAGAGGTAACACTGCCATGAATGCGCCGTCGATGCTTACCGTAGATAATACCGTCCTGGTATTAATCGATTTTCAGGAAAGGCTGTTCCCCGTGATGCACGAAAAGGACAAGCTCCTGAAGAACGTGCTCAAGCTCATCGCGGGGGCGAAGGTGCTTGGAATTCCAATCGTCCTGACCGAGCAATACCCGAGGGGACTGGGTCCGACGATTCCGGAGATAAAGGAACTGCTGCCGGATATCAAGCCGGTGGAGAAGGTGTGTTTCAACTGCTGCGACGAGGGGACATTCTGCAAGTCGCTGGAACTCCTGAAGAGAAAGCAGGTGCTCATCGCGGGGATAGAAGCGCACATCTGCGTTTACCAGACGGCCATGGCGCTTTTACGTGACGGCTATGAAGTCCAGGTGGTCGGCGACTGTGTTTCTTCCCGCGACCCGGAGAACAGGCTCGTCAGTCTGTTCAGGATGGGGGCGGCGGGGATTAGCCCGACGACCGTGGAGATGGCGTTATTCGAGCTGCTCAAGGTGGCTCAAGGGGATAAATTCAAGCAAATCAGCAATATTGTGAAATGAAATCAGCTAAATTCAACCCGTTAGAGTTCCGGCGTGAAACCCTGCCGTCGAAGATGCTGCGGCGCGACGAATCCGGGGAGTTCGCCGAGGCGGTCGTGCCCCTGGAATTCCGGTTCGACCCCCTGACCGGCGGTACGTGCCGGGTCGTCCAGTTCTCACTGGACAGGATAATCAGGCTGGACCTGAAAGCACTGGAGAAGCGTTCGCGGGAGCTGCCCTGTCCCTTCTGCATGCCGTACGTCGAGCAGATTACACCGCGATTTCCCGCCGACATCGTGCCGGAGGGGATTATCCGGAGGGGCAAAGCCGTGGTCTTCCCCAATGCCAGTCCCTGGGACGTGTACGGGGTCGTCGTGGTCATCTCCGACGAGCACTTTATTCCCCCGGACGGATTCGACCTTGAGACCGTATACAACGCCATGCTGGCGGCGCAGGACTATATCAAAGCCGTGCAAAGAGCCGACCCCGCCGCCAGATACCACTTCATCGCCTGGAACTATTTGCCTCCTTCCGGGGGCAGCCTGGTACACCCCCATTTGCAGGGCAACGCCGGATACTATCCCACCAACTACCAGAAGCTGGTGCTGGACGCGTCCGAAAAATACCGGCGGGACAAGGGGACGAATTTCTGGAGCGACCTCCTGGAGCAGGAGAAACGTACGGGCGAAAGGTATGTGGGGAAAATCGGCGGCACGGAATGGCTGACCGGCTTCATGCCCCGGGGACGTCTCTCCGATATTATCTGCATGTTCCCCGGCAGGGCATCGGTCGCGGAACTCACGGAAGAAGACCTGCGCGATTTTTCCGCGGGCATGCTCAAAGTGTTCGGCTACCTGGACGAACTGAACCTGCCCAGCTTCAACATGGCTACTTTCTCGGGATTAGATGGTAGCAATTTCTGGGCGCACGCCCGGATTACCCCGCGCGGCTCGCTGCTGTATTCGCCGATAGAGACCAGCGACCAGTTTTACTACGAGATACTGCATGACGAAAATATCTGCATCCTGCCGCCGGAGGTCGCCTGCGAGCGGCTTAAAAAGAAATTTGACGTTTAAAACGTTTCAAGGGTGACTTTCAGGCTATTTACTTTACGTAATTCAGGTGTATAATATTATATAGAACGCTTTTTAACGCCCGTATTCACGATGGAAAGCGGTTCTTTTATGCAAGGCGGAATTTCAGTTTTCAGATAAAATCCAGATAAAGGAGGGTACACCGGATATGGGCCACAAGAGTCCCGCAAAACCCGCCGTCTCCAGCAGACCCGGGCCAGCCAAGCCGTCTCAGCCGAAGAAAAAGTAATCAAAATTGGTATATACTTTCAGGGGAGTCTAAAATATATAAAAAGATTCCCCTGAATTTTTTATTTAAGCTATGAATACCGATACAGAAAAACACGAACCGATGGAATGCCGGCGCTGCGGCGTCTGCTGCACCCGGCACCAGGCGTTCGTTACGCCGGAAGACATCGTGCGGATTACCACTTACCTGGGGATAACCGTGCAGGACTGGAACCGGCTCTACGACGACTCGCGCTGGCAGTACTCGGAATACCGCCTGATACGGCACGTCAACGGCGCCTGCGCCTTCCTCACGTACGATAACGGACTCGCCACATGTACCATCCAGGAGGTGAAACCCGCCTGCTGCGCCGCCTGGAAACCGGGACCGGACAGGGCGGAGTGTAAAGAGGGGAGGGAGAAGATTGAAGCGAGGAAATAAAAGGCATTTATTCAGGGTTGCCCTGCTCCAGATGGTCTCATGTGGTGAAGACCAGGATACTAATCTGGTTAAGGGAGAGGAGTATTGCCGTCGGGCAAAGGAAATGGGGGCGGATATCGCCCTGTTCCCCGAGATGTGGAATATCGGTTATCCCTTTCGCGACCCGATTGAACCTGATTTCCGGCGGGAGTTTCCGTCAAAAGCAATCGGCAAAGAGGACAAATTCGTTAAGTATTTCATGTCGCTGGCAAAGGAACTGGACGTGGCGATAGCGCTTACCTACCTGGAAAAATCGTCCGGTCTGCCGCGCGACTCGGTATCAATCATCGACCGTCACGGCAAAAACCTGATGACCTATGCCAAGGTGCATACCTGCGACTTCTCGTTCGATGCCCTGTGTGCTCCCGGCGACGACTTTTACGTATGTAGTCTCGATACCGCCGCGGGCGAAGTGAAAATCGGGGCGATGATATGCTACGACCGGGAGTTCCCGGAAAGCGCCCGGATACTCATGCTCAAGGGGGCGGAAATAATCCTGACGCCGAATGCCTGCGAGCTGGAGCAGAACCGCCTCGGGCAGTTCCGCGCCCGCGCCTACGAGAACATGGTGGGCATGGCGATGGCGAACTACGCGGCGCCGCAGGCGAACGGGCACTCGGTGGCTTTCAGCGGAATAGCTTTCGGGGAGATAGATGGTCCATCTCTGGACACCACGATAGTTGAAGCGGGGGAGGAAGAGGGAGTATACATCGCGGAGTTCGACCTCGGTGCGTTGAGGCATTACCGGGAATGTGAGGCGTGGGGTAATTCGTACAGGAAACCAAAACGCTACGGTCTGCTGACCTCCGAAGAGGTTCACTACCCTTTCATCCGCAAAGACGCCAGAAGGTAAGATTACTCTTTTTCAAGGGCTTCGGCGATAAGCTCGCTTAAATCTTTGACGCGCAGGGTCTCCTCCGCTTCTTTCGCCTTTACCCCGTCCTCGAACATGGTCAGGCAGTACGGGCAGGCGGTCGCCACGATGTCCACCTTCGCCTGGATTATCTCGTCGACGCGCCGGTTGTTGACGCGCTTGTCCGGGTCTTCCTCCATCCACATGTGCCCCCCGCCGCCGCCGCAGCAGAAGCTGTTCGACCGGCAGCGTCCGAGTTCGACGGTACTAATGCCCCGCAGGACGCTTAATATCAGGCGGGGCTCCTCGTAAATATCATTATATCGTCCCAGGTAGCACGAATCGTGGTAGGCGATTTTCGCCCTGTCCAGCCTGCCGAGTTTTAGTCGGCGCTGGCGGAGCAAATCCAGGATGAACTGCGTATGGTGGACAACTTCGAAGTTGCCCCCGAACTGCGGGTACTCGTGCTTGAGGGTATTGAAGCAGTGGGGGCAGGCGGTGACTATCTTCTTAACGTCGTGCGACTTGAGTATCTCAATGTTCGTCTGGCAGATGGTCTGGAACAGGTATTCGTCCCCCATGCGCCGGGCAGGGTCGCCGCAGCAGCTTTCTTCCTCGCCGAGTATGGCGAAATTCACCCCCGCCGCCTTCATGATACTGACCATCGCCCGCGGGACGCTCATGTTACGGTCTTCCAGCGCCCCGGTGCAGCCCACCCAGTAAAGTATTTCCGGCTCCGAGTTCTCGGAAATGTCCGGCACGTCCAGTCCTTCGTACCAGGTGGTACGCGTGGCGGTGGTGCCGCGGAAGGGATGTCCCCTTGCCCCCAGGCTTTTCAGCGTGTTCTGGACTTCCTCCGGGAAGCGGCTCTGCTCCATGGCGAGGTTACGGCGCATGTCCACTATCTTGTCCACGTGCTCGATGTAGACGGGGCAGGCCTGCATACAGGCGCGGCAGGTAGTGCAGTCCCAGATTACCTCGTCGGTAATTACCTCGGCAATCATATCTTTACGTGTTTCGACGGGTTCACTCCGCCAGGGCGCGGGATAGGTCTCGTAGAGGTGTTCCTTAAGGTCTAAAATCACCTGCTTGGGGCTGAGGGCTTTGCCGCTGAAATTGGCGGGGCAAACGTCCTGGCAGCGTCCGCAGCGGGTGCAGGCGTCCAGGTCCATGAGCTGCTTCCAGGTATATTCCTCGATTTTCGACACGCCGAAAAGTTCCGTGGTCTCGAAGTCGACGGCATTAAGGGCGCCTTTCGGCTTGAAGGAGCGGAAGAATATGTTAAGGGGCGACAGCAATATGTGCTGGAGTCGGGAGCGGTTCACCCAGATGTAGCCGAGCAGTATAAAGGCGGGCACGGTGTGGATAATCGTGCGGTGCCAGACCAGTATTTCGTCCCGGGCTTCCGTCATGAAGGCGGGGAAGATGTGAGAAATAAGGTAGCCCACCGGCGACCACGAAGCCCAGTCCGTAACGGCGGTCTCGCTGGTGGCAATGCGGTACCCCTTTATCATGAAGCCGGTGAGGACGATGAGGAAAATCCAGATATAGAGCAGACTGTCCTCCGGCTTGTTGTCGAGTCGGGCGGGACGCAGGATGAAACGGCGGACGACCGCCATGATGCCGCCGATGAGCAGCAATACCCCGCCGATTTCCGCCGCGCAGGAGGCATATAAATAGACCGCCTGCGGCGGGTTGGTAATGCCGGTGACGTAGGAAAACAGCCGGATTATCTTGCCCAGCACGAGGATAGCCGCCCCGCCGAAGATACAGGCGTGCATGATACCGGGATACAGCTCTTTAACCCGCATGATGCGGATATTGGCAATCGCCACGGAAAGCGTGGTGAACAGCCTCTGCCAGAAATTACCCGAGCGGTCGTCAGGCTGTCCCAGCTTCCAGAGTCGGTAGCTGCGCCCGAACCCGAAGACAAAGGCGGCAGCCAGCAGCGGCACGAACACCAGCACGCCGATGATTACCGGCAGGAAGACATCCTGGATGTAAATCAGCTGGTCCGTCCAGAATATTTCGTTTAGCGACATTCAAAAATTCCTTTTTCCCACATAATCATACCGCCGGATAGAGAGAAGTCAGGTGGGCGATAAAGAAAATAACGACGATAAAACCGATAGCCAGCAGCGCCATCACGACAGCTTTGCCGTACTTCGGCTTGATACCGAGGTCGAAGGCGGTAAGCCGTACCCCGTTGAACACGGCGTAGGTTATCGCCGCCAGTATCAGCACCTCGATAATTATTGCGATTGTCCTAAGAAATGTGTCCATGTTCTCCGATTATCTCACCGAACTGGGTCTGGGTTTTGCATTTGGGGCAGAGTTCGAACTGCTCGTTTACAGCGTGTCCGGCTGTCTTAATTCTTGCCTGCAATTTATCCAGCATTTTCCTGGGTCCGATGGGCGCGCCGCACCTGGTACAGCGGGCGATTTCATCCTCGAAGAGGACGCTCTCGCTGGTGATATTATCGGGTTCGAGGAGGCGTTCCACTTTCAAGGCATTTTCCGGGCAGATTTCCGCGCACTTGCCGCAGGCGACACAGATGCCGTGTTTGAAAATAAGCCGGTAGATTGCGGACTTATCATCTTTCCTGACCGCCAGCGCGCCGGTGGGGCACTCCTGGGTGCAGAGGGCGCAACCCGTGCATTTCGTGTCGTCGAGGGTCACCCTGCCCAGCGGCGAGAGCTTTTCCAGCAGTTCACGGCGGCTGATTTTATCTTTATTGCTGTCCATCGTCACCCTGTTTTTCTTCCTCCGCGGCGGCGGTATCGTCCG